>DATHQY010000691.1:0-6149 GCA_035482215.1 Polyangiaceae bacterium | reverse complement strand
CGCGCATCTGGCGCACCTTGGCGGCGGCGCCCCAGCGCTCGTAGAGGCGGTAGGCCTGCGTGAGAAAGACGCGCGCGATGCGCGGCTGGCCGCGTGCGACCCAGTGCTCGCCCTGAAGCTCGCTCGTGAGCGCGCGCCAGGGCAGGAAGTCTTCTCCGGCCAGCGACGAGGCTTCGTCGTAGAGCGCGAGCACCTGCTCGAGGGGTTCGCCGCGCACGCGCGCCGCTTCGGCGGCGGCGAGCTTGTGCTTGGGAGCGTAGTTGGCCGGGCAGCTCTGCGCCCAGGACTGCAAACGCGCGAGGTTCTCGTCCATCTTGGCCGAAAGCGCTGCGCGCTCCTCGGCGGCCGCCGTGGTCCAGCGGCGGGCGAGGAGGAGCGCGCCGAGCGCGTGGTGATCCGGGAATGCGTACTGGATGCGCCCGCCCGCCTCGTTCTCCTCGGCCAACGCGTGCCAGCGCGCGGCGGTCTCGTAGTCGCGCAGAATGATCGACAGCAAGCACTGCGCGTGCGCATGCAAGAAGATCCACTGCGCGTTGCCGATCGCGGCGAGGCGCGCGGTGAACTCGGAGTCCGGCATGTCCAACGGTTCGCTGCGCAGTCGCGCGATCGCGCGCTGGACGAGGCGCACGCCGTCGAACTGGTTGGTCGCGCGAAACTCCGTGAGGTAGGCGGCGGCGCGCCGTGCCTGCTCGTCGCATTCGGCGAGCGGGCGGCTCGCGAAGAAGAGGCGCTGCGCCTTGATGGCATACGCATACGTCACGTGTGGGTTGTCGCCGAGCTCGAGCCCGAGCCGGACCGCGTCGTCGAACGACTGGAGCGACTCCCGGTAGTGCGCTCTCCAGTGCGACACGAAGCTTGCGAAGACGAAGCTCACACCGGACGCGAGCGGGCGCGACGCTTCGCGCTTGAGGAGCTCGAAGGCGACCTTGCCGAGACGGTAGGCCCGATCGTGGTCGCCGAGGATGCCCCCCTGGATGATTCCGCAATCGACGAAGTTCTTGCAGGAGAAATCGTTGACCCCGGCGGTGAGCGCGAGATCGAACATCATCAGCTCGCTCAGGATGAAGAGCGGCGGGCACGCCTGGATCGACGGCACGACCAGATGGAAGAGAAGCTTTGCGATCGTGATCTTCTCGCGATCGGTCATCGCCGGTAGGTTGACCAGGTCTTCGATCGGCACCCGCGCCAGGTGCCCTTGCATCTTGCCGATCCCCTCGCCGATGAGCGCGCCGATCGCGCCCATGTCTTCGGGCAGTTCCACGCCCATGAGGCGCAGGCCCCCGCGCAACGTGGCGATGGCCTCGAGCAGTCGGGCCTGATGGTCGAGAACTTGCGCCTTGAGCTCGATCGCCGCGATCTTTGCCCAACGATCGTGTGCGATGGCATCGAGCTCGGTGCACAGGGCCTCGGCTCGTTCGGGATCGCCGCACAGGAAGATGCATTCGACGCGGCTTCGCCGGCATTCGAAAACGCGGTCGGCGTCGGCGGCGGCCTCTTCTTGCGTGAGAAGATCCACGGCGGCCTCGAAGTACCCAGCGGCCACCGCGTAGGCCGCAGCTCGCTTCGCGCGAGCACCGGCGGCGTCGTTGAGGCGCGAGAGCGTCGTGCGCTCGGCCGGATCGTCGATGAGCGATCGACCCAGATTGAGATGGTTCACGGTTTCGAACAGCTCCTGATCGGACGGGGCCCGCGCGCCGCCGAGGAGCAAGCGCCCGATCGCGAGGTGCACGCGCGCGCGCTCGTCCGGGTGGACCAAGGAGTATGCGGCCTGCTGGACGCGATCGTGCTGGAACTGGTAGCGAACGCCGAGCGCGCTGAGCCCTGCATCGTCGTAGGCGCGGCGGTCGTGGACCAAGCGGTACGCGCTGCCCATCGGCAGGAGCACGCGCTCGCGGACGGCCTCCCAAAGCGCGGTCGCCACTTCTCCCGCCGGCCGACCGGCGACGCGAGCGAGCGAGTCGAGCTCGAAGCTGTTGCCGAGGCACGCCGCCAGGCGCAACACCTCGACGGTCGCGGGAGGGAGCCGGCGAAGGCGCTGGACCATCAGGTCGACGACGTTGTCGCTCACGCCGGCTTTGCCCACGAGCTCCTCGTCCCAGTCCCAGCGGCCGTGCTCGGGCACGAAGCGGAACGCACCGTCGCGGCCGAGCGCCGCGAGGAGCTCCTTGACGAAGAAGGGGTTGCCTCCCGTCTTCTGCGCGATGAGCGCCGAGACCGAACGACACGATTCCGAATCGCGGTGCAGCGTGTCGGCCACGATGCGGTTGACGTCCTCTTCGCCGAGCGGCGAGAGCAGGATCTCTTGCAACGCATCGGGGCGGTTCTTCCGGAGCTCGCTCACGGCCGACTGCAGCACGTGGCCCGAGCGGACCTCGTTGTCGCGGTACGAGCCGAGGATGAGCACGTGGCGCAGACCGTCGTCTGCGAGGAGCTGCACGAGGAGCTCGGGGGTCGACGCATCCGCCCACTGCAGGTCGTCGACGAAGAGGACCAGCGGGTGATCGGGCATCGCAGCGGCGCGAAGGAAGTCGCTGAAGACACGCTGGAAACGGGTGTGCGCCTCCCGGGGCGCGACTTCGGGAACGGCGGGCTGCGGGCCGAGAATCTCGGCGAGCTCGGGGACCAAATCGGTCAGCACGCGTCCGTTCGAGCCGACCGCGGCGCGCAGGTCGCGGCGCCAGACGGAGAGGCGGGCCTCGGGCTCGCCGAGGAGCTGCTTCACCAGGGCCCGCAGCGCCTGAACGACGGCGCCGTACGGCACGTTGCGATCGAGCTGGTCGAACTTGCCGGCGATGAAGTGGCCGCGGCCGCGGACGACGTCTTTCTGCAGCTCATGGACGAGTGCCGACTTGCCGACGCCCGAGTATCCGCCGATGAGGAGGAGCCGCGCAGGCCCCTGGCTCGCCTCATCGAAGGCGGTGTGGAGGGCGGCGACTTCTTGCTCGCGGCCGATGAGCTTTTGCGAAACGTGGAAGCGCTCGGGCACGTCGGCCTTGCCGAGCGCGAACGGTGTGATCGCGCCACGCTCGCCCCACTCGCGGCGGCAGATCTCCAGATCGGCGAGGAGCCCGTGGCTGCCCTGGTACCGGTCCTCGGGGTTCTTGGCGAGGAGCTTGAGTACGATCCTGGCGACGGCCTCCGGGATCGCAGGGATCACACTGCGCGGATCCGGAGCGGGATGCGAGATGTGGCAGTGCACCCAGCCCATGACGTCGCTGGCGGAAAAGGGAGTCCTACCCGTCAATAGCTCGAAGAGCGTGACGCCGAGCGAATAGTAGTCGCTGCGGTAGTCCAGGTCGCGATTCATGCGCCCGGTCTGCTCCGGAGAGACGTAGGGGAGGGTCCCCTCGAGGTGGCTCGCGGTCTCGATCGCCTGGCGCTCCTGGGAGAGCTCGGTGGAGATTCCGAAGTCGATGAGCTTCACCGCGCCGGTCGCGCCATTGAGGAGCACGTTGCGCGGATTGACGTCCTTGTGGATGACGCCCGCGCGATGGACGACCTGCAACGCGCGGGCGATGCCCGCAGCGATGGTGAAGAACAGGTCGAGCGGCGTCTTGTCCAACCATCCGCACAGGTCGAGCCCGCCGTAATCTTCCAGGACCAAGGCGAGGCGATCGCCGTGGGATTCGAGCGCGAGAGCGCGGATCACCGTCGGATTCGCGAGCTTGCGCAAGATGCGGTACTCGAACTCGAGTTGCCCGATCTCTCGCGCACTCGGGACCTCGCGGGCGTTGATCTTGAGAATGACGTGCTCGCCGTCGATCCGGCGGGTCGCCCTCCGCACTACGCTGTATGCGGACTCCGCGATGACCTCACCGATCTCATAGCCTTCAAGCCCCATGAGCGAGCCCCTCCCGATCATTCAACAAAGTGGACGTATCGTTCCCGCGTGGTTCTGTGCTCGTCGGCCGGTCGGCCGACTTCATTTCAGGCGTCGCCGAGCAACGTGCGCACGGTCCGGACAAGCGCGGCAGGGTCGAACGGCTTGACGATCCAGCCCACGACGCCCGCCTGCCGTCCTCGGCGTTGGAGCTCGGGCCCGGCCTCGGTCGTCAGCATCAACACGGGTGTTTTGGCGCCCGTGGTTCTCATCTGCTGAAGCATCTCAAGCCCATCCATCACGGGCATGTTGACGTCGCAAATGACCAGCGACGTCTTCGGGTGGTCCACGAGCTGGGCCAAGCAGTCGCGTCCGTTCTGCGCCTCGACGATTTGGTAGCCGGTGGCGGACAGAGCATTGCGAACCTGCGTCCGCGCGGTCCGAGAGTCATCGACGACGATTACCGTTCTGCCCATCCAGACCCCCACAATCCGCTTCGGAGCAGGGCGTGCCCTTGCCCCATTTGTATGAACGGCCACAAGGCTCGTCGGTTGAGGGCGATCGCGGACGATCGGGGCCGCCAGTCCTAATGAACGCCGTCGAGCGGCCGTTTTCTGCTCTGGGGGGGACGCGCCGCGTGAAAAGACGACGATGAGGGTCCTTGTCGCGGACAACGATGTCGCCTTTGCGACCGCGCTGTCGGACATCCTCAGGGATTCGCTCGACGTCGAGACCGCCTTCGACGGCGCGGAGGCCGTGGCTGCATTGCGCGCCCGCGCGTTCGATCTCGTGATCGCCGAGTGGCTCCTGCCCTCGATGGATGGGATCTCCCTCGTGCGAGCGATGCGAGAGGCGGGTTCCAGCGCCCCCTTCGTGATGTGCACCGTGCTTGCGCAGCGCGAGGCACGCGATTACGCGCTGGCCGCCGGGGTGTCCGAGGTCCTCGTGAAGCCGACCCCGGCCGATGCGGTAGCGAGCGCCGTGCTTTCGCGGCTCGTACCCGGCAGCGCGCCCGTTCTCGTAGCGAGCGCCGCTGCAGCGACGCCGGCGTCCTCGGGCGTCCTTCGTGGCGCGGCGCCGTCCGATGACGACCTGTCCAAGTTCATCGCCAAGGGGGCCTGGCGCGACATCGGGAAGACGCTGGCGCGCGGCCTCTCGGCGGCAACGGGAAAGACGCTACACGAGACGGCCGCGCCGTCCGCGGGCGAAAAGCACGATACGCGCACGACCCTCGTCATGGTCGACGTCCGCTCCCGGATTCGCCTGGAGCTCGGGATCTTCACCTCGATCCAAGCGGGGCGCGATCTTGCCAAGGACGTGGTCGGAGTACGCGATCCGCAGGCCGACGATGTCATCGAGCTCCTCGCGGAGATGTGCAACCAGACGCTCGGCGCGGTCAAAACGGCGATGCGCGCCGGCGGCATGCATTTCACTCTGTTCGTGCCGCGCACCCGCTTCGTGCAGCCGGCCAGCGAATGGGCGTCGCAGTTTCCGGCGTCGCGGACGGTTCACCTGGCCGGCGAGGCGGGCCTGGAGATGATGCTCGTGCTCGGAGCTCGCCTGTGCGTCGTGAAGACGGTCGACGTGGCGCTGTTGCGCGAGAACATGGTGCTCATCGACGACGTGCGCGACGACTCCGGCGCGCTGCTGGCCGAAGCCGCGGCGCGCCTCACCGCCAACATGCTCGTGCGCATCAAGATGCGCGCCGGGAGACAGCGGGTCAGCGTCGCACAGTGAGGGCGGTCCCCACCTAGGCCGCCCACGTCACTCCGCTCGCGCCGTCTCGTGGCTCACTGGAACGTGATGTTGATGACGTCCTGCTCGCTCCACGAAGACGTCGCTGCGGTGATCGCCTTGCCCGCCACGTTGAAGTTGATGAAGTGAACCCCGTCGATGTTGACCGTCGAGTTCTTGCCGTGCAGGTTGACCGTCTTGTCGACCGCCGACGTGATGTTCTCGAACGTCGAGTCGTCGGTCACGGTCATATTGGCGGCGGTGCGCCACGTCGGAGGCATGTCCTCGTTGATGTCGACCAAACTGGTATCCGCCGCTTCGATCCGGATGTTCTCCCAGATGGTGCCCTCGATCTTGGCGGTGTCGTAGCCGTCGACGGCCATGGCGCGTCCGGCTTTCACGATGTCGATATCGTTCCACACGATGCCTTGCATGGTCGTTCCGCCGGTCTTCGTGCCGATCTTGCAAGCGCCCGAGTTGCTGTACGTCACGACGTGCTGGTGCGTGACGCCGTTCGTGTCCTGGCTGGCGTTCAGCTCGGTCTTGGTCGCCATGTTGTCGTCGCCCGTATAAAGGAACGCGTTCGACAACAGGC
>DATHQY010000690.1:0-20357 GCA_035482215.1 Polyangiaceae bacterium | reverse complement strand
TCGGTCGGATTGACGATGACCTCGCCGCGAAGGCCGTCGACGATGAGCTGGTCGCCGGTGCGAATGACCGAGAGCGCGTCGGCCATGCCGACGACCGCCGGGATCTCGAGCGCGCGGGCCATGATGGCGGTGTGGCTCGTGCGCGTGCCGATCTCCGTGATGAACGCGATGACCGGGTAGTCGACCATGCTGGCCGTATCGGCCGGCGAAAGGTCCCTCGCAATGACGATCGTCGGGTGATCTTCGCGCGGCAGGATCTGCGGGGTGTCGCCCGTGAGCTCCCGGAGGAGCCGATCGCACACGAACTCGATGTCGTGCCGGCGTTCGAGGATGTACGCGTCGCGCCCGTTCGCTTCGGCGGGACCGAAGAGGCGGCCGATCTCTTCGCACGATTGCGCGACGGCCCACTCCGCGCACTTCTTGTCGTGCGTGATCTTCTTCTCGATGCGCTCGAGGAGCATCGGGTCGCTGACCATCGTCAGGTACGCCTCGAGGATGCCGTTCGTCTCGAGCGGCCCGGGCGGCAGGCGCGCGCTGACTTCGCGGATGTGCGTCTTCGCGTCTTCGACCGCGTGTTTCAGGCGCTCGAGCTCCGCGGGTATCTGCGCGGGCACGACGTTGCGGCGGGCGTACGCGATGCGCGTGTCGCCGACGACGAGCGCCGGACCGACCGCGACGCCGGGGCTGCCCGCGATGCCTTTGAGGACCAAGCTGCGGGGGGGGGCGGCCTCGCTCGGGGGCGGGCGCGAGGCGCCGGGCAGCCCGGACGCGGACGACGGCGGCGGGGGCAGCCCGGACGGGGTTCCGCTCATTTCGGCTCTCCGAAGCGATCGGCGATGAGCGATCCGATCGCCTGCACGCATTCGTCGGCGCGCTCTCCACGCGCACGCACGTCGAGCACGGTCCCGATCGACCCGCACAAGAGCAGGACGCCCATGACGCTCTTGCCGTTGGCGCTCTGGTCTTCGCGCGCGACTTCGACCTCGCACGGAAACTTCGACGCCAATTGCACGAGCTTCGTCGCCGCTCGGGCGTGCAAGCCGAGTTGGTTCACGATGGTGAAACGACCGGTGGCTTCGGTCATGGGCGCTCTCCGCTTCCAGGCTGGATTCCGTGGGACGCTGCGTAGGACGGCGGCGACGAAGGTGACGAAGGCGAAAGCGGCCGCTCGCTCTCGCCGGATAGCGAGGGAGACGGGGCAGCCTCGCGGATAGGAGGCACCGACGGGGGCCCGGAGGACGCGCCCTTCAACTCGACCATCGCGGCCCGCTCTTCGGCCGCGCCGTCGCGACGGGGTTTCTGCACCGCGGCCGCGGGAGCGGCAGAAAGCTCGCCCCGGTACGCGTCGCGATGAACGACGCTGACCGATACCCCGAGGGAGGTCGACATGAAGCGAGCGAGCGCCTCGGCGATCGCGACCGATCGGTGGCGGCCCCCCGTGCAGCCGATCGCGATCGTGAGGTAGCTTTTGCCTTCGCGCTCGTACCGCGGCAGCACGTACTCGAGGAGCGCGCTCGTGCGCTTCATGAACTCGCGCGTTTCGGGCGCGTCGAGCACGTAGCGCGCGACGGCCTCGTCCTGGCCGGTGAGCGGACGCAGGTGCGGCACGAAGTAGGGGTTGTCGAGGAAACGCACGTCGAGGACGACGTCCGCGTCGACGGGGGAGCCGTATTTGAAGCCGAACGAGACGATGCGCGTCACCATCCGTGGTCCGTCGCCCGAGGCCGGGCCGAACTGCGCAATGAGGATGCGCCGGAGCTCGTGGACGCTCGTGTTCGTCGTGTCGATGATGCGCGTCGCGCGGGCGCGGAGCGGCGAGAGGCGCTCGCGCTCGATGCGCACGCCGTCGAGCACGGCGAGGGCGCCTTCCGATGCGGTGCTTTCGGCGGACAGCGGATGCGGGCGCCGCGTCTCGCTGAACCGGCGGAGCAGGGTCTCGTCGCTCGCATCGAAGAAGAGGACTTGGAGATCGCGCTGGCCGCCGGCCTCGAGCAGCTGGAGCACGTTGCCCACTTCGCCGAGGAACGCGCGGACACGCACGTCGATCCCCAGCGCGACGCGGGCCATTCCCCCGCGCTCGCACAAGGCAACGGCTTGCGGCGCGAGCAGGGTCGGCAGGTTGTCCACGCAGAAGAAGCCGAGATCCTCGAGCGCGTGCAGCGCCTGCGACTTGCCGGCACCCGAAAGGCCGCTCACGACGACGACCGTCGGCCGCGCTTGCGGAGGCTCCCCCGGAGCCGCCTCGAACGGGCGATCGGTCATTGGTCGCCGTCCTTGCGCGGAGGCCGCACCGCGGGAATCCAGGCCGAGCTTTCCGTGCTGCTCGCGTGCGGCACGAGCATCGACCAGGAGGGCTTGTTCGGGCCGCGAACGGGCGGCGTGTCGACGAAGGCTGGCGCGGGAACGGTGGCCGGCGCCTCCGAATCGCGGTCCGGCGCCGGTCGCGCGACCAGGTGCCCCTCGACGCGCTGGAGAAACTCGGTCGCCGAGTGGCGTCCGTCACGCCGCAGGAGCTCGTTCCGGGCCGCGATTTCGATGATGCTCCCCATCGATCGGCCGGGCCGGACCGGCACGCGGAGCTCGCGAATGTCGGTCCCCAGAATCGTGTGCGACCGCTCTTCGAGCCCGAGGCGGTCGAACTCCTCCTCGTCGTTCCAATCGCAGAGCCGAACCACCAGATCGATTCGCTTTCGCTCCCGGACGGCCGTGATCCCGAACAGCGCCCGGATGTCGAGCACGCCGAGGCCCCGGATTTCCATGTGATGACGCAAAAGCTCCGCCGGTTGCCCGTAGACGGTGCCCGGGGGCCGCCAATCGCAGCGGACGACGTCGTCCGCCACGAGACAATGGCCGCGCATCAAGAGCTCCAACGCACACTCGCTCTTGCCGATGCCGCTCTTGCCGAGCAGCAGAATGCCGACGCCGTAGACGTCGACGAGAACCCCGTGCAGCTGGGTCGTCGGCGCGAGGCGATCGTCCATGACCGCGTGCAGGGCGTTGATGGCACGGCTGGAGCGTGCCTCGGTGAGAAACAGCGGGGTGCCGGTCGCCTCGGCCGCAGCGATGAACGCACGCGAGGGCTCGCCTCCCGAAAAAACGACGCACGACAGCCCGAGCGAAAAAAATCCGCGCGCGGCCACGCTGTGTTCTTCGTGGCCCAGCGAGTCGAGGTACGAGCGCTCCGTCTCGCCGAGCAGCTGCACGCGCGTGGGGACGACGCCGTGGTAGTGCCCGGCGAGCGCGAGCCCGTTCTTTTGCACGCGGGGGTGCCGGATCGGTCGGTCGAGCCCCGCTTCCCCCGCGGCTCGTTTCATCGTGATCTGGAGGTTGGGGTCCGTGGCGAGCTGCCCTACGGTGAGAATGGGAAGCGGGCCGGCGTCCCTCCACCCCTCGTGGCTGTCATCGTTCATGACGGCCCCCCCACCGAAGCGCCGGCGGCGCCCCTCTCGTCACGGACGGTCTCCCTCTTCGGTCGCGATGAGGTCGTATGCCGCTTGCGCGCTGGGCGCGTGGATCAACTGCTCGCGAAACGCCTTGTTGCGCAGGAGGCGCGAGACCCGCGCCAGCGTCTTCAAGTGCTCACCGGTCGCGCGCTTGGGCCCGAGCACGGCGAACAGGATGTTGACCGGGACGCCGTCGATCGCGGCGAACTCCACGCCTTGCGGCACGATGAGGAGCGTCGCGTGCTGCATCTCGAGCTGGGGAAGCGCCCCGTGCGGGATCGCCACGCCTTCGCCGATTCCGGTGGATTGCAGTTGCTCGCGCTCGAGGAGGACGCGCTCCACCTGGACCGCGTCCACCATCGTTCCTCGCGAGAGCATTTCCGCGAGGGCGCGTATCGCGCCGAGCTTGTCGAACGGGTGTGCGTCGTCCTTGGGCGAAACGGCAACCCGGTCGGGGGTGAGTAGATCCGTGAGTCGCATGGGGGAGGCTCGCGTGGAGACTCTAAACCGAGATGGGCTCCCGCCGCAGCTCGTTCATGGCCTTTTCGTGCGCGGCTCCCTCGTGTGGCCTGGCGGAGGCTCGCGTGGAGGGCCGAGCGGCGCGTTTTCGCCCGCGCCAGTCTCGGCCGCTGTCCGCCCGGGCTCAGTCCTCGACGGCGACGTAGGCCGGCAGATGCGCGGAAGCGCGATCGGCGCCCTTCTTCTTCGCGGTCAGCGCCTTCTTGGCGGTCATGATCTGCCGCTCGACCTTGTCGACGACCTTGTCGATCGACGCATACATGTCTTCGCTGGTCTCGTGCGCGTGAAAATGGTCGTGGCCCGCGTGAATATCCACCTCGATATGATGCAACCGATCGTGCTGGCAACTCAGAGTTACCTGCGCTTTGAGCGGAGTACGCAAGAATCTCTGCATCCTGGCGATCTTCTCATTCGCATAGCCTTTTACAGCTTCGGTCGCGTCCATATGGCGAAACGTGATCGAGATGTTCATGAGGGCTTGCCTCCTGCTCTGCTTTTTAGCGCTGCGGTTCGGGGGTTCTAAGAGCTCCTACAAGCAAGCGGGGCTCGATGTTCCGAGCTTCTAACCGAAAGCGTAACACCCTGAGCACCGTAGGGTAGGGCGATTGTCACGCGAAAGGCACGGAAAGGTTCTCGAAACGGCCGAGACATGTTCCCCGATGGAGGAGAGCTCGCTTCAATGTGGGAATGCAACTTCCGGGCGACGCCAGCGCCGCGCAGAGCGGCTGCTGCGCTGCAGCGTCCTCGCTGCGAATCCGTGAAGCAGTGCGTTAGGACGCCTTCGAATGCCTATTTCAGCGGAAGCAAGCCTGCTTCATCGAAATGACGCGTCTCGGCAGACCCGAGTTGTCCCCATCGGCCCCGTAGCCACGGCCGCGGCCCTGGCTGAAAAGGCGCAATCCGTTTTCGTTCGTCTTTGCCGAATTGCCGTCGCCGCGGGAACTCTTCCGACCAGAAAGAACGCAGAGATCACCCACGATGGGAGGCCTGCGGCGCCTGCGAAAAAGGAGCGCGCGCCGGCCAGCGCAAGAGGCCGGACCACCAAGACGCCAAGAAGAAAAGGCCCGCTGCAACGCCGGGCCGAGCGCCCTCTCCGCCAATCTCTTTTGGCGTCTTGGCGTCTTGGCGGTCCTTTCTCTCGAATCCGCGCGCTTCGAGAGCCGACCGACCCGCGGCGGATCTCAGAATAGCTTTTTGCGTTTGCTCGAAGAGAGGATACCGAGCATCTCGCGGTATTTCGCGACGGTGCGGCGCGCGATCTGGATCCCGTCGCGCTTCGCCAGAAGCTCCACGATCTGCTGGTCCGACAGGGGATTGCCCTTGTCTTCTCCCTCGATGATCTTCTTGATGGCTTGTTTGACGCTCTCGCTCGCGATGTCGTCGTCGGCCATGCGGCGGATCGACGAGTTGAAGAAGTACTTCAACTCGAAGAGGCCCTGCGGCGTGTGGACGTACTTGTTCGTCGTCACGCGGCTGATCGTCGACTCGTGCATCCCCACGGTCTCCGCCACATCCCGAAGGATCATCGGCTTCAGGTACGCGACGCCCTTCTCGAAGAAATCGCGCTGCTTCTCGACGATGCACTCCGTCACGCGGATGATCGTCTTGCGCCGCTGCTCGATGGCGCGGATGAGCCATTGCGCGTTGCGGAGTTTCTCGCCGATAAACTCCTTGGCGCGGACGTCCTTCAGCATCTGCTTGGTCAGCGCCTCGTTGATGTAGAGGCGCTGCACGCCGCGGTCGTTGTCCGAAACGACGAACTTGTCGCCGTCCTTGATGACGTAGACGTCCGGCGTGATGGCGATCGTCTTGTCGTCGGTATCGCTGAAGTTGCGAGCGGGCCGACTCTCGAGTTTCTGAATCTGTTTGACCGCCTCGTAGATCTCTTCGACCGTCACTTTGAGATCGCGGGCAATCGCCTGGTAGTTGTGCTTTTCGAGGTTCGATAAGTGCTTGTCGATGATCGACAGCTCGAGATCGTCGCACCCGAACACCTCGGCCTGCACGCGCAGGCACTCCTGGAGCGACCGCGAGCAAACGCCGACGGGGTCCCACTCCTGCATTTCGCGCAGGACGCACTCCGCGTCCTCCACGTCGAGCGGAATCTCCCGCGCCATGTCCTCGATCGTGAGGTCCGGGGTCTTCTCCCCCTCGGAGCGCTCGGTGCCCTTCAGGTCGAGAAAGCCGTTGTCGTCCAGATTGCCGAGGACGAGCTCCGCGAATTTCTTTTCGTCCTCGGTGAAGTCGCTCATCTGCAGCTGCCACCGCAGGTGGTCGACGAGCGACTGGGTCTTCGTGAGGTTCTGCTCGATCGGCGGGAGCTCCTCGAAGCCGCCGCGGTTGCTCGGAAGGGCCTGCTGGAGGGTCCGGTTCTCGAGAAACTGCTCCCAGTCGATCTCCTGAATCTGCTTGTCCTCGTTGCGCTTGCCGAGATCGGCGATGTCCGCCTTCTCGGACGAGAGGCCCGGCGCGTCGGGGGCGCGCGGCTCCATGATGGCGGGCTCGCTCGTTTTCGCGTCTCCATTCGCTCGTGCGCGCGGGTCGACCTCTTCGTCGGCCAAAACGGGATTCGCGTCGAGCTCCTTGCGGATTTCGTCGATGAGCTCGAGGCGCGACAGCTGGAGCAGGCGGATTGCCTGCTGCAGCTGCGGCGTCATGACGAGCTGCTGACTGAGCCTGAGCTGCTGCTTGATCTCCATCTCGCCTATGGTCTCGAAGAGGCAAAGCCACGTGGCCAGTGCGCGTCGGTGCGCAGTATGCGCGGTATGCGCGGCGTGAGCGGCGTAGACGCGGTGAGGACCCGGCGGCCCCCGCATTTTTCCGTGCGATTACACCTAACGGAAGACGTAACACCCCGCGCGGGGGCTCGCAGCCCGTTTGCGGCGACTTTCGTGCCAGGGGCTCTTTTTGGCCGAAACCTTGCGTGGCGGTGCTACTTTGGGGTCTTTGCGCGCGGCGCGTCATAGCGGAGCTCGTTTGCGAGCGACGACGCGTCAGGCCCGTCGTGCCAGTCGCCGAGGTACCGCCCGCGGACGATCGGCAGCCCGGCGAATTCCGTCGCGGGCGCGCCCGCCGCGGCCTCCCCATCGAGAAGGAGAACGGCGCGCGTGCACACGCGGAGCGCTTCGGCGACGTGATGGTCGGCGAGAAACACGAGCGCGCCGGCGGCGGCGTGATCGCGCAGCAGGTCGCCGAGCCGCGCGGCGCCGGCCGGGTCCACGCCGGCGAACGGTTCGTCGCAGACGATCACGCGGGGCGTCCTCGTCACGGCGCGCGCCAGCTCGAGGCGTCTTCGTTCGCCGGCCGAGAGGTCGCCGGCGCGAACGTCGAGGCGCTCTTCGAGGCCGACTTGCGTCGCCGCGCGCCGCGGGTCTGCGGCGGCGAGTCCCGACACGCGCCGGTAGGCGACCAGATTTTGCCGCACGGTGAGGTCCCAGAGGACGCTCGGTCCCTGCGGGATGTAACCGATGCCGGCGCGTGCGCGCTTCCAGAGCGGCCACGCGGTCACGTCCACGCCCGCGAGTTCGATCGTCCCCTCGTCCGGAGGCGATTCACCCACGAGCGCCCGGAAGAGCGTCGATTTGCCCGCCCCCGAAGGGCCGAGAATGCCGACGACTTCGCCCGCCTCGGCTTCCAGGTCGATGCCGCGGAGGATGGCCTTGCCCCCGCGGGCCACGCGAAGGCCGCGCGCCACCAAGGTCGCCGTCACGGCGTCTTGGCGACGGGAATCGCGCCTTTCACCTGCGTGAGCGAGACCTTGCCGGTCGCGATGTCGATGCGCGCGCGATCGGCCGTGAGCCAGCCCTGGCCGCGGGTCAGTTTGACGCCGCCGCTGAGGTCGAGGATCTGCCGCGTGAGATCGAGCTCGACGGATGGCGCCTCGGCATGGACGCCGCGTACGTCGGCCGACACGCCGCCCGAGCCGCGCGCCCAGGTCACGTGCGGGGCGTGGTCGAAGCGCAGGTCGACCCGAGGGCAATTGACCGCGAGGTCGCCCTTCGAAAGGGTGACCTTGCCGGTCAGCGTGGCTTCGCCACTCAGGATGTCGATCTCGAGCTGGTCGGCGGCGAGCGTCACCGGGTCGCCGCCGCCCACGCGTTCGAGCATGTCCGCGCGGGCGAGCGACGCGGGGAGAAGAAGCACCGCCGCCGCGACGGCCGACGCGACAAGCAGGGCGCCGTGCATTGGGCTCGTACGCCTCCCCTGGCGCGGTCTTCCGGTCGCGATCATCGGCCGCGATCTTACGTGGGGGGGGCCCCTCAGGCGAGCGCGCACGCGAAGGCGCCGAGCTCGCGGAGCACGCCCGCCGCGGTTCGGGGCGATGCCGGGGGGATCGAGCGCGAAAAGAGCTCTTCGATCAGCGTGGCCACCGCCGCGCTCGCGATCGCCGCGAGCGTGTCGTCGTCCGGCACCGCGGAGCCGAACGCCGCGGCGCGGACGATGGCTCGGGCGGAGGCCTCCATCGCCGCGGGCGTGACGGAGCCGGGCGGCGCCAGCGATGCAAGGGCTCGCGCCAGCGGAGGCGCGAGGGTCGTCAGCGCGCGGTCGACGCGGTATCGCGCGAGGACCGGATCGCGCGCGGCCGACTCTCGATCGCGGCCCACGAAGACGAGCTCGATGTCGCGCTGCCATTGCACGGCGTGCGGGGCGAGCGACCGCGAGAGCTTCCCCGCGACGTCGGCTTGCTCGGCTTCGAGAGCGGCCGCGGCCAGTCCGGCCTCGTGCGCACGCTGCGCCCGTCTCTCGGCCTCGCTGTCTTCGTCCGCCGCCATCCGGCGAAAGGCCTCCTGCAAGCGGAGCACGACCGTGGTCGCGCGGCGGCGAAGGGCACGCTCCTTCAGGTCGCCGCTCCGGGCGAGGATGTGCTCCTCGAGCAGGCTTTCCACGGCGCTCCATCCCGACGCGGCGGCGGCCGCGGCATCGCCCGTCTTGCCGGCGAGGGCCTTCTTGGCCGAGAACGCGAGGATCGGACCCCAGGAACGAACGGGGGCCTCGCGGACGGCGGCCATCACGCGCTCGATCTCGGGCCCCGAAAGGCGATCGGCCTTGTTGAGGAGAATCTGGACGGGCACGCCCTTCTGCTGGGCCTCGTCCAGGATCGCTCGCTCCGAGTCTTTCATGGCCTGCGTCGCGTCGAGCAGCCAGAGCGCGATCTCCGCTTCTTCGAGGCCTGCGCGCGCCACGTCGGCGTGACGGGGGTCGGGTGCGTTGAAGCCGGGCGTGTCGATGATTTCGACCCGAACGAGGGCGGGCAGGGGCATGCCGATGTCGACCCGCTCCACGCTGCTCGGATCGATGCGTTTCAGCGCGTCCCGCAGCTCCGTCGTCGGGAGGATGCGCTCCGCGGGCGCCGGCGCCGGAAGCCGGCCGCGCGCAAAGACGATCTTCGCGAACGGGTCCGGCGCCCACAGAAGGTGATGCAACGTCGCGGTCGTCGGAAGCACGCCCGTCGGTGCGACGTCGGTCCCCATGAGCGCGTTGATGAACGTGCTCTTGCCCGCGTTGAACTCGCCGACGATCGCGAGGCGGAGCGGTCGTGAGCGCTCGGTGGCGAGCTCCCCGATGCGCGCCGCCGCGTCGAGGTCGCGGGCCGTGTGCGCATGCCGATCGAGACGGCCGAGGAGCTCGGGCCATGCCGCGCGCGCGTCCGCGCCGGGGACGGGAGCGGCGGCCGGGGAGGCGTCCGCCGGCGCGTTTTCCGCATGAGCATTCGCCGTCGGTGGGACGAGGACGCGCGCGAAATCCGCAGCGGCTTGCTCGGTCCACGGGAGAAGGGCAGCCTGCGCGACCGAGGCAAGCGCATCCAGGGCGTCGACGGTCTGGCCCGCGCCGGCGAGAGAGAGCGCGTGGGCGAGGCGGCGCGCGTCGTTCGCCATCGCCTCGCCGTCGGCTTCCGTCGGCGATCCCAGCGCGATCCGGAGTGCGCTCTCGTCGCGGTCCTCGACCGCGGCGTGGAGAAGCGGGCCGGCCGCGGCGGCGTCGCCTTCGAGCACGGCGGCGGCCAGTGCTTCGCGCGCGGCGCCGCGTGCTCCCTCCGCGCGGGCGAAGGCCGCGCGCCATCGGGCGAGGCCTTGCTCGCCTTTCGCGTCGACGACGGATCGCACGTGCGTACGCACCTGGGGGCTGCTCGGCAGGCGCGAGAGGGCGGTGCTCAGGGCTTCGCTCGCCCCCGGGGCGTCGAGCACCATGGCCCGAACGAGCGGGACGAAGGCCGCGGGATCGTCGAGGGCGGTCAGCGTGCGACCGAGGACGAGCTGGCCGCGCGCGTCGGTCGGGGCGATCGTCACTCCGTCGAGCAGCTTCTTCGCGCCCGCGGCGTCGCCGAGCAAGAGGAGCGCTTCGGCGCGCGCGGCCTGGAGCGGCGGCGACGAATCGCCTGCCGCGCGCTCGAGCCAGAGTTCGGCGCGGTTGCCTTCGCCGAGAGAGAGGTCGAGATCAGCCAGCCCCACCAGCGCATCGCGGCGCGCGTCGCTGCCGGGCTCCGCGACGGCGAGTCCGCGTGCGAACGCGTCGCGCACGTCCTCCGTCGGCGAGAGCGTTGCCGCGCGGGCCCGCCCGAGGCGCACCCACACTTCCGCGCGCGACGGAACACGGCGCGCGAGCTCCTCGAGCGTGAGCGCGAGCTCGGCCTCGAGGCCCGCCGCCTCGCACGCATCGGCCAGGAGAGCGAGGCCGAGCGGGGAGTCCGGCGCGCGCACGAGCACGCGGCGAGCGGCCGCGCGGGCCCCCAACGGATCCCCCGCGGAAAGCGCTTCTTGCCCCGCGCGCAGGTCGCCGTCCGCGCCGGCGAGCACGATTTCGACTTTCCCGATCCAGCGGTCGACGACGTCGGCGAGTCGCACGCCGGAGAGGTCTACTCCGTGCCCGTCACCTGCGGAAGCGTGGACCCGCGCGGCGCGGGCGCCGAGCGCGTGCCCGGGCGGCCGGGGTAGTGCGCCTGCTTGAAGAACTGGAAGCACTCCTCCGAGGGCAACGGCCGGCTGAAGAGATACCCTTGCGCGGCGTTGCACCCGTGGCGTCGCAAGAACTCCATCTGTTCGCGCGTTTCGACGCCCTCGGCGACGACGTTGAGCCTCAAGCTCCGGGCCATCGCGATGATCGTCGTCGATATCGCCATGTCGTTCGGATCGGACGGGATGCCTTGCGTGAAGGTACGGTCGATCTTGAGGGCGTCGATCGGCAGGCGCTTCAGGTAGCTGAGCGACGAATACCCCGTGCCGAAGTCGTCGATCGCGATGTAGATGCCCATCGCGCGGAGCTCTTGCAGATTGCTCGCGATCATCGGCCCCGTCTCCACGAGGCTGCTCTCGAGGAGCTCGAGCCCGAGCGCGGACGGCGGGATGCCGGCGACGCGCAGATGGTCGCGCACCTGCTCGACGAAGTGCGGATCCTTGAGCTGTTGCGGCGGGACGTTCACGTTGATGCGGATCGGCTCCCCGAGCTCGGCGCTCCACTGCGCCGCCTTTTCGCAGGCCGTGCGCATGACCCACTCGCTCATGGGGAGAATGAGGCCGCTCTCCTCCGCCACCGGAAGGAACGCCGCGGGAGGCAGGAATCCGCGGTCGGGATGCCTCCAGCGGATCAGCGCCTCGACGCCGATGATGTCGCCGCTGTCGAGGCCGATGAGCGGCTGGTAGTGCAGCACGAACTCGTCGCGGCGTTCGAGCGCGCGCCGGATGTCCGCCTCGATGCGGAGCCTCTCCATCGCGGCCTTGTGCATGTGCCCGTCGAAGAGCTGGTGGTGCGCGCGGCCCTCGGATTTGGCTCGGTACATCGCCGTGTCCGCGTCGCGCAGGTAATCCTCGGCGGAGAGGGTGCCTTCTTGGCCCGTGGCGCTCGTCGCGATGCCCACGCTCGCCGACGTGAAGACGCGGTGGTCGCCGATGTCGAACGGCGCGCGGAGCGCCTCTTGGAGGCGCTCGGCCACGAGGAACGCCGCGTCCTCGCTCGTGAGGTCCGTCACGACGATCGCAAATTCGTCCCCGCCGAGCCGCGCGATCGTGTCGGTCGCGCGCAGGCACTCGCTCAGGCGGTGCGCGATCTGGACGAGGAGGCGATCGCCTGCCGGGTGGCCGAGGCTGTCGTTGATCGTCTTGAAGCGGTCGAGATCCAGAAAGAGCACCGCGAAACGCGTCTCCGTGCGCTGCGCTCGTGCGATGGCCTGCTCGAGGCGATCCATCAAGAGCGCGCGGTTCGGCAGGCCCGTCAGCGAATCGTGCAGCGCGTTCTTGCGGATCGAGGCGAGGAGCTCCTCGCGGTACATGGCCGCGCTGAGCAGCGCGGCCCACTGGGCGAGATTGCCGGTATCGTCGGTCATCTCCGTTTCGATCGGACCGACGACCGCGAGGAGGCCCGGGTTCGATCCCTGGCCGGTGATGGGGACGACGCTCAGAATGTCGTTCGAGTCGTCGAGGAGCGCGAGCATCTCGCGGCTCGGAAATTGCGACGGCGGGTGCTCGGACCCGATGACGAAGTTTTCGTTCGCATCGAGGGGATAGACGTTGCGGATCGACAGCCGTCGCGGCGCGCTGCCTGACGGGGGCCGCCACTCTCCGAGTGCGCCCGCGCGCACGCGCGCCCAGCGCAGCCAGGACAGATCCTGCGAGTGCGTCAGATCGGCGCCGATGAGCGCGAGGTCGATCTTGTGGTTGGCCTCGGCATTCGAGTCGTGGTGGCGCAGGCGCCCCTGTTCGACGTCGCGCCAGGCCAGCATGAGATCCGATCGCGCCGCGCGAAGCGCTTTTTCGACCGCGACGCGCCGCTCGGGCGTGCCCGTCCGGCCCAGCGCGAACGTCGACGCCTCCTCGACGAGAATGAAGAGCGCTTCCACCGGCTCGGTGCCGCGGGCGCAGGAGAGGAGCGCCCTCCAGGCGACGCGAAGGTCGCACGGCGGCGCGTCGCCTTGCGTGATCGCGGCGAGCCGCTCGGCGATCTGCGTCGCCGACCCGAGAACGGGGGAGCCCTCGCGCGGGCTCTCGCGCGTGACCGCCTGCACGAACGCCCTGGCGAGCGTCGCGTCGCTCGGCGGTTGCGAGAGGCGCGCGGCGAGCTTGGTCATGCCGGCGGTGTCCGCCAGGTCGCTGCAGCCGCACGATTGGCGCAAAACCAGCGACGCGCTGACGCGTTCGATGTCCGGCATCGGTTCGCCGTCCATGATCTGGGCGAGGAGAATCTCGGCCGCGCGGCTCGCGAGCACGTCGTACGGCTGGCGAACGGTGGTCATCGGAGGGTCGGCGTATTGCGAGGGCTCGACGTCGTCGAAGCCGATGATCGCGAGGTCGTCCGGAATGCGGTAGCCCGCCGCCTGCACTTCGCGCGCGATGCCGAGCGCGTTCCAGTCCGTCGCGGCGACGATGGCGGTGCAAGGCAGCTTCGCGAGCACGAGGTGTTTGCCGAGCTCGCGTCCGTCGAGCTCGAGCGCCGAGCTGATCGGAAAGAAGAGCGCCGGGTCCGGGGTGATGCCGGCTTCGCGGAGCGCCGCGAGATACCCTTCGTGCCGTTCGCGAATGTCGCTGTGGTTGAGCGCGCCCGCGAAGGCGATGCGCGTATGGCCATGCGCGAGCAAGTGGCGCACGGCTTCCCGCATCCCGCTGTGGTTGTCGGGGAGGATCGTCGCCGCGCCTCCGACCGAGAGGCGCGTGCTCAGCGTGACGAGCGGCCTGCCGGCGAGCGCGATGCGTTCGTAGTGGGCCGTGCCGGAGAAATCACCGACTCCAATCCAGCCGTCGATACTCTCCCATCCGAGTGCCTGCGCTCCGGCCTCCGACGGCCACGCCATGTCGAGTCCGTGCGCCTGAAAAGCAACGACGCGAGCCCCGCGTTCGCGCGCGACGTTCCGAATGCCGCCGAGCAGATTCGCGAAGTAGAAGCCCCCCACGTAGGGGATGAGCACGCCGATGGTAGGGCGCTGGCGCATCGCCAGACCTTTCTGAGCGCTTTGGAGCTCGAGGACCGGGCCGTTTCGGGAGCCCGTCTTGCGTCACGTTGGTGCTGCCGCCGCGGCGACCCGTTTGTGTACGGACGCGTTGGACCGGGCGATAACCGCTCCGGGCCCGCTCGCTACTCGCGACCGCCGATCGAATCCAGCTCGGAACCGTGCTGCACCGGCGTCACGCTCGCCGACGGCGCGGCCGACGTTTGCGGACGCACCGTCCGTCCGAAGTGCGCCGAACCGTTTCCTCGCGAAAATTCGGGGCGCGCGACGGCACCGCCGTGCGCAGTCTCTGCGTTGGACACGCCGAGCGCGGCGTCGTTCGCCGTGGCCTCCGCGGTCGGCTCGGACGTCGTTGCGGCGGCCGAAGCCGGTGGGGTCGCGGTGGCCACTGGGACGACGGCGGTTGCCGTCGCGAGCGCGACGGTTTCGACTGGTTTCGGCGCCAGCGGTGCGGCGACCGCGGTTGCGCCTTCTTCATGATGCGCGTTGCGCGTCGAGAAGAACATCGCGGTCGCCAGTGCGGCCGCCGCGGCAATCGCAAGCGCGCCGATGACCAGGCCCTTGTGGCCCCCGCGCGATTCCCGAGGGGTCGTTGCGATGGGGCCACTGAACCCGGCCCCCGTCGTCGTCAGCTCGCCTCGGCCGGTCGCCGTGCGCTGGACGTACTCGCCGCTTGCATCCGTGCCGCGATCCGGGACCGGACCGACCGGCGCGCCTTCGATGCGGAGCTTCAGCTCCGACCGGCGCGACAGCGCGTCGTTGGCCACTGCGGCAAGCCACTGGCCGACGATCCGCTGCGACGCCGGCGGGACGACCGTTTCGAGCGCGGTCGCGAATTCGAGCGCCGTGCGGTAGCGGCTCTCCGGCAACGGCGCGAGCGCTTTCATGATCACGGCTTCGACTTCGGGCGACACGTCGGGCGCGACGCTGCGCGGCGTGTCGAGCTGATTGTTCGCGATGCGCATCAGCATCTGGCCCTGCGATTCCTTCTCGAAGAGCCGCCGGCCTACGACGATTTCCCAGAGCATGACACCGACCGAATAGATGTCGGCCTCGCGTCCGATACGATCGTGAAAGAGCTGCTCGGGCGCGATGTATCCGAGCTTGCCTTTCACCTCGCCCGTCTTCGTGTGCTGTGCGCGCTCCGCGGCTTTCGCAATGCCGAAATCGAGCACCCGCGCGAGTCCGTCGACGCCCACGAGGACGTTGTGGGGCGATACGTCGCGATGGACGATTCCCAGGTTTTTGCCATTCTCGTCGACGGCTTCGTGCGCGGCGTGCAGGCCGAGGAGCGTGCCGATGAGAAGCGACGACGCCACCGTGATGGGCACCCGCTTGCTCGTCTCGCCCGTCCAACGAAGGGCCTGATCGAGCGAAACGCCGTGGACGTACTCCATGATGAGAAACGCCTGCGTGTCCGTCGCGATCCAGTCGAGCGCCGCGACGACGTTCGGGTGCTGGATGCGGCTCGCGAGGCGAGCCTCCTGGAGGAACATGCTCACGAACTCGGGCGAACGCGCGAGCTCGGAATGCATCCGCTTGATCGCGACGATGCGCGTAAATCCTGAGGTGCTCCGCAGTTGACCCAGGTGAACGGTGGCCATGCCACCGCTCCCGATCTCGTCGTGTATCGCATACGGACCGACGAGCTCCGGTTCCCTGGACTGCGGATCAGCGCTCATAGCGTTTTCTCTAGCACCGACGACTCGCAATGCGCCTGAACCCACGATGTCAGGTCATACGACGCAGAAGCGAACGAACATTAGCACCGAGATGCGGCTCTTCGAACTTCTTCGTGGTGTTCGATTGTCCTCCGGCGTGGTCTCGCATGCTCCCAGGATCGGCTCCCCGAATGCCATGGTCTTGTGGCGCGTCCTCCGGCGCGTCTCGCCGGGACAAGTGTCACGTCTCGCACGCGAGAAGCTCGCGTAGCGTATCCGCGCGGGATCGGAGGACGATGACTTTCTCACGATCCACGACTACCAATCCCGGCGCGCTTCCGCGTGGCTTTCTCACGTAGCGGCGCGGCGTATAAGTCACTTCGACGACCGATTCGCCCCGAGCGTCCGAAAAGTGCGCGGCAAGATGCGCCGCCTCTACCAGAGTGTCGGCCGGACAGGTCGCGCCCTTTTCGAGCGGGACGACGACATGCGCGCCCGTCCAACCCTTGGCATGGAGCCAGAGGTCGTGGGGGCGCGCCACCCGCAACGTCAACGCGTCGTTCTGCTCCGCGCTCCGTCCAACCAGAATGGGTCTCTTCGAAGGGCCGACGAACGTCCGATAAGGCAAGCGGAGAACGCCGTCGGCGCCCGCTTTGGGGCCCGGCCGTGCCGGCGTCGCGTCTCGCAGGGATCCGGATCCTGCGGTGGAAATGAGTTTGAAGTCGAGCGGCGCCGCAGCGCGCGCGCGTGACTCGAGCTCCGTCCACGACGCAGGTGCGAGAGCGTCGTCTTCCGCGAGGGCGCCGGGACCGGGTGCGTGCTCCGCGGAGGCCGTGGGCGCGGATGCACGCTCGCCGCCGGCGGCCGTTTCGGAGACCGCCACGGGAGCGAACGGCGGTCGTTCCAGCTCGGCGGCGATCCCCGACAGCGTCTCTTGCGCGACGATCGCGGCGCGAAGCCGCTCCGCGACGAGGCGACCTGCGGCTTTCATGCGCCGGGCGCGATGGAACGCCACTTCGATCTGGGATTGGGCGGTCTTCGCCGGGTCCAGGGGCCAGCGCACGGCGACGGCGGCTCCGCTCGACCAATCGACCGCCTGGAGCTCCCTGGCGCCCCGAGGCGCGCGCGCGGCTTCGACGACGAAGAGCTGCGCGCGCCGCGCGGTTTCTTGCGCTTCCCCTATTTTCGTCAGGTCCCGCTGCACCGCTTCGACCCGCCGTCCGATGCGCGCGAGCGCCTTCGTCAAGGCGCGCCGGAGCGCGTCGCGTCGGTCTCCCACGTCCGCGCGGAGCAGCGCCTCAGCGATATCCGTGCCGCGCTCTCGCAGGGCGTCGCGCTCGGCCACGCTCCCCGGGGAAGTTGCGTCGTCCGGCGGCAAGGTCGCATCTGCGGCCGGCTCCGGTACGGCCGCGCGAGACCCCGCCGGGGCAGGGGGAGTGGCGGCTACGGGGGGGGTCCAGGTGAGCAAAGCGCCTCCGCGCGCGGCGACCCGCAAGACACCGCCGCTCCGCTCGAACGTGGCCTGGTCCAATCCCAACGAACGGAGCGACGCCCCCTCCAAACGACTCCGCCACAACGTCTGCTGGCGCGACGGACCTCCAGAGCCGCCTGCGTTCGCCACGATCCGCGCGCGGAGGCGGTCCCGCTGCGAACCCTCGACCAAGCCGACCCCATGCCCACTCGCCACGAGGACGTAGACAGTTTCTCCGGGGACACGTACCTGAAGAAGAGTGACTTCGCGCGCGCCGACGCGTCCCCATAGAAGCTTTTGCACTTTTCCGCCTGCTAGCGTCCGATCCATGGCGCGCGGTCTCTGCGATACCATAGGGACGACGATCGCCCGGGCGACCGCGCATCTCGGCCCCCTCGGCCACCTTTGCAACGACCGATGAACCATCGAACTTTCCCTGGCGGCCAGACGGGAACGGCCGTGCTCAAGGCGCTCGCGCGCACGTTGACCGCCGAGAAGGGGGCCGTCGCGACGGACGCGTGGCTGCGCGCCATCCGGATGGTCCGCGACGACTTGGAAGACGAGACGCGCCTGATTCCGCTGGCGACGCTTCACCGCGCCCTGGTGGCGTTCTCCGAGCGGCTTCCGCGCGACGCGATCGCCCGCTCGTCGGCGTACCTGGTCGCGCCCGATTGCCTTGGTGTGTGGGTGCGAATTCTACGAGGCACGACCGAGCCGGCCGAAGCGTTCTCCCGCATGGATTCGGCCGACAGCCAGTACGGACGCACCACGCGCTGGGAGACCCTCGCGAAGGGCCGCGGCCGATGGCGCGGGCGCGTGAGCGTCGGTCACGATCCCACGCTCGAAGTCGACGGGCTTCTTCGCCTCGCGCGCCTCGCGGAGCTTGCGGCGGTGCCTGCGCTCTTCGGCTATCCGGGCGCCACAGCGCGCGCCGTGTCGGAATCGGGCCCTCGCGTGACGGGCATTACCCAGCACTACGAAGTCACGTGGTCGGCGCCGAATCCGCTGGCGAGCGGCGCGCTCGGGGCTGCGGTCGGCCTCGTCCTCGGCTTGGGGGTCTGGCTGGCGCTCGCGGCGACCGGTGCGCCGGGCGGCGGTGTTTCTCCCGTCGTCGGTGCGACGGTGGTCGCCGTCGCAGGCCTCGGCGGGACGCTGCTCGGGACGATGCTCGCGCGCGAGCAAATGCGCCGCGCGCAAGCGAGCGCCCAGCAGATGCGGGTCTATGCGCTCGAGCGCAGCCTCTCGCTGAAAGAGGCGCACGAGCGCGGGGCGGGGGGCCAGCTCGAAGGCACGGTGGCGGCGGGGCAATACCGGATCGTGCGGCGGATGGGGTCCGGTGCGACGGGCGTCATCTACGAAGCCGTCCGCATCTCGGACGGGATGCCCGTGGCGATCAAGCTCCTGCGGGCGGCGGCCGCGCACGAAGCCGTCGCGAGCGATCGTCTGCGGCGCGAGGCGGAGGCGCTGGGTCTCTCGTGGCACCCCAATGTCGTCGAAGTGATCGACCACGGGCACTTGCCGGACGGAACGGCGTACCTCGTCATGGAGCTCCTGCACGGCGAATCGCTGGCGGCCCGCGTGCAGACGCGCGGACGGCTCTCGCCGCAAGAGCTCTTGCCCGTCGCGGTCGACATCTGCGACGCACTGGCGGCCGTTCACGCGGCGGGTGTCATCCACCGCGACCTCAAGCCGTCCAACATTTATCTGGCGCTCGAGCAGCCGTCGGGACGCGAGCGCGTCAAACTGCTCGACTTCGGCATCGCGCGCGTGGAATGGGAAGAGACGCGCATCACCAACACGGGCGGTCCGCTCGGAACACCCGGGTACATGTCGCCCGAGCAAGAGGCGGGGACGGCCGACGTCGACGCGCGGAGCGACATCTTCGCGCTCGGAGCGCTCCTCTTCGAGTGCCTCGTCGGCGAGCCTCCTCCTCCCCAGACGCCGAGCGGTCTCGTTCGCACGCGGAGCGCCACCGTGCTCCGCCTCGACTCCGGGACGCAGAAGGCCGCGGCCTTCGTCCCTCCGGCGTGGCGCGCGGTCATCGAGAAGTCGATGGCGGTCTCGCCGGCGAATCGCTACCAGGACGCGCGCTCGCTCGGCCAGGCGCTCCGCGCTCTCCGGGATGCGGACTCGAACGCGGAAGCGTCGTCGTAATGGCCCACCGTCGCCGCGCGGGGGCGCTCGCTCTTCTTACGGCGGGGAGTGTTGCGGCTTGCCAGAACGCGCAGAGCGCGCCGCCCGCGCAAGTGGCGCCCGCCCAGGCGCCGGCGCCATATTACGCGACGGGCTATCCGCCGGCCGCGTATGGCGCGCCGCCGGGCTACGCACCGCCACCGGGCTACGCGCCGCCGCCCTCGTATCCGGCGCCTGCCGTGTACGCAGGAACGCCCCCCGCGCAAGCGCCCACCTACGCCGGTGCGCCGCCGGCTGCGCCGGGCTACGCGCCGCCGCCGCAGGTAGCGACCGCTGCTCCTCCGGTGTTCGTTCCGCCCGCGGCCATTCCGGCGTCCGGCGCGCGGCCGCTCCTCGGCCCCCTCGTCGGCTCGATGGCGTGGCAGGCGGAAGTGCACGCGGTCGTGCGTGAGCTCGTCGCGAACCTCAGCGCGGCCAACGCGGCACGCGTGGCCACCATCCCGCTCGTCTTCGATCCGAATCCGAACGAGATCAATGCGTTCGCCGGGTGTGACGACAACGGAGCGCCCTTCGTCGCCGGGACGGAGGGCCTGCTCGAAGCGGTCGACGCGATCGCCGAGACGAAAGCGACGGACGAACTCTTTGGGACGCAGACGTACGCCGCCTACATCAACGCGGTCGTGCCGCGGTTGGTCTCGTCGACCAATGCCAGCGCCGCGCTCACGCTGGGCATCATCCCGCCGCAATACTGGGCCGACCTGCGGCGCGCCTCGCGCGCCCACGAGATCTTCGACGAGATCGTCGCGTTCACGTTCGGGCACGAGTTGTCGCACCATTATTTGGGCCACACGGGATGCGCCAACGGACAGGCGGTCGGCGGCGGTCCGGCCATCGCCGAGCTCGGCCAACTCGCGACCTCCATCTTGCCGGGGCTGAACCAGCCGAACGAAATCCTCGCCGACACGAACGGCTGCATCAACACACTCGACACCGGCAAGGCGCGCGCGGCGCAAGCTTATCGCTGGACGGAGGAAGGGGGCCTCTTTCTGCTCGATTTCTTCGCGCGACTCGAGGCGGCGTCGGGCCAGAATCCGCTCCTCGGCTTTCTCCGGACCCACCCGAATCCCGGCCTCCGCATTCCGATCGTGCAGACCGTCGCGGCGACGTGGCGTTATCGCAATCCGGGCTGAGCGCGC
>DATHQY010000689.1:0-5980 GCA_035482215.1 Polyangiaceae bacterium | reverse complement strand
CGCGTCAGCCGGCGAGTTGCGAGCGAATCGCCGCGCGCAGGGTGCCGCGGTCGATGGGTTTTTCGATCCGCGCGTTCGCGACCGAGCTCAGAAATGCCTGCAGCGCGGGGGTGAACGCCCCGCCCGTGACGAAGATCACGGTCCTCGCCTGCTCGGGAGAGATGCGCCGAATCGCCTCGAACACGTCCATGCCGGACATCGAGGGCATCATCAGGTCGCACAGAATCGCGTCGAACCGCGCGCCCTTCTCGACTTCGGCGACGGCGAAGGCGGGATCCGTGGTCGAGAAGACCTCGTGCTCGCCTTCGAGCAAGCGCGCGATCGCGCGCACCATCATCGGCTCGTCGTCGACCACGAGCACCCGGCCGCGCAGGGCACTGGCCGGAGGCACCGTGTTGGGCGGCGGGATCGACGTCTGGCTCGCCCGGAGCGAGCCGTGGGCGTTCGGAAACGACAGCGTGAACGTCGCCCCTTCCCCCGGTCGGCTCGACACGGCGATGGTTCCCCCCATCGCCGTCATCACGTAGCGGCACACGAAGAGGCCGAGGCCTGCCCCGCGCATCGGCTTCGTCGTGAAGAACGGATCGAAAATTCGCTCCAGGTCCTCCGCCGCGATGCCCTGGCCGGAGTCGCTGATTTCGACGACGCACTGGCCGTCGCTCGCGGTCCGCGAGGCGACGCGAATGAAGGAGCGTTCGGCACGGCCCTCCGGGATGGCTTCGGCCGCGTTGATGAGGAGGTTCACGAAAACCTGGACGAGGCGCGCCTCGTTGCCTTCGACGGGGGCCGTCGCCCCGTAATCTTTGGACAGGCTGGCGCGCTGGTTCACGGGGTTCGACGCGATGTGGATCGCCGATTCGAGGACGCGGCGCAGATCGAGGAGCCCGCTGCGTTCGTCGTCCGCGCGCGAGAACGCGCGCAGATCGCGCACGAGGCGCCGTATGCGCTCCGCGCCCTGCCGCGCTTCCTGGAGCGCGTCGACCGCCGATTGCAGGGCCGCTCGCGGCGGCGCCGACGCGTCCGGCTCGCTCGCGCCGGCCTCCACGCCGAATCCGGCGAGGACCGCCTTCAGCTCCTCGATCGCAAAGCCGAGATTGGCGATGAGAAATCCCACGGGTTGACCCACTTCATGAACCACCCCCGAGGAGAGGGCTCCGAAGCATGCCAATCGATTCGCGAGAAGGAGCTGCGCCTCGACTTGGGACAGATCGGCGACGATGGGGAGGCAGGGTGCGTTCGACGCATCGACAACGGGGCCGACGGCACTCGACACGTGCGGCGCGGGGGCGTCACCGTGGATCTTCGGCTTGGGCGGCGGCTCGTCGTGGGCCAAAGCGCCGGCGAGCATAGACCCCACCGCGGGTCGGGGCGACGGCAATTCCGGGCCTTCGACCCGGCGTCGCCCGAAGAGGAACCTTCGGACGACGGATGCGACAAAACCGGCGGGCGGCGAAGCGGAACGAGCCGAGGCCTAGCCGGTTGGCGGAACCGAGCCCCCGGGCGCGCTCTGCGCGGCGCGCTTGGCGAGAAAATCGATGAGGTCGATTTGCGTCACGATTCCGAGAATGCGATCGCCGTCCTCGACGATCGCGACCTTCGAATCCGCGAGGACACCCTGCAGAAGCTCGACTTTCGTGTTCGGCGTGACGGTCGCGTACTCGTTCTCCATCAGCTCGTCGACGCGGCAGTCGAGCGTCTTGCCCCCCGCGACGAGCACGCGGAGGAGATCGACCTCGGCGACGATGCCGCGGAGTTTTCCGTTGTCGACGATCGGCAGCTGGCTGATGCCGAGCGTTTTCATCTGGGCGATGACGTCGCGAAGCGAAGCGCTCGGAGGCGCGGTCACGAGCGGCTTCGTGTCGCGCGACGCGAGGAGGTCGCGCACCGTACCGAGACCAGGTGTGTCCTCCAGAAAGCCGTTGTCGCGCATCCAATCGTCGTTGAAGATCTTGGACAGGTACTTGTGACCCGCGTCGGCCAGGATGACGAGGATCCGCGCGGGCCGATCGCCGACGCGATCCTGCCCACGGCTCATCATCGTCCGGGCGTAGCCGATCGCCCCGGCGACCGCCGCCCCACCCGACCCGCCGACGAAGATGCCTTCGAGCCGCGTGAGATCGCGCGTCATCAGAAAACACTCTTTGTCGTCGACGCGGACGATGTCGTCGAGAATCCCGAGATTCATCGTCGTCGGGAAAAAGTCTTCCCCGATGCCCTCGACCTTGTACGAAAACGCCTTCGTGACGCGGCCGCTCTTGACGAAGTCGTAATAGAGCGAGCCCACCGGGTCGACGCCGACAATCTTGATCTGGGGCTTCTTCTCGCGAAGGAACTTCCCCGTGCCGCTCAGGGTTCCGCCCGTTCCCATCCCCGCGCAAAGCACCTCGAAATCCCCGCCCGTCTGCGTCCATATCTCGGGTCCGCTCGAGAGGTAGTGCGCCTCCGGATTGGCCGGATTGTGGTACTGATTGGCATAGAAGCTATTCGGCGTCTCGCGTGCGAGCCGCAGCGCAACTTGGTAATAGCTCCGCGGGTCGTCCGGCTCGACGGCCGTGGGACACACGACGACGCGCGCGCCGAACGCGCGCAGATGGCTGATCTTCTCCTGGCTCATCTTGTCGGGCATGACGAAGACGCAGCGATAGCCGCGAATCGCGGCGAGGAGCGCGAGGGACGCCCCGGTGTTGCCGCTCGTCGCTTCCACGATCGTGCCGCCGGGCTTCAGGCCCCCTTCCTCGGCGCGACGCAGCATGTTCGCCGCCAGGCGGTCCTTGTGGCTCCCGCCCGGATTGAGAAACTCGCATTTGACGTAGATCTCGACCGTGAGCCCCGTCGTGACGCGGAAGAGGCGCACGATCGGCGTGTGGCCGACGGCTTTGCTGATGTCCTCGAGGGCACCTTGCATCATGGCCTTACCGTAGCAGCGGCGGCCGGGCGGCGATGGCCGCGAGCATGCGGCCGCTGTTCGAGCCGTCGCGCCGGAACGAATGGAAGCGCGCAGCCTCGTGCTTGGTGCAACCGGGGACGTCCTCCACGCGGCACTCCGGCGCGGCCGCGACGAGCTGCGCGCGAACGGCCGCGCGAAGGTCGGCGAACGCCTTGTCGCGGTATGCGGCCACGACGACGCGGGCGCCCGGCGCCGCGCCGGCGATCGCGTCGCCGACGTCGCGGCCCACTTCGAAGCAGCAAGGCCCGATGCAGGGGCCGATCGCGGCCACGAGCTGGCGCCCGCCGAGGCACGCGAGCGCGCTCCGGATGACGCCGGCGACGACGCCACGCCATCCGGCGTGAATGGCGGCGACGTCGCCGCTCGCTTCATCCGCAACGAGGATGGGAACGCAATCGGCGACGCGAACCCCCACCGCCATTGGGCCTTCCGCCGCGCGCGCCACGATGGCATCGGCCTCGGCGCCGGCCGCAGCGGACCCAAGAACGGTTCCGGAGCCGTGCATCTGTTTGACTTGCACGATGCGCTCGGCGGAGACGGCGGCCACGAGCTCCGCATCGCTGACGCCGACCTCGGGGAAGGCGTGGGCGAAGCCGGCCTCTTGCAAGAGCGCCGAAAGAAGGAGGGGCATGGCCCCGATGATGCCAGCGCATGGCCCGGGACCGCCACGGGGATGGGCCTACTACACGCCGACAAGACCGTTTGCTGGTACGGTTTGGCCGGCCCACCCCATGCGACCGCAGGACCCGTTTATTGGACGCGAAATCCTGAACGGTCAGTTCCAGATCCTTCAGAAGGTCGGCTCGGGCGGGATGGGCGCCGTCTACAAGGCGCTCCAGCCGGAGATGAACCGAATGGTGGGGGTGAAGATTTTGCACCCCAAGCTCGCCAACCGGAAGGACCTCGTCTCTCGCTTCCGGCGCGAGGCACGCGCGATGAGCCAGCTCACGCATCCGAACACGGCGAAAGTCTTTCTGTACGGCGAGTTCGACGACGGGCCCCTCTACATCATCATGGAGTTCCTCGAGGGCAAGAACCTGAACCAGACGCTCCGGGCCGACGGGCCGTTCGCCGCCGAACGCGCGCTGCCCATCCTCATCCAGGCGTCGGGCGCGCTCGAAGAGGCGCACCGCGCCGGGATCATCCACCGCGATCTGAAGCCGGAGAACATCTTCCTCGTGCAGACCGGGACGCTGCATGATTTTCCGAAGCTGCTCGACTTCGGCCTCGCGAAGCTCGGCGAGCACCAGCTGCGACCCGGCTCGGTGATCCTCACGCAGGAGGGGATGGTCTTCGGCACGCCGGAGTTCATGAGCCCCGAGCAAGCGCAGGGCAAACCGCTCACGCCGGCGAGCGACATCTATTCGCTCGCGGTCATCCTTTACGAAGTGCTCACGGGCAAGCTGCCGTTCGACGCGAAGAGCGCGATGGATTTCATCCAGCTGCACGTGACGGGCGCGCCGATTCCGCTCAATCAGCGCGTCGCGGGGCGGACGTTTCCTCCGCTCCTCGAGGCCGTGCTCGCACGCGCGCTGTCCAAGCGACCGGAAGATCGATTCCCGAGCGCGGCGGAGTTCGCCGCGGCCCTGACGGCGATCCAGCACGGTGCGCAGTCGCTCCCCGCGGATCTCGCGCCGCGTCCCTCCCCCGATGCGCAGAAGACGCAGCCGATTGCCATGATCGCGCCGCCGTCCTCGGCCGTCGCCGCGCTCGCCGCCACGGCGCCGCAGTCGCCCGCCGCGGTCGCGGCACTTGCGCCATCTCCCGCTCCGGCCCGTCCGTCACCGCCCTCGATGCGAGCTTCGGTCCCCGCGACGCTGCGCGAGGCGGCGCTCCGCGAAGCGCCGCCTCCCGTCGTGATTTCACCCGCGACGCCCGGGCGCATACCGGCGCAGATCCACTCGGTCGTGCAGCCGCAGAGCGTGCACTCCAATGGCACCCGCTCCAATCGCCCATTGCCCTCGGGACGCCCGCCCGCGCGGCGCGTCGAATCGACCGGCGTGGGCGTGGGGCTCCTCGTCGGCGTCGCCGTTGCGTTCCTGCTTCTCGGCGTGGGCCTCGCGCTCACGCTGATTCGCTACCTGCGATGAGTCGCCCGAAGGGTCGCGCCGATCCGGGCGCCACGCTCTTCGGTGCCGCCGCGAAAAAGAGCGCGGAGCGCGGCGCACCGCTCGCCGACCGCATGCGTCCCCGCGCGCTCGCCGACCTCGTTGGCCAGCGCCACCTCGTGGGCGAGCATTCTCTCCTCGCGCAGGCCATCGCCTCCGACCGCGTACGGTCGATGATCCTCTGGGGACCGCCGGGCTCGGGCAAGACCACGCTCGCCGGGATCATCGCCGAGAGCGCGCGGTCGCACTTCGTCGCGTTCAGCGCCGTGCTGGGCAGCGTGGCGGAGCTGCGCGAGGTCGTCGCCGCGGCCAAAGATCGCCTCGCGTTCCACGGCCAGCGCACGATTCTTTTCGTCGACGAGATCCATCGGTTCAACAAAGCCCAGCAAGACGCCTTCTTGCCGCACGTCGAGGACGGGACGATCGTCCTCATCGGGGCGACGACCGAGAACCCGAGCTTCGCCGTCAACGCCGCGCTGCTCTCGCGGTGCAAAGTCCTCCGCCTCGAGCCGATCGGCGAAGACGACTTGGTCGTTCTGCTCCGCCGCGCGCTCGAAGACCGCGAGCGCGGGCTGGGAGCCAAAGGCCTCTCGGCGGACGAAGACGCGCTGCGCGCGATCGCCGCGGCCTCTTCGGGGGACGCGCGTCGCGCCCTGGGGACGCTGGAGCTCGTGGCGGACTGGCTCGAGACGGAAGCCTCCCGCGCCGTCACGAAGGAGGCGATCGCCGCGGCCGAGACGCACCGGCCGCTTCTCTACGACAAGGCCGGCGAGGAGCACTACAACGTCGTCAGCGCGTTCATCAAATCGATGCGCGGCAGCGATCCCGACGCCGCCGTTTACTGGATGATGCGAATGCTCGAGGCGGGGGACGACCCGCTGTTCGTGTCCCGGCGCATGCTGATCTTCGCGAGCGAGGACGTCGG
>DATHQY010000688.1:0-2685 GCA_035482215.1 Polyangiaceae bacterium | reverse complement strand
ATGAGCGTCCAGACCGCCGCGCACCAGTGGATGAAATACGGAATGTCGACCAGCCGGATCAGCCATTCGCTCCGCGGCGTGTCGGCGGAAGCCACGGCGAGCCAGCGGACGAAGAGCGCCACGCCGAGCGCGGCCCACGCGGTCCCGATCGCGGCCGGCAACGGCCAACCGAGATGCCCCGCCAGCGCCGTCACCGCGAGCGCGACGGGAACGTGCATGACCGCGGTGATCCCGAGCACGAAGCGCAGGAACCGCCGCCGGCGACTCGGCCGGCGCACGTGCTCCTGTTGCTCCGGCTCCAGCGAACCCGCCTGTTCCGCAGCCGACGTCGTCATACGGACCGGATCGCCCAGGGCAGGCCGCCGGCCAATGAATCGATCTCCAACGGGGAAAACGGCGCCCTTGGCGTCGCTTAGACGCCCAGCAACTTGACCAGCACTTCTTTGCTGGTCACGCCCACGTGCCGCCCCGACTCCTTGCCGTCCTTGAAGACGAGGACCGTGGGAACGCCACGAATCCCGAACTTCGACGCCACGGCCGGAGAATCGTCGATGTCGAGCTTTCCGACCCGAGCTTTGCCTTGGTACTCGTCCGCCACCTTCTCGACGACGGGCGCAAGCACGCGGCAGGGCCCGCACCACACCGCACTGAAATCGAGGAGGAACGGAACCTGCGACTTGAGCACTTCGGTTTCGAAGTTCAGGTCATTGATTTCGAGGACATTCGCGCCAGCCATTACTTCACTCCAGGTTTCGCGTTTCGCTTCTCGCGTCGAGACCGCGAGGATCCTTCTTATAAGGCTCCGATGCTGCCCTGTCGATGGGCGTAGCGGCGCGTCACCTCGTCCGAGAGTCGGCCCCGAACTCGCCCCTGAACTTGGCGCCGAACTTGGCCATGCAGCGGCCCTCCTTGCATCGTCGTGCGTTCGGAGGGCCGACGATGAAAAATCTGCAATCGACCGCGTCGAACGGCACGCGAGGGACATCTTCGCAGAACCATGGTGGCGCGGGTGGTGCGACTCGCTCCCCCAGTCCCGAAGGGACCGCACAGGGCACCCAGGAGGCGAGCCGGGTGAGCGCGCCGGTGACGGGACACGCGGCTGGCCAGCCCGCCGGACCCGTTGGCCGAGCCGGTCACGCGGAGCGGCGCCGTCACCGCGTCTACGTCACACACAATACCGAGTACCACATCCGTGATCGCCGCTGCGTCGCGGTGCGCGACCGGCGGACCGGTGAATTTCTGCAAGGCCATCTGGCGCTCGATCGCAGCGTCGCGGGGGGCCTGAAGTTCTTCGTGAACGGCGGCATTGCGCCCAACCTCGGCGAGCCCCGGCCTGGCGAGTCGCTTTACTTCGCGAGCGAGGGCCGCGACCTCGTGACGAGCCCGCTCGAGAGCGTCGAACGCCCCACCCGCGAGGTCGTGCTCGAGTACCCCCACCCTCGCGAGTCCGAACCAGGGGCTCCACGGCGGTAACGCGCCGTTCGCTTCGACGTTGCTTTCGTCGTAATTTCGAGGCGGCATGTTGGTCGTCCCGCCCCGCGCCGAGCTTCGCCAGCGCCCGCTCGACACGCCACGTTTGGTCCTCACGCCGGTCGAACCGGCCGACGCGTCGGACCTCTGGTTTGCGGTCGATTCGTCGCGAGCCCACCTCGAGAAGTGGCTCCCCTGGGTGCCCTTCAACACGGACATGGACGCGAGCTGGCGCTATTGCGAAGCCAGCGCGAGCGACTGGGACCACACGCGCGCGCTGCGCTTCTCCATTCGCGAGCGCAGCACGCGCCGGTTTCTCGGCGTCGTCGGGCTCGAGTCGGTCGCGCATCTGCACCAGAGCGCCGACCTCGGCTACTGGCTACGGGCGGATGCCGCGCGCCGCGGGTACATGAGCGAAGCGGCGCGCGCGACCGTCCAGTGGGCGTTCAAGCGCCTCAGCGCGCATCGAATCCGCGTGGCCGCCGCGACGGACAACGTGGCGTCGCTCGGCGTGATCCGCAAGCTCGGGTTTCACTTCGAGGGCATCGCGCGTGAGGCCGAGCGCTGCCAGCAGCGATGGCTCGATCACGCGCTCTTCGCGCTTCTGTCGCGCGACCCCGTCGGGGACCCCGCGCGCACGGCGACTTAATGCGGCGCACCGAGAACTCCGACACGCAAACGACGAAGCGAGCACGCTACGTGCCGGTGTCCGGCTTGGCCTCGCGCCTCCTGGCGGTGGGGGCGGCCGCGGCGGGGGCCGCGGCGCCGCATCCGGCGCAGGCCGAGCCGCTTCGCTGGCACTTCGAGGGCGGCGCGGCGCACGCGGTGACCACGCCGCAATCCGACGAGTACGGATTCGGCGTGGAAGGCCGCCTCGCGCTCGAGGTGCCTCTCGCCCGCGCCGTGGGCGTGCAGGTGGAGGGCGGCGGGCTGTGGCTCGCGCACGCGGCGCGGCCGAGCGACCCGAGCCTCGCGGATCACGGCGACGGCGTGGCGCTCTTCGGCATGGCCGGCGTTCGCGTGCGCCCCTTCACCGAAGTCGCGGGACCCTGGGCCGACGCGAACCTCGGGTATGTCCGCACGGGCATGCTCGACCGCTTCGGCTTCGACGCGCACATCGGCTACGATTTTCGTGTCGGGCCCGAGCAGAGCCGCTGGGATGTGGGGCCGTACGTCGGATACACGGAGATCGTTCAGCCCCCTGATTCGCTGCGG
>DATHQY010000687.1:0-9115 GCA_035482215.1 Polyangiaceae bacterium | reverse complement strand
GTTGGCGCGCGAGCGCGTGCTCGTCAGCGTCCGCAACGTCATCGACGCAGCCAAGGCCCACCGCGAGCTCGCGCGCGTCACCGAGCAGCAGCTGCAGCGCTTCGAGATGATCGGGCGCGCCGCGGGGATGAAGCGCCTCTTTCACGAGATCGAGAAGGTCGCCCCGACGAAGGCATCCGTACTCATCACCGGCGAGAGCGGCACCGGCAAAGAGCTCATCGCGCGCGCGATCCACCGTTTGAGCCCCCGCACCGACGGGCCCTTCGTGAAGGTCAATTGCGCCGCCATTCCGCGGGAGCTCATCGAGAGCGAGCTTTTCGGCCATGAGCGCGGCGCGTTCACGGGCGCTTTGCTCCGCCGGCGGGGCCTTTTCGAGCAGGCCCACGGCGGGACGCTGTTCCTGGACGAGATCGGCGACATGGACATTGTCGCGCAGGCCAAGGTCCTTCGCGCCGTGCAGTCGGGGGAGGTCTCGCGCGTCGGCAGCGAGCACGTCTTGCGTGTCGACGTGCGCGTCCTCGCCGCCACGAACAAGGACCTCGCGCGCGGCGTCGAAGCCGGCACGTTCCGGGAGGACTTGTTCTTTCGCCTCGCGGTATTCCCGATCCGGAGCCCCGCCCTGCGCGAACGCGTGGAGGACATCCCGCTTCTGGCGGTCGCGTTCATGGAGCAGTTCGCGCGCGAGAACGGCATCCGGCCCAAGCCGATCGAAGACGACGTCATGCACGCGCTGGCCATTCGCAAGTGGCCCGGCAACGTCCGCGAGCTGAAGAACGCCGTCGAACGGAGCGCGATTCTGAGCGGCGACCGCGTCACGATCGCCGATCTGCCCGAGGACCCGCACGCGAGCCCGTTCGAGGAAGAAAGCGACGCCTCGCCCGGCGGGGACTCGGTGGCGCCCGGCGAACCGAGCGAAGAGGACCTGGCCCAGGAGCCCGCGCGCAGCCCGTTGTCGGCCCCTCCCCTCGGCTCCGCCGGCGGCAAGCACGCCACGCTGCGCGAGTTTCGCGAGCGGTCCGAGCGCAAGTACATCGTCGACACCCTGGTCATGACCGGCTGGAACATCTCGCGCACCGCCATCTTGCTCGGCGTCGAGCGCACCAACCTGCACAAGAAAATCCGCGCCTACGCGATCAAACGCGGCGAAGGCTGACGGCTACGCAGGCCCGGTTGACCCGTAGCCGCCGGGGCCTCGCACGGTTCGGTCGAGCTCCTCCACCTCGACGAGCTCCGCGCGGGCCACGGGGCAGATCACGAGCTGGGCAATGCGGTCGAGCGGCCCGAGCGTCACCGGCACGGTGCCGAGATTGATCAACACGACGCGCACCTCGCCGCGAAAGTCGCTGTCGATCGTCCCAGGCGCGTTGAGGACCGTGATCCCGCTCCGGGCGGCGAGGCCCGAGCGAGGGCGCACCTGGCCCTCGTAGCTGGGCGGGATCGCGAACGCGAGCCCCGTCGGGACGAGGGCGCGCTCGAGCGGCGCGAGCGTGATCGGCGCGTCGATGGCGGCATGCAGATCCATGCCCGCGGCTTCCGCGGTCTGGTAGCGCGGGAGCGGAACACGAACAGCGCCGACGTGCACTACACGAATGCGAAGATCGGGAACCATGGTGCGAGTGTAGCCTCGTCCCTGGCTCGGGCTTGACGCCAATCCCGCGACTGGTACTCGGAGTCCCCATGTCGGCCCCGCGCGATCTCGTCTTGGTTCTCGACTTCGGCGCCCAGTACTCGCAGCTCATCGCGCGCCGGATCCGCGAACAGCGCGTGTATTGCGAAATCGCGCCCTGCACCCTGCCCTTCGAGCAGCTCGCCGCCATGAACCCGCGCGCGATCGTGCTCTCCGGGGGGCCGGCCAGCGTCTACGAGCCCGGGGCCCCGTCGGTGGACCCACGCGTCTTCTCGCTCGGCGTGCCCGTCCTCGGCATTTGCTACGGGATCCAGCTCATCGCGCACCTGCTGGGCGGCCGCGTCGAGCGCGCAGCGTCGCGCGAATTCGGCCAGGCGCGCGTCATCGTCGAGAAGCCCGAGGGCATCTTCCACCGCTTCGCGCGGGACGAAGCGCTCGACGTGTGGATGTCCCACAGCGATCGCATCGTCGCGATGCCCCCCGGCTTCCAGAACATCGGCGTGACGCCGAGCACGCCATTTTGCGCCGTCGCGAACGAAAAGACGCGCATCTACGGGGTGCAATTCCACCCCGAGGTGGTGCACACGCCGCGCGGGGCAGACGTGCTGGCCGCATTCCTCTTCGACGTCGCAGGCCTCTCGCCGTCGTGGACACCGGGGACATTCACGGATCAGGCGATCGCCGACGTGCGCGCGAAGGTCGGTCCGAACGAGCACGTGCTCTGCGGCCTGTCCGGCGGCGTCGATTCGTCGGTGGCGGCGGTTCTCTGCCAGCGCGCGCTCGGCGATCGATTGACCTGCATTTTCGTGGACAACGGACTCCTGCGGCAGGGCGAGGCCGAACAGGTCGTTTCGACGTTCCGTGAAACGATGCGCCTCAATCTCGTCGCGGTCGATGCCCGCGAGCGCTTCTTGTCCGAGCTACGCGGCGTCACCGATCCTGAAAAGAAGCGTAAGACGATCGGCCGCGTCTTCATCGAAGTCTTCGAGGAGGAGGCCAAGAAGGTCCCCGGCGGCGCGGACTGGCTCGTGCAAGGCACGCTCTACCCCGACGTCATCGAGAGCGTGAGCTTCAAAGGCCCGAGCGCCGTCATCAAGAGCCACCACAACGTGGGCGGTTTGCCCGAGAAGATGCGGCTCAAACTCATCGAACCGCTTCGTGAACTCTTCAAAGACGAGGTGCGCGCCGCCGGCGCGGAGCTCGGCATGCCGCATGACCTTTTGTGGCGCCATCCCTTCCCCGGCCCGGGGCTCGCCGTGCGCTGCCTCGGCGAGATCGCCGAGCGGCGCCTCGCGGCGCTGCGCGCGGCGGACGCAATCTTCATCGAAGAGATTCGCGCGGCGGGCCTCTACGATTCGATTTGGCAGGCCTTTGCTGTGCTCTTGCCGGTGCGGAGCGTCGGCGTCATGGGTGACGAACGCACGTACGACGAAGTGTGCGCCCTCCGCGCCGTGCATTCGGTCGACGGGATGACGGCCGACTGGGTGAAGCTCCCGTACGACGTGCTCGCGCACACTTCTACGCGGATTATCAACGAAGTGCGTGGCATCAATCGCGTGGTACTCGACGTGACGAGCAAGCCGCCCGGTACCATCGAATGGGAATGAAAGGTCGCGTACAACCCCTTGTTATTGCGGCTCTGTTTGCAGTGTGCGCGGCCGCGTGCGAGCCAGCCCAGGCGCCCGCCGTTCCGACCGTGAGCCTTCGCGTCGCCGGGGCTCCGGCCGACTCCACGGTGATCATCGACGAGAACGTGATGGGCACGTTCGACTTCGTGGCGGCGCATGGCGTCGCTCTCCCGCCTGGCAAGCATCGGATCACCGTGCATGCGAGCGGCTACTTTCCGTGGGATCACGAAGTCGAAGCGAAGCTCGGCGCCGGTCCGATCCACCTTCAAGTGGCGCTCATCCCGATTCCCGATTGAGCGGTTCCGCTTCCCGTTTGAACAGCCGCACCTTGACTGGGCTTGTTTTTTGCGTCATCTACCCGGCCGACCGACATGGCAAACCGTGCAATCTGGAATGTGAGAAAGCGTCACGAATGGCTCGCCACTCCGCTGCGTGCGAAGCGCGTGAAGCGTGCCCAGCGCCTGCGCAACGGCATGCAAGACGCGATCGACCGCAAGGCCGGCACTCAGCAGCCCACTGAAGAGTAGTCACGCGCCTGCCGCGTCGGCCTGACCTTCGATCACCGCCGCCCAGGTCATCGTTCGTGTATTGCGGGCCCACCCGAGGCGTCCCGCGCGATCCACGAGGATCAGCCCCCCGTTTGCGTTCAGCCGTCCGCCGAGCGCGCCAATGGCTAGCCGGGCTGCGTCCTCGGGGTGCGTGCGCCCGCGGAGCGCCTCCGTCGCGGCTCGCGCAAGCCCGATGCGCATTGCGGCCTCGCCATGCCCGGTCGCGGAAGCGGCGCCCGTGTCGTTGTCGGCGTGCGTGCCAGCCCCGAGGACGGGCGAGTCACCTACCCTGCCCGGCCGCTTGTTCACGAGGCCTCCCGTACTCGTCGCGGCGGCCACGGTGCCGCTCGCATCGCGCGCGACGGCGCCGACCGTGCCGCCCGGGGAGAGCCATAGCGAATCGCCGGCCGCCCGCGCCGCCTCCCATTGGGCGCGCGCGGCGTCGGTGATCATCGCGTCGGGGGCGGCGCGGAAGAATCCGCGTTCGAGCGCAAAGCGCGCCGCGCCTTCCGCCGCGTAAAGCGCATGACGGCCGTCTTCCAGAGCCGCACGCGCGATCGCGATCGGATGCACGAAGGGCGGCAGCGCGCACACCGCGCCGGCGCGAAGCGAGGCGCCCTCCATGATCGCCGCGTCGAGCTCGAGGGCGCCATCGCTGTTGAGGCAGCCGCCGGTTCCCGCATTGAAGAGCGGGTCGGACTCCAGAACACGCACGGCTTGCTCGACGGCATCGAGCGCCGTGCCCCCTGCCTGAAGGACCGCGGCGCCGGCACGGGCAGCGGCACGGCAGCCGTCGACGTGGGCGGGCACCCGCTCGGGGGCCAGGGCGCCCGCGCCGCCGTGCACCAGAAGCGACCAGCCGCCGCCGTCGGTGCCCCAGCTTGCGGTCGGACGTGGGCTGGCCGTCGGATAGCGCGGGCTCATCGCCACGCACGATAGCGCCCGACCGCGAAGGCCAGGAGCAGCGCGGGCGGGACGATCGCCCAGAGCGCGTACGTTCGTTGCGCGGCCGCTGCTTGAAAGAGCACGACCGAGGCCGTGGCGCTGGCCGTGGCAAGAAGCGGGTCCGCTCCGAATCGGGCGTTTCCAAGTTGCGCGAAACGCGGACGGCGATTTCGTGAGGCGCGGTTCGGCGCGGAGAAACGCGAAGCGGAGGAAAGCGCGGCACGCGCTGATAGCGCGCCGAGTGCGATCGCCGCAAGCGCGGTGGCAAGCGCCGCCGCGAGACGGCCATGCGGTGGAATCCCCTGGAGGTTGGCCGAAAGGGCCGACGGCGTCAGTCGAATCGGTACCCCATCCGCGTCGACGCGCAGCCCTTGCACACGGTCTTCGAACGATCCGTCGCGCCACTGCCAGGCGGTGCTTCGCGTGGCGACCGGGTAAAACCCGGATACATCGACCGACGGCACGGCCCCTACGAGGAGCGACGCGAGAAGGCCCACGAGAGCTCCGCCGGCGACGGCAGGCGCTGCCGTGCGTGACGGCGCCCGGCCCAGCGCCGAGAGGGCCGTGACTTCACCCCTCGCGCGAACACGAGCGAGGGCACCCCACGCACCGACCGCCGCGGCGAGAGGGGTCAGCGGAAGCGTGCGCCCGGCGCGGGTCCCCCATCCGACCGCGCCTTCGTCGGACGCCGCCGTTACGAGCCACGCGATCGCGAGCGCGATCGCCGCGAGGAGAGCCGCCTGCAGGGCGACGAGCAGATCCCACCGCGTCAAGCGCATCGCTCGGACCGGATGCTGCATGGCCCTCGACGATAACGCCGCCGAAGAAGGATGAAGCCCCAAGGTGAACAAAGACGCGGCGGACAGGTCGGCGGTCGGCGCTTGCGGAGCCGCCGGTTCACCCCCGCACGAAACGACTATGAAGATCACAGCCCAGGGAACACGAAGTCCAACGGCGTGTTATGGTGCGCATAGGCGTCGTGCTCGGGTTCCTCCCGGGACCCCGGAATGGTTCGATGGTGGGCAACCGCCATGGGTGCGACAGGAACCGGTGCCGTGAAGGTCACCCAAGCAGAAAACACTCGCTCGGCAGCGATGACCTCCGGGTGGCGACATCGCCGCTCGCGCCAACGCCACGCCCCGAGTGCCGGCCATGCGCCGGGGAGGAGAAACATCATGCAAAGTACGAATGGCTCTAGTCCGAGAGGGCGGCAGCCGTAGCTTGCGCTGCCCGCGCGGCTCCCTCGGCCCATCCCGCATCCAGGCCTAAGCCCTGCGAAGCGTAGCGGCTGACTCGAGCGCGCGGTCCGGCATGGAGACGGGGCCAGCAGCGACCGCATGACGTGGTCGCCCTTCGTTCGTGCACGTACGAATGCGCGCGCGAATGCATGGCGAAGTCTCCTTGTGCACCGATGCCCTTTCGCTTTGGGGCCAGGACGGCCCGGGTGGACCACCAATGCCACCCGGGCCGTTGTTTTTTGTGCGGCGCGACTCCGTCGATGGCCGCCGCGTGCGGCGTGGCCTGGATGCCATCGAGGGCCGCGGCGTGGGTGCAAGCCGCCATCGTGGATCGGGCAGCGCGAGCGCACGAGTTGACAGGGCCGCAGGCCGAAGAGTAGGTGAAGGTTTCGTTTCGCGCGGGACTAGCTCAGTTGGTAGAGCGTCGGCTTCCCAAGCCGAAGGTCACGGGTTCGAACCCCGTGTCCCGCTCCCGAATCGCCCTTTTCGGGGATGGCCACCGGACTCCGGGCACCAGCTCGCCGTTCACTCGACGTTTGCCCCTCAGCCCATCCGGTCGCGGCGTCGGCCCGGCCCGTTCCTGCGCCCGTACCTACTCGGGCCGGAAACTGCGCACGGCGAGGAAACCGAGGGCCACGAAGAGCACAGCGCGATGCCCTGCCCGATTGCGAACGGCGGCTCGTTTCCTTTCGGCGCGAGCGCATGGAGCGCTGGAACCTCGAGAAACGACTGCACGACGAGGACGAAGCCATGTCGCGTCCCCGCTTGCATTCGGTTTCGGTCCAAGAGAGCCACAATGAGACGCAATTGCGGCCGAGAGAGCGATCGTTCAATCCGAAGTCCGGCGCTTTTCGGCCCGCACGCGTTGGTACGCATAGTGCGTTGTGCCCTCGCATCGCGCGATTTCGCGCTCGACCACGAAGAGGAACGACGATGAATCTCCTTTGGGCAGTAGCGGTCGTGTTCTTCGTCCTCTGGCTCCTGGGCTATACGGCGTTTCACGTAACCAGCGGCCTCATTCACATTTTGCTCGTGCTGGCCGTGATCGCCATCGTCGTCCGCCTCGTGGGCGGACCGCGTACGGTTTAGGCGCCGATGGAGGACAGAAACCATGCTGCGTTCCTCGTTCGGTCTTCGCCCGCGGAATCGTCCGCGTGATCTCGTGTTCGCCACCGCAGTAGCGGCGCTGGCCATCGACGGGCTCCGGCGTCTCACGAAACGCCGTGCGCGATTCCGCCTGGAGGGGCGCAATGCGCTCGTGACGGGCGGCTCACGCGGGCTCGGGCTCGAGATTGCGCGCGTGCTTGTTGACCGGGGCGCGAACGTGGCCATCGTCGCGCGAGACGCCGCCGAGATCGATCGTGCGATCGCCGAGTTGCATGGCCGCTCGCCGATGGTGCGGGTCGTCGGCATCCCCGCTGATCTCAGTTGTGGCACCCAGATCGCCGCTACGATAAGCATGTACGCGTGGCGCTCGGGCCCATCGACGTGCTCGTCAACAACGCGGGCCTGATCGAAGTCGGGCCCCTCGACTCCAATACGGAAGAAGACTTTCAGACCGCCATGCGGGTCCATTGCTTCGGCCCACTACGGCTCATGCTGGGCTTGCGCGACGACATGCGCCGGCGCGGCGGCGGTCGCATTGCGAACATCGCCTCGATCGGCGGCATCGTCGCGGTCCCCCACTTCCTGCCTTACAGCACGAGCAAGTTCGCGCTCATGGGGCTTTCCGAAGCGATGCGTGCGGAGCTCGCGCGAGAGCGCATCTTCGTCTCGACGATTGCGCCGGGCTTGATGCGCACGGGGAGCCCTCTCCACGCGCAATCCAAAGGCAAATACGCCTAGGAGAACGCATGGTTCACGCTGGCGGACTCGCTCCCCGGCCTCTCGATGCCCGCCTCGCGCGCGGCGCGCGCCATCGTGCGCGCGCTGGAAGACGGAACGGCGCACGTCGTCGTGGGTCTCCCGGCGAAGATGATCGCGCTTGCGAAGGGGCTCTTTCCAAATGCCGTCGCGGCGATCACCGCATTCGGGGGCTCGTTCTTGCCGGGAAGTCCGGACAAAACCGTGCGTACGACGGGGCGCAAGATTGTGCGCAAGACGGGACGCGAGGCGGGACAGAACGCGCGCGACATCCGCCTTCCGCCTCCCCGTGCCGTGACGGCGGGTACCTTGCGGATGGCCGTACGCAACGACGAACTCTGAGGATCGTGCCGGGGCGTGTGCCCGTACTGGGCGTACCTCTTCCGGCGGCGCATACTTCTGGCAGTGCGCTGCGAAGAACACGGGCTGGCATGCGGGCCTGACGGCTTTTGCGTTCTTTGTCGTCGAGAGGCGGTAGCCCCCGCACAGCGCGCGGACGGCCCCGCACTTTCCCCTTCCCGTTATTGGCTCGGCCTCGGCGCCGCGGCGGCGATCGCCGGTGCGGCCTCTGCGTACCGGGTGTACTCCCTGCAGGCGCTGTCGCATCCGCGCGCTCCGGCCGCTGGCGTCGGCGCCGCCGCGGAGCCACCCACCGCAGCCGGGGTCGTCGTCTACACGACGGCTTGGTGCCCCGTCTGCAAACGAGCCAAGGCCTGGATGCAGGCACGCGGCATTCCCTACGAAGAACGCGATGTCGAGCGCTCGCGCGAACATGGGCGTGCCATGCACGCGATCAATCCGCGCGGCAGCGTGCCCACGTTCGACGTCGACGGCGAGGTGCTCGTCGGCTTCAGCGAGACCAACGTGCTCGCCGCGATGGACCGGGCCGCGCAGCGGAGCGAGTCGCGACGTCACTGACGCTCGATCGTTCGACGCGCCCGCGTGGGTCCATTGCCTTCTCCCGCGCGATACGCATGAATGGGCCCGGCGCGGTCATTATCATGAATTACGTTGTGACCATTCGAGCGCAGACTATGGCAAGTACTCGTCATGGGCACGACGGTTTTCGGCCGTGGTCCGAACGGGCCCGAGCTTTGCCCGAGCTTCCCGCCGTCGACGCGCTCTTGTCCCGGCGGCGTCCCGGCGGCGACCATCCGGTGGTGCACGCGCAGAGCGCGTCGACGACCCGCGGGAAGCGATCCGCGGGAAGCGGCCTCTGCACGACGAGTAGACTCTTGTGGGGACCCGCGCGACCACTTCGCACGC
>DATHQY010000686.1:0-7669 GCA_035482215.1 Polyangiaceae bacterium | reverse complement strand
GAGGAAGACATCTTTGGAAGCCTGGACTTGCTGGCCGCGCAATGCCCAGAGCAGCCAACCTCTCTGCGGGACATCCTGCTCCTCGAACCCGAGGCGACGCTGCACGTGCTGTTCGACCCGATCGGGAGGCGCGACGGCCTTACGGACGCCGAGTTCGACGCGCTCGACGCGCGGCTCGCGAGCGCCGCTCGACGACTCGCAACCGACGAGAACGTGCGTCGCGCGTTCCTGGCGATCGACGCGAGCGCGCCCGAGGCCGACCTAGCCGCCCTCCAGCAAGTGCGCGAGTTGCTCGAGGGCACCGAGCAGGCGCAGGGGGGCGCATGGTCGCGCCTCTTCGGGCCCATTCTCGGCGCCTTCACGCGTCTCGCGGTCGTTCAGGCGAAGAGCCCTGGGGTCTACGTCCACGGAGGCCGTTTCTTCGGCGACTCGGTCCGCTACTTCTCGCAGCGCGGGACACGCGAAGCTCCCGGTGAAGTCGTACGGAGCGTGCTCGCCCAGATCCGGAACGGAATGCGGGACTTCCCCGACGACTCGCCCACGGTATTCTTGACGCATTCGTTGGGATCCGCCCTCTTTTACGACCTGTTCACGTACTTCGCTCGAGGCCTGTCGTTCGACCTTTGGATCAGCGTTGGCAGCCAAGTCGGCTACTACGAGGACGCGAAGCTCCTCGCGAACAGCTCCAGGGCGGGCGGGGGATACTACGGAGCTCCGATTCCCGAGGTTCCCGCCAAGGTGCGCGTCCCTCTCCCCCCGGGGGCGCGCTGGTTCGACGTTCGCGATCCGCGCGACCCCATCGCATTTCCCGCGGCCCCCGTCTTCGAAAACGTCGTCGACGTCTCGCTCATCACCCGAAACCACAATTTCTTCGAGATTCACAACGCATATTTCACCGATTCGCGGTTCGGCGCAGCCCTGGTCGACATCTTGAATCAAACCTTTGCCGGCGCTCCTGCGCGATCACCGAAAGATCCGGGCGCCGGATCCCTGCGACGCTGACGCTCATGTCCGCGGGGAGCGCCGGATATCTCTGGAAGGGTGTGCAAGGCCGTGCGGAGTCGCCCGGCATTCACCTGCTCTGCATCGGCGTCGGAGGCTACCAGAGCTATCCGACGCTGAACTTCACAGCCGTCTCCGCGCTCTCGGTCTTCACCTGGTTTCTGCGCGCGGCGGATCGAGGGTGGGTGCATCTCAAGAGCGCCCGGCTCCTCGTCGCACCGACCGAAGTCGAGGAGAAGCTCGTCGTGCGCTTGCGCCCCGCGGACCACGGCGCATGGACGGCCGCGCGGTCCGCCGGCTCGTACGCGAACCTCGTCGACGCGATCAACGCGTGGGCGGCGGCGGCCCACGGCGACCAACGCGACACGACGGTATTTTACTTCGCGGGACACGGCGTCGGACTCGACGTGCGATCGGATTGGTTCAATACGCTCCTCCTTGCGAGCGACTTCACCGACAACGCGAACAGCAGCCCCCGAGCGGTCGCCCTGCGTCACGTCGTGGACATGCTTCAAGCGGTGACCCGCAAAGACAAGGTCGCGGGTTCACAGCTGTTCCTCGTCGATTGTTGTCGCATGCGGACCTGGTCGGGGCGGGAGGCCGAGCCGGGCGATCTCCACATCCCGGCCATGAACCGAATGCTCGTGGACCCCGACTTGCCCGACGAGCGGCAGCTCGCCATCCAATTCGCCTGCCAACCGGGTGGAACTACGTATGGCCGCAGCAACTCCGAGGCGGCGACGGAGCTTGGACTCACGCACTACAGCGCCGCGCTTCTCAAGACCCTGAGCGATTGCGCGAGGGCGTCGGGGGCGATCGGCACGGCCGATCTTCTCTCCAAGACGGCCCGGGAATTCGAGGCTCGCCACGGGCTCGTGGCGAAGATCGCCCAAGCGGACGACTTTCCGCTCGCTCGAAGCACGGGTGCAGCGACCGAGGCTCTGCCGGCCTTGGCCGGGGGATCGATCCCGCAAGGCGCCGCTCGGGTGCCGGCGGGCTTTCAAACGCGTGGGCTGTGGGTCGGTGCGGCGGTCGCCACAACGCTGATCGCAGCGCTATTTCTGTGGACTTCGATCACCCTGCGGGGCGCCACGATCACGGCGCCGGCCTCCGTCCAAGCAGCTGTGTCCCCCCTCAGGACGCCCGCGCCTGCGGACCCGCCGTCCTCGGCGCAGGCCTCGAACGACGGCGAATGGGTCCGCATCCCCGCGGCGCCGGAATTCCTCCTCGGTAGCTCACCCGACGAAAGCCGCGGGCAATACGACGCGTGCCGCCGCGATCGGCAAGTCCGCCGAGACCGAGCCGGCCTCGTATTTCCATGTGATTTGGAGTTCGACGCCTCAGTGTATTCCCGGGAAGAGAAGCGCGCCCCGGTTCGAATTCCCGCCTTCGAGATCGAGCGCCACGAGGTTACGAACGAGGCATTCGTCAGCTGGCTCGAAGGGAGCCATGGCGAATACCAAGTCGGGCGAGAGATGGGCTCCGGGGTGCCGACCCTCCGGAACCGCCGCGGGGAGGGGGATGTCGTGGCCGTCTTGCAGACGAACCCGGACGCGAGCGGGAAGTCGCGAATCGTCTTCGCCGAAGGGCACTTCCGCGTGCTCGGTGAGAGCGCCCCGTGGCCCGTGGTCGACGTGAGCTGGCTCGGTGCCGACGCGTATTGCCACGCGCAGGGGGCCAGGCTGCCGACGGAGAAGCAGTGGGAACGGGCGGCGCGAGGCCCCGAAGCGCGCCAGTTTCCCTGGGCGACCGGCGGCACCGTGAACTGCGCGACGGTAGCCTACGAACGCACGGATGGCGGCGCGTGCCGGGATCTTCCGTGGCAGCCCGAGACGGTCGGATTGTCGGATCTCGATACGACCACCGAGGGCGTCCACGATTTGGCGGGCAACGTCGCGGAGTGGGTGGACGACGACCGCTGCGGGAGCGACGCGAGAGATGCCCAGAGAGTCGGCTGCGGCGGGATTCGCGGCGGCTCACTTCGCTCCACAGGCCCGTGGCTTCGCGTCAGCCTGGCGACCCGCCACCTCGCCAAGGATCGCACCGCCTCCAACATCGGCTTCCGTTGCGTTCGCGAGAGTTCGCCATGATCAAGGTTCAGTGCAGCGTCCTTTGGATCGTCGCGGCCGTCGCGGGAGCTTGCGCTTCGTCGGCGCCCTCCCCAGCCGCAGCGCCGCCTCCGCCCGCGGACCGCACGTCGGCGAGCGTTGCTCTCCCCGCAGCCGTCGTGGCCGCGCCCACCGCGGCTCCCGCCCCTTCTGCTCCGGGCGACACACGCGGCGTGCACCTCGCGAACGATCCTCCCGCGGCCGCGAGCGCGGCCGCGCCGCCGCCGTCGCAACAAGGCGCGGCGCCAAGTCCCGTTTTGACCTTCGGAATGTCGAATCGCTTGCCCGACGGGAGCGTCCAGTCGCTGCCGAGCGGCGGTAGCCTCCGGAGCGGCGAGAAGTTCTGGCTCGATGTGGCCGTGAACGTCCCTCTCTACGTGTACGTCGTCTGGATTTCGCCCGACGGTAAGAGCGACGTCCTCTACCCCCCCGACGGCACGGTCTTGCTGTCCGCCGGCGTGCCGCAACGCGTTCCCACCGTGTCGAGCGATTCGTTCCAGCTCGACAACGTTCCCGGGACCGAGCGGCTCGTGATCCTTGCCACGCGGGGTGATCTCGGACACGACGCTGCGGACGTCTCCGCCGCGATCGCGCGCATCCGGGCCTCGCGTCGATGGCCGACGGACCTTCTCCCCGTGCCGACAGCCCCGTCTCGCCCCCCGTCTGGCCCTATCCGCGCGGCACCGAGCCCGCCCGCTCCGGCCACCGGCGTTGCCCCCCATCACGAGGAAGACGAAGAGACCGACGCCGAGCACGCGACGCGAGGAGTCGTCTTGAACCAAGGCCTCCGGCAGGCCGCCATCCGGATCGCTCCTGACGACTCGGGAATCATCGTGATGCCGTTCGTCATTCACCATTTGCCGTGAGGGGGGCCGTACTCGGCGTCAAGCAAAGTGCGCGATCCCGAAAGCACGATATCCACCCCGACCGAGGCCGAGAATCGGGCGCGTCCCTGCTTGGCCGCACGGATCCTGTGCCACCCGAACCTCGCGCGGGTCGGCGACTTCACGCCGTTGTTCGACGAGCGCGGCACGGGAACGATCGCGATTCACCGCCATGCGCCGGAGTTCCGCTCGGCCGACGCCCGAACTGTGCTTCCGCTCCAGAGCCAGCGCGTCACGCGCTCCCCGCTCCATGTGACCAAGTTCGAGCGCGGGGTGGTGCTGCGTTTCGACGAAGCCTCCCCTCCGGTCGTCGTCAACGGCACGCCTCTCATCGGTGAGCGTTCGATCTCGAACGAGGCGCTCGCGCGCGGGGTCGTCGTCCTGTTCGGCCGCTACCTGGTTCTGTGGATCGGGTGGCTCCAGCTCGTGGAACCGGCTCCTCTCGTCCAAGGACTCGTGGGCGAGAGTTCCGTCATGCGCCACCTTCGGCAACAGATCCACCGCGTCGCCCCGATGGAGGTTCCCGTGCTCGTGCGCGGCGAGACCGGCGTCGGCAAAGAGCTCGTTGCGCGAGCGCTCCACGGCGTGGGATTGCGCGACAAGCAAGAGTATGTCGCTGTCAACGTGGCCAGCATTCCGCCGAGCACCGCTGCCTCCGAGCTCTTCGGCCACAAGCGCGGTGCGTTCACCGGCGCGACGGAAGACCGAAAGGGATACTTTCTGCAAGCCCACAAGGGCACGCTGTTTCTCGACGAGATCGGCGAGGTGTCCTTCGACGTGCAAGCCCTCCTCCTCCGGGCGGTGCAGAACGGCGTCATCCAGCCGGTGGGGGGAGTCCTGCGGCAAGTGGACGTCCGGCTGATCGCGGCGACCGACGCCGACCTCGAGGCCGCCGTCGCCCGCCGGGAGTTCCGTGAGCCGCTGCTCCGGCGCTTCTCGTACGAAATCCATGTACCGCCAGTCCGCGCTCGGCGCGACGACATCGGTCTTCTTTTCTACCACCTCTTGCGCGAGCGGCTCGAGGCCACGGGCGAAGGCCATCTGCTCGTCGCGTCGGGTGCAGAAGAGGAACCCTGGGTGCCCGGCTCCTACGTTGCCGACATGGCGCAATACGATTGGCCCGGCAACGTGCGAGAGCTGTCGAGCGTGGCTCTCAGCTTCATCGTCGAGAACAAGCAGCGCGCGCGAGGGCGCATCACCGACGAGCTTCGCCGCCTCATCACGCCGCGTGAGCCGCCGCGGGAGGATGCAGTGCCGCCCGAGTCGGCCAAAGGAAATACCGACGCGCTCAGCGACGAAGCGCTCAAGCGGGCGCTCCGCGATTCGGGGTACAGCGCGGAGAAGGCCGCTCGCCGCCTTGGGGTTTCGAAGAGCTATTTCTACAAGAGAATCGAGAAGAGCAAGCTGCTCCGAGGTGCGCGCGCGCTCGAGCTCGACGAGATCCACGCGGCCGTCAGCACGTGCGGCGGCGACATCGCGCAGGCTGCGGCGCGGCTCGAAGTCTCGGAGCGGGCGCTCCGGCTCCGGTTGCGGGGCGCCACGTGATACGGCGGCGCACCCCTGCGGAACGCTCCGCCCGCGGCGTGGGCGCCCGGCGCCCTCTTTCCTCGCGTGGTCCGGGCGAATGCGTGGGAGGCCGGTATCAGCTCGTCGAAGAAATCGGCCGCGGAGCGACGAGCGTCGTCTTCGCGGCCACCGACCTCGCAACCGGCCGCGCCGTTGCGGTCAAGCTCACGCTGTCTGAAGCCCACGGGCAGACCGCGCGGCAGGAGCGATGGGCGCGCGAGGCGCGGATCGCGTCTGCCCTGAAACACCCTGGAATCGTCCGCATCTACGACAGTGGTGTGGACGGCGCCACGCCCTTCATCGTCATGGAGCGCCTGCGCGGCAAGGACCTCGCGCGGTTCCTTCGTTCGAAGCGCGATGTCCCGTTGTCGACGAGCGTCGAGATCGGAATGCAGCTCTGCGACGCGCTCCACGGCGCGCACGAGCACGGCGTCGTGCATCGCGACGTGAAGCCAGCGAACGTCTTCGTCGAAGAGGCGGAGTCGCCGGCCGCCCCTCGCGTCAAGATCCTCGACTTCGGGCTGGCGCGCGGCGAAAACGGGGACGGTTCGTTGACGACGAGCGGACAAGTCCTGGGCTCCCTCCCGTACATGGCCCCGGAGCTCCTCGACGGCGCCAAGCGCGCCAACGCGGCGACGGACGTCTACGCGACAGTTTGTGTCCTCTACGAGATGATCTACGGCAGGCGAGCCTTCCGCGGCGATACGTTGACGTCGCTGCGGCTCGCGATTCGGCACGATACGCCGCTTGTGCCTTCGCGTTTCGGGCATCGCGTGGACGAAGCGCTGCGCGAGCTCTTCGACCGCGGGCTCGCCAAAGACCCCACGCGCCGCTTCGCCAGCGCCGCGGAGTTGCGAGACGCGCTTCGGCGGACGGGCGAGGGGGCCGTGCCGGTCTTCCCTGGCTTCCGTGAAAGATCCGCCTCCTGGCTCCCAGCACGTTTCGAACTGCAGCGGTTTCTCGGGGAGGGGGCGAGCGGAGAGGTCTACGCCGCGTTCGACCGATCTTTGGGCCGCATAGTCGCGCTGAAGCGCCTTCGCACCATGACGGCGGAGCGGGTCAGCCGGATCAAGAGCGAGTTCCGCCTCCTCGCCGACGTGGATCACCCGAACCTCGTACGGCTCGAGTCGCTTTGGGTCGAGAACGACATCGCATTCATCACGATGGCGTTGGTGGAGGGAACTCCGCTCTCGGACCTTGGGTCTCGCGCCGTCGAATCGTGGCGGTCCATCATCGCAGGAATTGCGGAGGGGCTGGCCGCGCTGCACGTGCGAGGGCTCGTGCATCGCGACTTGAAGCCCTCGAACGTACTCATGGACGCTCGGGGCCACGCGGTCGTCGCCGACTTCGGTCTCACCGCCGTCGCAGAGGAGCGTATGGCGCGGCGAGCGATCGAAGGGACGCGCCGCTATCTCGCTCCGGAATCCTTGGACGGAGCCTTGTCACCGGCGGCGGACATGTACGCCCTGGGTGTGGTCCTCCTCGAACTGCTCGGCGGCGCCGCCGCCGTCGAGGCGCTCGCCGAGCGAACATGGACCGGCGAAGGCGAACGCGACCTCGATGCCCTCCGGAGGCTCGCGGCCTCCGCGCCCGACGACGGCCTCGCGCTCTGCGCGGCCCTCGTCGCGCTCGACCCGGCTCAACGGCCCGACGCCGCCGGCGTGATCGAGCGGCTCGGGCCGCGCGCCGCGGTGCTCGCGCGGGGGACGATCCGGTCGCGAAACCCGGCGTTCGTCGCCCGCCACGCCGAACTGGCCGAGCTCGAGCGAGCGCTCGGCGATTCGATATCGTATCCGATCCTCGTGACGCTCAAGGGGCCAACCGGGATCGGCAAGACGGCGCTGCTCGACCACGCGGCGCGCGCGGCCGGCACCGGTGACAGCGCCGGGGGCACCGGGTTGCGGTTGCTGCGCGCCCGGGGCATCGAGTCGGAGGCGCACGTCCCGTTCGGGTCCCTGCTCGAGCTGCTCCGGCCCGCCCTGGTCCTGCTGGAGAAGGTGCCGGAGCCGCAGGCGGTGGCGCTGGGCGGAGCGCTGGCGCTGCGCCCAGGGCCGGCGCAGGAGCGTTTCGCGATCGGCGCGGCGGCGCTCAGCCTGCTGGCCGCCTACG
>DATHQY010000685.1:0-2896 GCA_035482215.1 Polyangiaceae bacterium | reverse complement strand
GGGCGCTCGGCGCCCTCCGCAGCGCGCCCGCGGCCGGCGCTGCGCTGACCGGCGTGTGCCTCGCGCTGCGCCCCATCGAGCGACGGACGGGCGCGAAGATGCTCGTCTCGGTGGCGCTCTTCGGTGCGGCCACGATCGTCTTCGGCCTGTCGCGCAACTTCGTCTTGTCCCTCGTGTCGCTCGCCGTCCTCGGCGCGGCCGATATGGTCAGCGTCTTCGTTCGATCGTCGCTCGTGCAGCTCGCGACGCCGGACGCGATGCGCGGGCGCGTCAGCGCGGTGAACCTCGTCTTCATCGGCGCGAGCAACGAGCTCGGAGAATTCGAGTCGGGCGTGACCGCCCAGTGGCTCGGCGTCGTCCCTTCGGTCGTTGCGGGTGGCGTCGGGACGCTGCTCGTCGTCGCGGCGTGGGCGTGGCTCTTCCCGAAGCTGCGGCAGGTCGATCGGCTCACGGACGTCGTCCCCGTGTCCCCGGCCGTTCCGGCCGAGAGGCTCGCGTCGTGAACGACCTCCGCACCCGCACGCGGAACCCCGCGGCTGCGGTCGGGCCCATCGTGGCGGCCGTCGTCGCCGCCGCGGCGCTCGTCGCGCTTCGCTTGCACTTCCAGCCTCCCGTCGTGCCCTTCTACGCGCTAGCGGCGGACGATGCCGGCAGCGCCGAAGAGCGCATCGTCCCGAACGCCGTTTTCTCCGTCGTGATCCTGCCCGCGGCGCCCGTCGAAGGCGCGGTCGGGCTTCGCGGCTTTCTCCTGCGAGGCGAGGAGGTGCGGCCGTGGGATCCCCCTTTCGTCGTCGATCGCGACGGCGCGATCCACGTCACCGGCCGTACCGACACGATCTTCGCCGGCGTCCCTGACGGTCCGTGGGAAATGGCGTTCGCCGTGGGACGCCCGGAGGTTCTGCCCACGGCGCCGCTCGACGTACTCCGCGCGCGCACGAACGACCCGGCGGAAGCCGGATGGCATCTCGTTCGCAAGCGAATTTCCGTTGCGGGCATGCCAGGAGAACCTTCGCCGCGGACGCCATGATATGGGAACGATATGATAGGAACGTCAGCCCTCCTGCGTTTGCGCATGAGCGCTCACGACGCCCACTACGGCGGGCAGCTCGTCGACGGCGCGCGCGTTCTGGCCCTCTTCGGCGATGTGGCCACCGAGCTTCTCATCCGTCTCGACGGCGACGAGGGTCTCTTCCGCGCATACGAGAGCGTCGAGTTTCTCGCGCCGGTCTTCGCGGGTGACTTTCTGGAAGTGATCGCGGAGCTCGTGGGCATCGGCAACACGAGCCGCAAGCTCCGCTTCGAGGCGCGCAAAGTCATCTCGAGCGCGCGCCCGCATTTCGCCGCGGGCGACCTCGATGCGGCAAGCGCTGCCGAGAGCGCGGCGGACCTCTTGGTCGAGCCGATCACCGTCGCCCGCGCGATCGGGACGTGCGTCGTCCCGAAGCATCTCCAGCGAAAACCGCGCGAACTCTATCTGCCCGGCCTGCCCGCGGGCCCCGCCCCCACGTCGACCGCCATCGTCACGCCGGAAGAGACGCCGCACGGCGACGTCGTGCTCACCGCGGCGATCGTCGGGGCGGAGCTCACGCGCGACGCGACGCCCTACTTGCCGCTCTCCGCGCAAGACGTCGCCGACGAGGCTGCGCGATGCCGGGAGGCCGGCGCGGCCGTCCTTCACCTGCACGTGCGCGCCGACGACGGGCGGAATACCCAATCGGCGGAGCGCTACGCCCAAGTCATCGAGGCGATTCGCCGCAAGTGCGATTGCATCATTCAGCCGTCGACCGGCGGGGCGGTCGGCATGTCGATCGACGAGCGCGTGGGTCCCCTGGCGTGCGGCCCCGAGATGGCGACGCTCAATTGCGGTACGATTAACTTCGGCGACGGCGTCTTCGTCAACTCGCGACCCGACATTCGCCGCATCGCGGCCCGGATTCGGGCGGCGCGGGTCACGCCCGAACTCGAATGCTACGAAGTGGGCCACATCGACGAGGCGCTGGCTCTCGTCGCGGAAGGCGCCGTCGTTGCGCCGCTGCATTTCCAGTTCGTGCTCGGCGTGAAAGGCGCGATGGCTGCGCGGGAGGACGCGGTCCACTACATGCGTTCGCTCCTGCCGCGCGGGGCGTCGTGGGGCGTGGCCGCGGTGGGCCGATGGCAGCAGCCGATGACGGAGCTCGCGATGCGTCTCGGCGGCCATGCGCGAGTGGGGCTCGAAGACAACATCTTTTTGAGCAAAGGCGTTTTGGCGGAAGGCAGCGCACCGCTCGTCGCGCGTGCGGCATCGTATGCCCGATCGATTGGGCGTGAGCCGGCGGACCCGGCGCGCGCGCGCAAATTGCTCCAGCTTGCGTCAGGATAGTCGGATGGTCTCTACGCTCACGTTCGTCGCCGATACGCTGACGCCCGTGCGGGCCTATGCGGCACTTCGGAGTGCTGCGGGCGACGCCGCGTCGTTTTTGCTCGAGAGCGTCGTCGGGGGCGAGCGATGGGGGCGGTACTCGATCCTCGGTTACTGCCCGAAGGACGAGATGACGCTGCAGGCGAACGGCGAATGGGTGGGCGCGCAGGGCCGCCGGCTCGGTTCTGTGGGCAGTCCCGTAGGCGATCCTGCGGGCACTGCCGAGGCCGACGCGAGAGCCGCGCGCGATCCCCTCGAGGCGGCGCGATCCATCTTCGAGCCGTCGCCCATCGCGGGTGCAGAGGGAACAGCCGCGCGCTTTGCACGGACCTACGTGGGCTATCTCGCGTGGGATCTCGTTCACTCCATCGAAAAAGTCCCCGGTTGGGGCGCGCGCGCGACCGCGCCGCTCGGCCGTTTCTTCGGGGCCTCGACGATCGTCGTCTTCGACAGCCTTTACCACACGATCACGATCGCGGCGGAAGACGAGGCGGCGGT
>DATHQY010000684.1:0-6664 GCA_035482215.1 Polyangiaceae bacterium | reverse complement strand
CGCTCGACATCGGTGCGCGCCGTACGTTGATGGGGACGATGCGCGAGCTCACGGCGGGGGGGCGGGGGCTCGTGCTGGTGACGCATCACGTGTCGGAGATCATTCCGGAGATCGACCGCGTCGTGATGATGCGCGAAGGGCGCGTCGTGGCGGCGGGGCCCAAGGAGGAAGTGTTGACCGAAGAGAATCTACGGAGCCTGTTCGGCGTCGCGGTGAGCTTGATTCGCGACGGGGGCTATTTTCATTGTTACTGAGAAGACGAAAGCGAGGCTGGGCGCCGAAGATCCGAGGGTGACACACCCTGGCACATAGGACGGCAATCAAAACGCGGGCATGGCGACGGCCTTGTGTCTGCAGGGGCAGGCGAGCGGAGTCGCGCCCGCGGCGAACCCCTGGCAAACTGGAGACGCATGCTCGGTCCGCGCACACGTTCGTTGCCCATCGCGCCGCTCGCGAACGCGGCCAAGACGCGCCTGCCGCTCGCCGATACCGCGAGTGAAGCCGACCGGACGTGGCGGCCGGTCTACGCGGTCTGGGAAATCACGCTTCGCTGCGACCTCGCGTGCCGGCATTGCGGATCGCGCGCCGGGCGCGAACGCCCCGATGAGCTTTCGCCGGCCGAGGCGCTGGATCTCGTCGCGCAGCTCGCGGGCCTCGGCGTTCGGGAAGTCACCGTCATCGGTGGCGAAGCGTATTTGCGCGATGATTGGACCGACATCGTGCGCGCCATCCGGGGCCGCGGGATGGCGTGCACCATGACGACGGGCGGCCGCGGGATCACGGAGGATCGCGCGAAGGCGGCCAAGGACGCCGGGATTCAAAGCGTGAGTGTCTCCGTCGACGGCCTGCGCGAGACGCACGATCACTTGCGCGGCATGCCCGGCAGCTTCGATGCCGCGATGCAGGCGATCGCTCACCTGCGGCGGGCCGGGATCCCCGTCAGCTCGAACACGCAGATCAATCGCGTGAATCTCGCCGAGATCCCGGGCGTCGTGGAGCGCCTCGTGGAGTCCCGGATCCACTCGTGGCAGATGCAGCTCACCGTGGCGATGGGTCGCGCGGCGGACGAAGATACGCTCCTTCTCGAGCCCTACCAGGTGCTCGAGGCGATGCCGATGCTCGCGCGCGCCAAGACGCGCCTCGACGAAGCGGGAATTCGCTTCTGGGCCGGAAACAACATCGGGTATTTCGGACCGTACGAGAGCTCGCTCCGTGCGTCGTATCCCGCGGGCCACATGGGCTCCTGCGGCGCCGGTCGAACCACGATCGGGATCGAAGCCAACGGCGACGTCAAAGGATGCCCGTCATTGCCGACGAGCGACTACGTGGGCGGCAACGTACGCGAGCACTCGTTGAAGGACATCTGGGAGCGCAGCGCGCCGCTTCGCTTCACGCGCCAGCGCACGACCGACGATCTCTGGGGCTATTGCAAGACTTGCTATTACGCCGATAACTGCCTTGCCGGTTGCTCGTGGACGACGCACGTGCTTTTCGGCAAAACGGGGAATAATCCGTTCTGCCACCACCGCGCGATCGAGCTATTGCGCGAAGGGCGCCGCGAGCGATTGCGACGGGTCGAGAGCGCGGAGGGCATTCCATTCGATTACGGGCGCTTCGAAATCATCGAAGAACCTTGGCCCGAAGCGGAGCTTGCGCAAGCGCGGGCGTTCGGTGCGGGGACGCGTCGCGAAAGTGGGTCTCCTATGAGCCATCCAACTGGGGAAGTGCCATGAGATCGAAGTTGCAGCCGTGCGAAGCCTGCTCGCGCCACGTGAAGGCGAACGAGCGCGTCTGCCCGTTCTGCGGGGCTCCCGTGACCTGCGCGAAGCCGGCGGCGACGGCTCCGTTTTCGCGGATGACCGCCGCGGCGCTCGTGGCCGCCGCCGTGGCCGCATCGGAATGCGGAGGCCAAGAAGGTTCGACGACGCAGCCGCCGTCGACGGGTACGTCGACGTCGATCGGCACGTCGACGTCGACGGCGACATCCACGGCAGGTGGCGTTGTGCTTTATGGAGCGCCGGACTTCACCGGCACGACGACGTCGATCGCAACCGCAATCGCCGCATACGGCGCCGCATCGTTTCCGCCCATGGACGCGTCTGCGGGCCCGGACGCGTCTGGGGGAACCGATGCCACCCTGCTCGACGGCGCCGGCGATGCGACGACGACGAGCGACGCAACCTCGGCCACCGACGCGACGAACCCCCCCAAGGACGCGAGCGAAGACGCACCGTCCGCCATTGCGCTCTACGGAGGCTCGTTCGGGCGTGACGGCAGCATCCTGTAATCGCGCCTACCGCTTTCCCCTATAGGTGACCCGCCAGAGCGTTCCGTTGCCGTCCTCCGTGACGAGGAGCGCGCCGTCGTGCGCGACGGCGACGCCGACCGGTCGCCCCCACACGGTGGCGTCGTCGACGGCGAATCCCGTCAAGAAGTCTTCGTAATCGCCGCGCGGCACGCCGTTCTTGACGAATACGCGAATCACCTTGGGACCCGTGCGCGCCCCACGATTCCACGAACCGTGGAGCGCCACGAACGCGCTTCCTTCGTAGTCCGGTGGGAACATCGCGCCTTCGTAGAACGCCATGGCGAGCGGCGCCGAGTGTGCTTGCAAGAGCACGTCCGGCAGCGTCACGGCACCCGCGAGGTCCGGCCGTTCGCCGGCGTGGCGCGGATCCTCGTGCGCGCCGAGGTAATACCAGGGCCACCCGTAGAACGCCCCGTCGCGTACGCGCGTCACGTAGTCCGGTACGAGGTCGTCGCCGAGCCCGTCGCGTTCGTTCGTCGAGCACCAAAGGTCACCGGTCGCCGCGTTCACGGCGAAGCCGACGCAATTGCGAATGCCGGTCGCGAAGATTCGCTCGTCGTTGCCATCGGGATCGAACGAAAGCACGTCCGCTCGGTCGGTCTCGTCACCCCACGTCGCGCCGAGCGCGCTTGCCCCGTTCGGAGCGCGATGCTCCGCCGTGGGCCGCGGCCGCATGCCTTCGGCCACGTTGGATCCTGACCCCACCGAAACGAACATGCGCGTTTCGTCGGGCGAGAACGCGACGTCACGCGTCGTGTGGCCTCCGCTCTCCGCCGCGAGCTCGGCGACGACCGTCTCGGGCGCGCCGCGCGCGAGCAAATCGCCAGCGCGATAAGGAAAGCGCACGACCGCGTTGCGGTCGGCCACGTAGATCCACTCGGGATCCTTCGCAGGCAAGAACGCGATGCCGAACGGCGCGTCGAGCGACGACGCGAAGACTTCGACCTGCGCGGGGCGGCTCGCGCCATCGGCGGCACGCAGCGCCCGAATCTGATCGGCGCCGGTTTCCGCGACGAAGATGTCGCCGTTCGGTGCCACCCGCGCGAGGCGCGGGTTGTAGAGATTCGACGCAAAGAGCTCCACGGCGAAACCCGGCGGGACGTGCAGCGCGGCACCGGCCGGTCGATCGACGACGACGGGCGCGTTGCGTGCCGACGGGCTCGCATAGGGCGCGGGCAAGTCGGAGAGCGCGACGCGATGGACGCGGCCCGGCGCATCGGATCGGAAGTCGTTCGGTCCCGCGGGACCCGGCGCGGCGGCAGGTGCGGGAGGCGCGAGGGCGGGCAGGGTCGCGAGATACGCAATGAGCGCTTTGCGCGCGGCCTCGTCCGGGACGGCCACGGGCATCGTGGTCCCCGGTACGGCGCGCGCCGGCGATTCGAGAAAACGGCTCAATTCGACTTCGCTCCACACGAGCGCGCTCTGGCGGAGAGCGCGCGAATAGCCGAATCCGCGTCCCGTCGCCGCGCGGCGGCCCACGACTCCGCCGAGCCCGGGGCCTTGGCCCGCTTCGTCGCGGATCGAATGGCACGCGGCGCATCGTTCGCGGAAGATCGTGGCGCCGTCGGTGTCGCGCGCCGGCGAAGGCCCCGGCTGGCGTGCCGCGATGAAGGCGGCGGCGATCGAGGCAGCGAACGAAACGCCCGGAGGCAGCCAGCCCATCGACCGGGAGTTCACCATCGGGACCGCCATCGGGGCGAGTAGAGTAGCTCGCTCGCGAGCACGAGTGCGGTATCGTGATCCGCGCTGCACCCTCTGCCTTTCGTCGACCTCGCCATCACTTCGGGCCGCCTCGCCGCCACTCGCTCGCGGCTCGAGAAGAAGCGGCTCTGCGTCGAACTGCTTCAGAGCGTCCCGCCGGGCGAGGTCGAAGCGGCGGTCGGCTGGCTCGTCGCCGCGCCGCTGTGCGGCCCGCTCGGAATCGGGCCCGCGACGCTGTTCGCGCTGTCCGAGCGACCCGCGGCGGAAGAGCCGTCGCTCTCGCTTGGCGACGTGGAGCGCGCGCTCGGTCCTGCCGGACGGCGGGACCGCGACGACACGCTGGCGCGGATGCGGTCGCTCTACGATCGCCTCACCCTCGACGAGCGCCATTTTTTGGCGTCGGCGCTCACCGGGACGCTTCGACAGGGGAGCTTGGGGGGCGTGATGCTCCTCGCGATCGCCGAAGTCGCGGGGCAAGACGAGGCCGCTGTGCGACGGGCCCTGATGGTCACGGGCTCGATCACCCGGGCCGCCGAGGTGCTTCTCGGCCCGGACCGCCCCGCTGCGCCCGCCTCGTCTCTCGTGCTCTTTCAGCCCCTGGCGCCGATGCTCGCCGCGTCGGTGGAGTCGCTCGAAGAAGCGCTCGCTCTCACCCGCGACGCGCAAATCGAGTGGAAGGTCGACGGCGTGCGCGCCCAGGTCCACAAAGAGGGCGCTCGCGTCGCGATTTACTCGCGGCAGGGCAACGACATCACGGCGGGCTGCTCCGCATTGCTCCCGAGCCTTCAATCGCTGGCGGCCGATTCGGCCGTGCTCGACGGCGAGGTCTTCGCGGTCGGGCCCGATGGAGTCGCGCTCCCGTTTCAAGACTCGTTCTCGGCCCTCGCTTCGAAGGGACAGAGCGGGCTCTATGAGCGCGACCGGCTCTGCATCTATCTCTTCGATTGCTTGCATCGCGACGGCCGCGATGAGCTCGACGAACCGCTCCAGGCTCGAATCGAAGCGCTCCGCGCGATCGCCCCCGCGGCGATCTGCATGCCGAGCGTCCGCACCGGCGACGTGGACCTCGCGCGTGGCTTCTACGCCGACGCTCTCGCGAAAGGCCACGAAGGCGTGATGGTCAAAGATCCGAGCTCGCCCTATCGCTTCGGCGGTCGCGGCCGCGCGTGGCTCAAAGTCAAAGAGAGCCGCACGGTGGACCTCGTGATCCTCGCCGCCGAGTGGGGCAGCGGCCGGCGAAAGGGTTATCTGTCGAATCTGCACCTCGGCGCGCGCCGGGAGGACGGCACGTTCTGCATGGTGGGCAAGACCTTCAAAGGACTCACCGATGCGATGCTCGCGTGGCAGACGGAGAAGCTGCAAGAGATCGCCACCGAGCGGACGGAGCACGTCGTGGCCGTCGCACCCTCGCTGGTGGTCGAGATTCGTTTCAACGACGTGCAGCGGAGCCCTCGGTATCCCGGCGGCATCGCGCTGCGTTTCGCGCGCGTCGTCCGCCATAGGCCGGACAAGGCGGCCGCCGAGACCGAGTTGCTCGATGCGCTGATCGGGAGGCTCGCGCCGGGCGCCGGGCCGCCCAGGCCAAAGGCGGCGCACACGGACGATGCGCCGCCTCTCGCGAAGAACCAGCTTTCGCTCTTCGATGATTGACGCACGCGTCGCAGGACGCCCGTGGACGACGTGGCTCCGTCGCCTGGCGACGATTTGCGCGTGGGCCTATCCGGCCGCGCTGCTCGTGGCCATTCTTCTGCTCCGTTTCGGCGGGGAACGCTGGTGGGTCACCACCGTCGCGCTCTACGTGCCGCGACGGCTCTTCGCCATTCCGCTCTTGCCGATCGTCCTCGCGCTCTTTCTCCAGCGTCGATTCCGCCTCCTCGCCGCGCCCGTCGTCGCCGGGATTCTCGTCCTCTTTCCCTTGATGGGTCTCGTCCTTCCCGTGTTGCGGCGCGCGGCGCCGGACGGTCCCCGCCTTCGCGTGCTCAGCATCAACGCGGACAGCGCAATCGAAGGGGCGGACGTGCTCCTGGCGGCGGTGGATCGGTACGCGCCGGACGTCGTCTTGATGCAGGAGATCAGTCTTTCGCCGACCCATCCCCTCATGCGCGGCCTCTCTCTGCGCTACCCGATTGTCCATGCGGCCTCGCAGTTCATCGTCGCGAGTCGCTTTCCGCTGACGCCCACCAAGGAATCGGACCTGCCGAAGCCCCATCGCACCGGACTTCCGGCCCGCTTCGAGCGCTATGTCGTGCAGACTCCGTTCGGCTCGATCGCTCTCTACAACGTGCACTTCATTTCGCCGCGCGAAGCCTTCTACAAGGCACTCGGCCACAGTCTGCGAAACGAGATCCTCTCCGGACGGCTCTTCGTCTCCGGAGGCCCCGGGCCGATCCAGGCCAACAGCAAGGAGCGCACGCTCGAAGCGGAAGACGTCGGCGCGTTGGCGCGCGTCGAGAAGCTGCCGGTGCTCATCGCGGGCGATACGAATTTGCCCGGCTCGAGCCCCGTGCTCGCCGCGCTGGCGCGGGGCTACCGCGAGGGCTTTCCCGAGGCCGGCGCCGGGTTCGGGTATACGTTCCCCGCATCCGATCCGTGGATGCGAATCGATCGAATGCTGGCGAACGAGCCCCTTCGCTTCGTGCACTTCGAGGTCGGATG
>DATHQY010000683.1:0-5382 GCA_035482215.1 Polyangiaceae bacterium | reverse complement strand
CCCATGCCCGCCGTACCGAGCGACATCGCCGCGGCCGGGCCTTCGCGAACCGCGAGGACGATCGCCCCCAGCGGCCCGACGACCAGATCCCAGCCCGTCGAATAGAGCCCGAAGCGAAGCGCGCGCGTCGTCGCGCCGCGCACGCCCGAACGACGCGCACCGCGATCGAGCGCCCACCCGTGCACGACATGCGCGGCCACGAGGAGCGCCGCGAGCGCGGGAAGCGCGGCGAGAGCGAGCCGGAGCAGCGGGTTCTCGAAGCCGAAGCCCCAGGCGGCGAGCCAGCCCGGCGCGAGAAGAGCGATGGGAATCACGACCGCCACGGCCATCGCCGTCACGGCGACGAGCTCGGCGACGATCGCGAAGCGAAGCGCGGGCGCGAGCGGACCGTCCGGCAGCGACTCGAAGAACCGCTCCGGATCGCGCGTGGTCGCACGCGCCGTGGCCCAGAGGCGCGTCAGCAGCGGCGAGCCCGGTCGTTCCCATGGGACGATCGCCATCACTCCGGAAAGGCTCCGATCGGACGCGCATCCGGAGCAATCGGCCTGGCCGCAGCGCGCGCAGACGACCGCCGCGGGCACGTCCGTATCGAGCAGCTCTTCGCTGTCGACTTGCCTTCCGGTGCTCTGTTTTCGCGCGACGCGCATGGTCGACCTCCCGTCGCCCCGGACACCGCGGCGAAGTCTGACACGACACCGCGCCGGGCGCACGTGGCGCCCTCGCTCCCCGTGGGAGCCGCGAGCCGCGTCAGTGCACGAGTTTGCCCTCGGAGCTTCCACGGTCGAGGCGAATATCGTCGACGCGTCCTCCGAAGAGCACGCCGAGGACGACGCCCGCGGCCGAAAGAACCAGGGATGCGTAGAGGCCCACGCCAAATGCGAATCGCAGCGGTACGCCGTGGGCGCCGTGGGGAGGCCGCAGCAACAAGACGGCGGCGGTGATCCCGGGAATCGCCGACAGGAACGCCGCGGCGACGCGCGCCCCGCGCATCTGCACGATGCTCCGCCGCGTGAACACCGTGGGCAACAGGACGAACCAGGCCACCGCGGCGCCCCACGTCCACCCGAGCCGGCGGGAGAGGGCGAAGCCCGAGTAGTCGACCGTATCGGGCATCGTGAGATGCACCCACGGAACGAAGAACGCGACCAGCCCGAGCGCGGCGGCCGCCATCAGAAGCGCGCGACCGCGACCCACGTAGAAGATGGGGAGCGGGCGGTGCTCGGGAGGGTCCAGAAATTCCTCGTCGTCCTCGATCGGAGCCCCGCGCGCGGCGCCCGTGCGGTCACGCGCAGCACGAAACGAAGGGCCCGCCGGCGCCAGCTTCTTCCACGGAACGAGCGGCACGCCGCACACCGGGCACGTGTTCCGCTCGCTGCGATCGAACAACTCGCGGCAGAAGGGGCATGCGAGAAGCACGTGGGCAGGGTAGATCGAACGCATGTCCCGCCCCACCCGATTGGACCTCGCCGTGGTCGATGCTTGGGTTGCGAAACACGCCGGCTGGCGACGCACCGAACAAGACCGCATCTCCAAGGAGTACAAGTTCCCCGACTTCGCCTCCGGACTCGCCTTCGTCGTGCGGGTCGGGTGCATCGCCGAGAAGCTCGACCACCACCCGGACATCGAGCTCGGGTGGGGCCGCGTGAAGACCACGTGGTCGACGCACGACGCTGGCGGCGTCACGGAGCTCGACCTGCGAGCCGCCGACACGGCCGACGCCGTCCTCGGATGAACGACGCCGAGCGACGCGCCAAAGCCCGAGACGAGCTCCGGTTGCGCCTCGCGGAGATCCTCGGCCCCGCGCCCATCGCCCGCTTCGACGAGGCGCTGACGCATGCGAGCTACGCCAACGAGACCGGCTTGCCGGACAACCAGCGGCTCGAGTTTCTCGGCGACGCGGTCCTCGGCCTCTGCGTGAGCGAGCTTCTCGCGCGAGCGCACGCGAACGCCGACGAGGGCAAGCTCACGCGCATGCGTAGCGCGCTCGTCAACGCCGAGGCGCTCGCCGGGTGGGCGCGGACCGTGCAGCTCGGGCAGTGCATCGCGCTCGGGCGCGGCGCGACGCTCGGGACGGAGCGCGAGCAGAGCAACGTCTTGGCCGACGCGGCCGAGGCCCTGGTGGCCGCCGTGTATGACGCCCGCGGGCTCGAGGGCGCGCGCGCGTTCGTGCAAGCGATGGTAGGCGAAGGCCTCGGGAATGCCGAGACGCTCGCGGCGCCCGATCCGAAGAGCGCCCTGCAGGAGCGCGTGCAGGCGGACGGCCTTTCGGCGCCGACGTACCGCGTGCTCGAAGTGCGCGGCAGCGGAGCCGACCAGGTGTTCGAAGTCGAAGTGCTCGTCGGTGGGCAATCGGTCGCTCGCGCGCACGGCCGGAGCAAGCGCGTCGCGGAGCGGCGGGCCGCGGCGCTCGCGCTCGGGCAGATGGCCGATGGACACATCGCCAGCGGGCAGACGGACCCGATGGGTGGCAACCGGGCTGCAGAAGGGGTCGAGCGGAGAGAGTGAAACACGGGTCGTGAGCGCCGGGCTCGCGGGCCCTCGCCACCGGCTCGTTCGAGAATCCCGACCGCTGATTTCAGCGGACCGACGCGTCAGGCCCGTCGCGCGGAGTCGGCCCGTCCTCCGCGGGGATGTCCGCCGACGCGAGGACCTCTTCGTTCACGTCGCGAACGCGCGCGGCGCGCAGGTTCGCGAGCAGCTGGTCGGCCGCGTCTTTGATCCGGTTCTTCCAGATCGTGTCGCGGATCGAGGGGGCAAGATCCGCCAGCGTGCGGTGGCGCGCGGGGAGGCTGCCCCGTCGCCAGACGACCGCGAAGTTCGGCCCCTCGGGCACGGGCGAAGGGACGATGTCGCCATCGTGCACGGCGAGCACCGCGCGCATCACCGCGGGGTCCGCCCGCAGGCCCGGCTCCGGCGACACTCCGTCGTCCGTGAGAAGGCCAAGGTCGCCGCCGCGCAGCGACGTCCCCTTGTCGAGGCTGTGGGTCCGCGCGAGATCCGTGAAGGCTTTCGTCGACGAATCGGTCTTCAGGGCATCGAGCACCGCCTGCGCGTCTTCGGACGTGGCGCACAAGATCCGCCAGACGCCGATTCGCTCGGGAGAGTCGAAGCGCGCTCGGTTCTGCTCGTAGTACGCGCGCACGTCGTCGCCCGAGACGGCTTCCGCCGTGCCGACCCGGGCCCGCAACGCGCGCAGCGTCGCGTTCGAGCGCGCCCGCTCGATTGCATAAGACGAGGGTGGCTCGGTGGCCAGCGACTGCGCTTCGGCGCTCGCGAGCAGGAGCGCCTGCGGGACGACGACGTCGCTTACGAATCCGCGACGAACCGCATCCGCCGACGTTCCCCATTCCGCCCTCTGCACGACGGCGACGCGCGCAAGACGCGATTCGACCTCGCCCACGGTCACCGTCAGCGGGCCGACACGCGTGACGACCTGCTCGGCGCGTGTGGATCGGACCGCGGCGTCCGCGGCGGCCTCGCCCGCGCAAACACGCGGCACGAGCAGCAGCGCGAGGATCGCGACGGCCCTCGTCGCGTGGGAGTCGAGACGGAAGGCACCGACGCCAGCGGGGACGCGACGATCAACCATGCGTCCCGCACCAAAGCCCCAACCGGCGGAGACGCCAAGTCGTTTTTTTTCAACGAGCGCTGAGGCGCATGCACGCAGCCAGGCCGTCGGTCGTCTGCGACTGCATTCCGCAGTGGTATTTGCCCGGGGTGAGACCCGAGAAGCACGCCTGTTCGAAGCGCTCGAAGGTGCCGCGCTTGGCGAGCTCCTCGGCCCATCCGTCGCGGAACGCGGTGCGCTCGACGGTGCTCATCGACGCGCCTTCGCGGCTCACATAGTCGCTCGCATAGAGGTCGACGATGTGATCCTGCAGGTCGAGGCACGCCAGGATTTTCTGGTCCTGGTTCGTGAACTGGGTGTCGGGTGCTGCCTGTGGCGCTTTGGCGGCCCCCGTGCCCTTGGGCCCGACGGCGCAGCCCGCGAGGGCAAGTGTGAGAGGTAACGCGAGAACGAATAGCGAACGAGCGATTCGAGTCATCGCCCTTCATTCCATGCAAAACGTGCGCTCGTTTGGACGAGGCACGACGAGAAGCTCGAGCGCAGTACGCTAGGGCCCTGCGTCGTCGCCGGACGACGCGGCGCTCCACGCGTCATCGTCCGAAGCGTCATCGGAAAGCGTGGCTTCGATCGGCGCAGCCGCGTCGAGTACCGTGGCATCCGCCGTGGCCGCGTCGATCGCACCGACGGTCGTCGTCTGGACGCAGGTCCCGTCCACGGCGTTGGGCGTCATCGCAAGGCAAAGCCATGAGTTGGGGCACGGGGCCGTCGGGCTGCACGTTTGAAAGTGTTCCGTGCACGCGCTCAGGCTCGGATTGGTCGTCTCCGTGCCCGGCACACATCCACTGTCCGGCGCCATGAACGTGAACTGCCGCGAACCTCGCACCAAGCAATGACCGAGGCCGCAATATTCGGTAGTCGGATCGCTGCAATCGAGGTTCGAGCTGCACGGCCTCGTCCCGTCGACGCAGAGCCAGTTCGACGCGCTGCACGCCTGGCCCGCTCCGCAGTCTCCGTTCGTCTCGCACGTACCGGTGCATGCCCCGTCGACGCACGTTTGCTTGGGCCCGCAGGCATCCCCACAGGACCCGCAATTGAGCGGGTCGTTCTCCAGATCGGTGCATTGCCCCGTGCAAAGCGCTTCGTCGGCGCAGCCGCACGAGCCGTTGACGCACGCGAAGCCCGGCCCGCAGGCGTTGCCGCACGCACCGCAGTTGAGCGGGTCGGACGACAGGTCGTCACATTCGTCGGCGCACCTGCCCGCCGGCGACGGGCATCCGCACACGCCTTGGACACACACCGCCAAAATGCCGGCGCAGATGGTGCCGCACGCACCGCAATTCTGCGTATCGACCTGGAGATCGGTCGGCAGGCCGTTGCACGAAGCAGCCGGCGCCGACCCCGGCGACGAGTCGTCGGACGAACAGGCCGTGACTCCGGCGAGCGCCGCCAGAACCGCCGGCCCCGCGACCCGCCAACCCCGGCGCCAGGTCCACCCCATCCGTGCCCCGTTGCTTACGGGGGCGTCCATTCTACGTCAATGCGCGCCGGCCTCGCTGGCCGCTTCATGCGGTCTCGCTTGCCAGAGGGTGGCCACGAGCACTGCCGCAGCCAGACCGGCGCATCCCCACCAGGTGATCGCGCCATCCCAGCCATAATGCTTCTGGGTCCACGGCGTCACGATGTCGCCGCTGAAGGCCCCGACATGGCCCATGAAGTCGACGAACCCGGCCGCCGCGGCCGTCGCTCCGCGGCGCGCAAAATCTTGCGCCGCGGTGCCGACGAGCAAGATCTGGGCGCCAAAGAGCAAGAATCCC
>DATHQY010000682.1:0-13229 GCA_035482215.1 Polyangiaceae bacterium | reverse complement strand
CTCGTACGCTCGCACGGCTCGCTCTCGAATCTCGATCGAATGCGGGTTCGGCATGACTCCGCAGATCACGCCCGCGGCGCGAACGCAAGCGGATCCTGGGTTTAGTGCTCTGAAGACCCTCCAAACCGCGCTCACTTTGCGAAGCGATCCCCCCGCAAGTGCGTGCGCTGGGTTGGCCGGGGTCTGATACTTTTCTCGTATGACCGTGCTGGCCCCGATTCTCGCCCGGACCCCGGTGTCCCAAATCGGCGACGTACTCGCCCGCATGCAGGCGATCGAAGCCGCGTTGCCTCCCACCGATGGTATCGCTTGCTTCAACCGGCTGTACCTTGCGGTGACGACCAACGTCGTCGCCGCCGAGCAGGGTGGGATGTTCGCGAGCGTTGCCTTTTTGAGCGCCTTGGACGTGGCATTCGGAAATCTCTACTTCGACGCTCTGTCGAAGCTCGAGAACGGCGCGGCACCCCCTCGCGCTTGGGCGCCACTCTTCTCCGCTCGTGCCCGTAGCGACATCGCTCCTTTGCAGTTTGCGCTGGCCGGGATGAACGCCCATATCAACCGTGATCTTCCGGTAGGTCTCGTGCAAACGTTCACGGCACTCGGGGTCGAAATGACGCGCCCGAGTGTCCAAGCGACCGACTACGACAAAGTCAACGACGTACTCGCCGGTACGGAGGCCACCGTTGCACAGACGTACTTCACGCCCTTGCTGGAGAGCCTCCATCACGACTTCGACGGAGTCGACGATGTCGTCGCAAACTGGAGCGTACGCGAGGCGAGGACCGCTGCCTGGACGAACGGAGAAGCCTTATGGCATTTGCGCGCCGACGCAACCTTGAGTCAATCGTTCGTCGAGGTCCTCGACGGGACGATCGGCTTCGCCGGCCGCGGGCTCTTGATTCTCACGGGGTGAGGGTGCGTGAGCCGGCGCAGCGCACGAAAAAAGTCGTCAGCGCACCCCCGCGCGGAGGGGCCCGCCGGGAGCAACGCTCCGCGCTTTCGCCATTGACGGGACGGCGACCGCGGCGGCCGCCATCGCGACGCCGAAGAGGAGCAAGCCAATGAGGGGCCGGTAGAAGATCCACGCCAGCGCAACGATGACGAGGGAAACGCACGAAGAAAACATTGCGCTGAGAAAGAACGCTCCGAACGAGACCGTCGAACCGATGAAGGGGATGAAATTGGCCACCATCGCGATGGGGCGAAAAATCAGGAACACCCCGAGGGTCATCGCGACCCACCCGACCGCGCGAAGAATCCATGTCAGGGTCTCGTTCGACTCCACGGCCGAGGTGAACATCGCGCTTGCGTCTTTGCTCTCCATCGCGGTGAGCAGGATCGCGTCGCCCGCTTTGGCCGGATACGGCACGAAGCCACGCCCCGCTTGTTTCGCCACGATGCTCATGGTCACGGGCGAGGGGACGCGACGGTAGGCGATTCTCACGTCGCCGACCTTGGGGAGACTCGGGTTGTCCCCGAAGTAGAAGGCGTCCCCGTCTTGCTTCAGGCGGCCTCGGAGATCGGGCGGAGCACCCGGCGGCGCACCCGGCGCCGAGGCTCCCGCGAGCGAGACCGGGAACGGCTCCCATTTGTCGACATGCCCGCGCACGATTTCGGGCGAGAGATCGAACTGCCCGAGGCTTGCCTTCGCCGCCACGAAGTCCCGCCCGGCGACGCCCATCGTCGCGGGATTCGTGTGGCCCGCTTCTTTGAATCCGGCGGACGGAATCACCCTATCGGACCACTTTCTGTCATAGCTATAGACGGTGGTCTTGCTCCCGCCGACGTTGTCGTGGGAAGCGCTCGTTTCGTACCACTGGTACATCTGCGTTTGCCGCTCGAGACGAAGGCCTGGCGCACGCACGCCGAAATCCTTGTCCTCCAGCACTTCGCTCGTGGTCGCGTCACCCGTGAAGTGAACGAGCTTGCTCTCGTTGGCCGCGTCGAGGCCCGTGACCGAGACGACGTGTGCGGCGCCTTCCGCGAGGCTCTTGGCCATTCGCACGGCGCGGCCCTCGTTCCACCACAGAAGAGGAACCGAGACCAAAAAGAGAAGAATTCCGAAAAGGACCCCCTTGATCGACTCGAGGATCCGGCTTCCGTAGCTCTGCGTCTCGCTATAGGACATGCGCGCTCGCCTCTATTCCCGCCGCTACGGCGGGCTCGAGTCTACCATGGCGAAGTGACTTCTCCGCCGGCCGTCGACGTGCTGCGCTGTCCTCGGTGCGGCGCCGGCGTTTCTCTCGGCCCGTCCGACGAAGCAAGGTGTGCGCATTGCGGACAGACGGTCCCTCTTCCGGAGGCGCATCGCGCGCTGCGTTCGCTCCAGCGTGAGCAGGAGGCGGCCGAACGACGTGCGAAGGCGCTCTTTTCGCGACTCGACTCGCCGCCGTGGCTCTCCACCCGGATCCTCGCGGCCGTCTTCGACCAGCCGCTGTTCGTGTTCTGGACCTTCTTCGGCGTCCCCGTCGGTCTCGTGAGCATCTTCGCCGGACTCGCGTTCGACGCGCGCGTTCATCCGCCCCCCGCGGCAACCGTCGGCGTCGTCTTTGCGATGGTGTTCGCGCTCGCGTTCCTGCCGCGCTCCGTGGGGATCTACGCCAATCGGCGCGCAGGAGCGCGCGCCGTGCTCGTCGCCGGGTTGGCCGCGCGGCCTCCGCGATTGCCCGGTGGCCCCGCCCATTGCCGCGCATGTGGCGCGCCGCTCGACGTGCCGGCCGGCGCGGTCGTCGTCCGGTGCGCTCATTGCGGAGTCGAGAGCGCGGCCCATATTCGGACGCCATTTCTCGCGCGCACCCGCCGCGCGGTCGGCGCCGCCGTACACACCATCGAACAAGCCGCGGCGATCGATCGCAGCGAGCGCGCGGCCACCCGCCGCACGCTCGCGCGCGAGCTCCGTCGTTATCTGCTGGCAACCTCCGTCTTCGGCGGCCTCTTCGCGATATGGGCATGGGATTACGATCGAGCCCGTACGCGCGACGATGGTTCGGCCCTGGGGCTCGGCATCGTGGCACTCGTCGTCGCCACGTTTCTTCTCATCGCGATGTTCTTCCGTTCGGGCGGACCGGGCGATCACGGGGCGGAGGACGGCCGCCAGCGCCGCACCGACAACGGCCTTCCCGGCTGGGTCCGTGCGGTCGGGCCCTTCGGTTTCTGGGCCGTCTTGTGGGTTCTCCGTTGGGCGATCTGGCGGTGACGCAAGCTGGCGAAGGCGCCTCGGCGGCGATGCGCGTCACCGCACATTCACCGTGACGCCTGCGCTGAGACCCGGAAGAAGGACGATATCGGTCGCCGCGAGGCGAATCTTCACCGGGACGCGTTGGACGACCTTCACGAAGTTCTCCCCGGCGTTGTCCGATGGCAGTAGCGAAAAGCGCCCCTGCGTCCCTCCCGCGATGGTGTCCACGTTGCCTTCGAACACGCGAGGGGCGAAGGCGTCGACCGAGACTGCGACCGGCTGTCCGGGCCGCAACGCTCCGACCTGGGTCTCCTTGAAGTTCGCGACGACGTACACTTCGGGAGGAACGAGGAGTGCGACAGGCGTCCCCACGGCCGCGAGGACCCCGGGGTGCAACGACAAGTTGGTGAGGAGCCCGTCCGCGGGAGCGACGACGTGTGTCGCGTCCAGCTGCGACTGCGCCAAGGCGACGGCAGCTTCGGCTCCCATCACGCGTCCCCGCTGAAGCTCGGTGTTTGCGCGCGCGGCGTTCAGCTGCGTCTCGATCGGCGCGCTCTGCGTCAGTCGTCCCTGTGCCTCGGACACCCGAGCGTCCGCGGCGTGCTGCTCTTCCTCTGACGCGTTGAGCGCGGCGCGTGCCTGTGCGACGGTGGCGCGACTGTGGTCGGCCGCGGCCTGCACCTCATCGAGCTTGGATTGCGGAACGGCGTTGGCTTCACGAAGCGCCTTGCAGCGGGCGAGATCGAGCTCGGCGATCCGTTCATCTCCCTCCGCGAGATCGACCGCGGCGCGTGCGCTCGCGACGTTTGCGTGCGCGCCGCGTACGGCATAGGACGATCCGGCAACGAGAGCCTGCCCGGCGGCGATGCCACCCTTGGCGCTCGCACCGACGATCTGCTCCTGCGCTTCGGCCTGTGCGGCCTGCGCCCGGGCCTGCGCGAGCTCGGCTTCCGCTTGCTTCAGGCGCCCCGCATAGTCCGTGTCGTCGATCTGCGCGATCCGGTCGCCCTTCTTGACCCGGTGGTTGTCTTCCGCGGGGACCGCGATTACGAGACCCGGCACTCGCACGGAGATCGTGACGACGTCCCCCTCTACCTGGGCGTCGTCGGTCGACTCCTGGCCCCGTGTCCGCATCAAGTAAACGACGAGCGCGGCGAGCGCGGTCAGGATCACGAGGCCGACGATGAGAAACGGACGCTTGATTGCGCGTTTGGCATCGGTCGAGGCGCCTGTCGCGATGTCGGGCGAATGCGGGGCGGCAGCGCCGTCGCCGAGAGCCTCAGATGTACCGATCGATGCGCTTTCCATGGGTCACTCCGCTTCAGCCTCGCCGTGCGCGATCGCACTGCGGTCTACTTTGAGAAGAAAGAGAAGCGGCAGGAGGGTGAGAATCATCACGCCGAGGAGGAGAAAGAGTTGCTCGTACGCGTGCACGGTGGCTTCGCGCGAGACGATCGCGCCGATATAGCCGAGCGCTCTCGATCGCGAGGCCGTCGGATCGGATCCCGGTGAGTACGCCTGCAGCATCGAAAGCCTTTGAACGGCGAGCGGGTTGGTCACCCCGAGGTGCGCGGCAAGCCCCGCGCGCGCGACCATTTCGCGCCGCAGGAGCACGGACGTGAACAGCGCGAGCCCGATGGCGCCCCCGGTCTCCTTGAGCACGTTGCTCAGACCCGAGGCGTCTGCGAGAAGATGCCGTGGAATTCTGGAGAATGCCGTTGTCTCCATCGGCACGAAGATCAGGGCCATTCCGGCGCCCTGCAAGGCCAGAGGAAATGCCAGGTCCCATTGACCCATCGCCAAGGTGACCTGGCTCAACTCGTACGCGCCGCTCGCGAGTAGCAAGATCCCTACGGCCATGGTGAGCCGCGGGGAAAAGCGCTCGTAAACGGAGCCCGCGATCGGCATGAGGACGAACATCGCGAGCATCATGGGGAGGGTGGCGAGGCCTGCCTGCATCGCGGTGAAACCGCGCGCTTGCTGCATGAAAACTGACAGCAAGAACATGGTCGCCATGAGCGTGGCCATGACGAGTACGCCCAAGAGCATGCCTATCGCGAACCGTGCGTCCTTCAGCAAGCGGAGATTCATCACGGGAGCCTTCGCGGTGAGTTCGCGCGCGACGAAGGCCGCGAACGTCGTGACGGCGACGAAAGTGAAGACACGGATGAGGGGGTCATCGAACCAGTAGCGCCGCTGCCCTTCTTCGATGACGAACTCCGTCGTCGCAAGGCAGGTGGATAGGAGCCCGATTCCGGACCAATCGACGTGCGTCCGCTCCGCCGCCGCGCGTGCGCGATTCTTCGCAAGAATCTCCGGGTCTTCGCGAACGAAGGTCCCGGTCATGACAAGCCCGAGGAGGCCGATGGGCAGCGAGACGTAGAAGATCCACGACCAGTGGAGGTGATCGACGATGTAGCCGCCGAGCACCGGACCCAGCGCCGGGCCGACCATCATGATCATGCCCGTGAGCGCCATGGCCATCCCCTGCTCGGACTTGGGGAACGTCTGGCGGAGGATGGCCTCCTCCGTCGGCTGCATGGCGCCCCCTCCGAGACCCTGAAGCACACGGAACGTGATGAGCTGAGGAAGGGTGCGAGAGAGCCCGCAGAGGGCGCTTCCGAGCAGAAACAATCCGAGGCAGACCATGTAGACGCGCTTCTGTCCGAAGCGGCGACCGAGGAAGGCGACCAGCGGCATCAGCAGGACCGCCGCGATCGTGTAACCCGTTGCGATCCAGGTGATCTCCTGAAGCGTCGCGCCCACCGCCCCTTGAATCTGAGGAAGCGCCACGTTGACGATCGTCGAGTCGAGTACGCCCATGATCGATCCGCAGCTGACCGAAGCCGCGACGAGCCATTTGTTCACCGGCGGGGAGGGCATGAGGCTCGCGAGGAGGGAGGGGGCAGGCGGGGCTCGTGCATCGCCAAATCGTGCAGACACTCCAACTATAGAGTGACTCCAATATTATGCAAGGTAGCATGACCGTCGATGACCACCGAGAAGTCCGGCCTTCGCGAGCGCAAGAAGGCCCAGAGCCGCCTCGCGATCTCCAACGTCGCCACGAAAATGTTCATCGAGCGCGGGTTCGATGACGTGACCGTAGCGGAGGTTGCCGCCGCTGCGGACGTCTCCGTCGCGACGATCTTCAACTACTTCGAGACGAAGGAGGAGCTCTTCTTCGACCGCGAGGGAGAGGTCATCGCAGCGCAGCGCCGCTTCATCCTCGAGCGCAAGCCGGGCGAGTCGATCACATCGGTCCTCCGTCGCGAATTCCTGGCCGCAATCGACGCGGGGCTACCGCAGCTCATGGCGCACGGTGCAAGCTTCCTCCGGACGATCGAGGGGAGTTCCGCGCTGCGCGCACGCCTGCGCCTCGGGTTCGAGAAGGCGGAGGCCTTGCTGGCCGAGACGGTCGCCGAGGAGACCGAAACGGCCGCCGGGGACCCGACGCCGCAGATCGTTGCGGCGATACTCGTGGCGATCCAGCGAACGCTGATCGAGAGCGCGGGTGCGGCTGCGTTGCGCGGGGACGCCGTGGCACCGACGAAGCGGAGGCTCCGGAAGGCATGCGAGCGCGCGTTCGTGTTGCTGGAAGGAGGGATGCGCGGTTACGGGAAGAAGAAGGCCGCGGCCGGCGCCGGCCGATGATGGCATGAGCGTTATTGCGGCCCGGCGCGAGCCGTAAACGCAAGACCGTGCGGCCAGCCGGTGCACGAATTTGTAGCGATGCGGCGAGCGACGTGGCCACCTCTCGCGGTGGTGGGTAGCGCCAGACCGCTCTCCGGGTGCATACTCGCGCCGTTCCTCCGCAGAGTCCTTCGAGGAGAAGTGCTTCATGGCTGTCCATCCCACCGGTCGCTACGGGCTCCTGCGGATTGCGGCACCCACCGCCGCGGGCGTTTCAATCCGATTTGCGAAGCTGGCAGACCGCGATGTCTTCGACCCGACGACCTGGGTGCCCTACCCCCTCGTCGCGAGCACCGGGAATCCCGGCTGGTGGGAGTTCGACTTGGACGCCCAGGGCCTCGGCGATGGGGCTTACGAGTACGAATTCCTTTTGGGGGGCAACGCAGTGGCCGATCCGTACGCCGACGAGATCACGCGCTTCGGCGGGTATCGCGGCGTCTTTCACATCGCGGGTGGGATCCGCGTGCAGCGACCATCCACCTGGGACCCGGCGATCGAAGCGGGAGGCAGTTTACCCCAAAATAACTGCATCGTTGTCTATGAGATGCCGCTCAAATGGATGTCCAGCGCCGTCGACAATCCCTTGGTCGATCTGGGCACGTTCGACGAGACCGTCTTCGAGCATCTCGATGGGCTCAAGGCGATCGGGGTCAATTGCATCGAGCTCCTGCCGATCGAAGATTCGCCCCAGACCCTCGATTGGGGTTACGGGACCCGTTTCTTCTTCGCGCCGGATATCGATATCGGCACTCCGGTCGACGCACGCTTCTTCATCAAGAGCTGTCACGAACGAAATATCCGCGTCATCCTCGACGTGGTGATGGCCTTCTTTGCCCCGGCGTGTCCGCTCGGAACGCTCGCGCCCGGATGGTTCTCCACTCCCTACGTGCCGGGCGGACGCAACCCCTGGGGACAGACGCTCTTCCTCTACGACACCCCGGCCTACGGCGACTATTATGCCGCTCGCGAATTCCTGTGTGAAATGGCCGAATTCTGGGTCAACGAATACCACATCGATGGGTTTCGGATCGACGACTTTCCCGACATCGACAACTGGGAGTTCGTCCAAGAATTTCACGACCGGGCGACCGCTGCGAGTAACGCCGCATTCCCGGCGAAGCCTTTCTTCGTCGTCGCTGAAGATTCCGGCCGACAATTCACGATCACGGAGCCCGGCGCGCTCAATGGGCGCAAACTCGTCGACGCCATCTGGAACTTCGGCTTTCAAGGCGAGATCCGGTTGCTCGCGACGGGAACGTTGACCACGATCTTGGGTCAGCCGGGGCGCTCGAGCCGGGTGCAACAGTTCATATCGAAAGACGGACCCTGGAACGAATACAATCAGGCCTTCGATCCCGGTTATGCCGACTTGGCTTGCGCGGTCAACTATGCCACTTCGCACGATGTGGCCAACGCCCCGCGCATGATGAACGTCATTCTAGGGCCCATGCTGCAACAGCTCGGGCTCGGCGATGGCGGCGTCGACAACGTGAAGAGCGTCGTGGACGCGCCGGCGCTCGGCATGCCGACGAACGACTCTGCCCAACAGGCAGTGAGCGACGCGCTCGACCGGGTCTTCGGCGTCTTCGCCATCATCATGACATCCGTCGGAGTGCCGATGTTTCTTGCGGGCGAAGAGTTCGGCGACGTTCACGATACCGATTACAACGCGGTCGACCCGAAGCAGCAGGATCCTGTCCAGTGGCAGCGCGCTAACTACGTCGGAAACGCGGCGTTACAAGCACGCGTGGCGCAATTGATTCAGCTTCGAACGAACCATCCGTCGCTCCAGCGCAACGAGATCCAGTTCTTCTACTTTCATCCGACGTTCGACGCCGACGGTGGAACGTGGATTTTTGCCTATTGCCGGACCGGTGGCAACGCCGTCGGTTCGGCGGGACAGGTCATCGTCGTCGTGAACGCTTGTTCGCAAACGTTCGCGTCGTTCGTGCTGCCCGCATGGCCGTGGGGTCCTTCCGCACTCAGCGAAGTGGCTCCGCTCGCGGGACCGGCGCCCGCGTACGACCCAACGACCGGCGGCTTCAGCCTCGGTCTCGATGCGTTCCAGGTGCGCGTGTTTCGCAGCTGATCGCGCACCCCCGACTCCACGGTCAGATCGGGTTCTTCTCCACCAGCTCCTTGAGCGAGCCGAGCCCCTCTTCGAAAGCGCGCCCGATCATCTTGTCCATGTTCATGAAGATGCCCATCAGCTTCATCATGAGGTGCTTGGGGCCCGTCATGGCCCATGTCACACGCGTACCCGCGTCGCTGGGCTCGAGCGTGAACTCGGCGGTGTTTTCCGAGCGCATCGGCTTCGTGAAGTGCAACGCCATGACGATCTTCTGCGTCGTAGCGGCGGTGATGGTCATGGTGCCGGCACCGGCTTTGCTGTTGCCTTCCCACGCATAGCTCGCCCCCGCGCCGCGTTCGGCGCCCGAAAACGTCTTCTTCATCTGGGGATCGAGCTTCTCGTAAGGCGACCACTTTTGCCAGGCGTGAAAGTCCTGGATGTGAGGCGCGATGCGTTCGGGGGGCGCGGCGATGGTGGCGGAGCGAGCGATGCGGAAGGTGTCGGCCATGCGACCTCGGGCGGTAGGGGGCGAACTCGTGATGCAGGGAGCTCGCGAATGAGCTAGCGCTGGCTGCGCACATTGTCGAACGCGAAAAAGGAACGACCTGCCCCCGCGCGAAAGCTAGCGCACTCGAGAGAGGCGCTTCGGTTCGACGGCGAAGCGTTGCGAATCGTCGCCGTGGCCGATACCCACGGGCGCGCGCATCCTGGGCTCGGCGCGCGCATCGACGATCTCGCGCCGGCGCATATTTTTCACGCGGGAGACGTCGGCGACCTCGCCGTCCTGCGCTCGCTCGAAAAGCACGCGCCGGTCACTGCGGTGCGCGGCAATATCGACGGCCACGGTCTGCCCGATTTCGTCACCGTTGCGGTTCGGCATAGTGATCAGGACTTGCTCCATATCTTGCTGACCCACGTGGCGGTCTATGGCCCCAGACTCCGCGCAGACGTGGCCCGCATCGCACGGGCAGAAGATGCGAGCCTCGTCATTTGCGGTCATTCGCACGTGCCGTTTGCGGCGCAGGACAAGGGCATCACGGTATTCAACCCAGGCTCGGTCGGGCCGCGCCGCTTTCAATTGCCGATTGTGCTCGGCGTCATCGACGTGACGCCCACCGGAGTCTCCGTTCATCATAGGGACTGCGAAACGGGACTCCCGTGGAGCCCGGCCCGGTAATGGGTGGGTGGAGCGATGCGCCCAGAGCTCCGCCCGAACCTGTGCGTTCCGCGGAAATAGCGCGCGACGGGTCTCGTCGTCGAACTCCGTCCTCGAAGCATCAGGCGCGCCCCCCGCATCGGATGCGGCGGTCGATGCGGCGACGGCAATCGACGCGTCAGGTCCGGGGGATACGAGTGAAATCGGGCTCGACGACGACGCCCAGGCTGTCGAGGCCGCGATGGGCGAAACGGCGGACGCGTCCCAAGACGGCGGAACCAGCGACGCGGGACAGGCCGGGGACGCGAGTAGCGCAGCAAGCGGCACGCTCTGCTCGAGCGCGTGCGGCACCGGAACCTTCGCGTGCGACGGTGGGTGCTGGACGGCCCCGACGTGCACTTCGCCCTGCGACCCGCAGCAGGACTGCCCGTCGTGGCGCACACCGCTTTTGCGTGCGGCTCATCGAACGCCTGCGTCGTTGCCGCCTGCGACCTTGGATGGGCCGATTGCAACGGCGTCGCATCCGACGGCTGCGAGGCCGACCTACCGGCGCCGTCGCACTGCGGAACGTGCGCCACGGTGTGCTCGGGCACGAACTACGTGTGCGGAAGCGCCGGTTGCGAAGCGGCATGCGCCGCGGGTGAGACGTATTGCGGCAACGAGACATGCGCCAAGCTGCAGACGTCGCCGCAGCATTGCGGCGCCTGCGGGACCGCGTGCGCCGGTGCTCAGCAGGGCGGGACGAGCGCGTGTGCCGGCGGCGCATGCGGGGCGCTCGCGTGCCCGCAAGGGATGACCGTTTGCAACGGGACATGTGTGGCGGGCACGACAACGACTTGCAACAGCGTGTGCGGCATCGACACGACGCGCGACGTGTCCAACTGCGGAGCCCGCGGGCACACGTGCACCGCGCCGTCCGGCGCGACCGCGTCGGCGTGCGTCGATTGGACGTGTGTCTTCCAATGTCCATGGCCTTTCACGACCGTCTGCAATGGCGCATGTGTGGCCACGAGCGTCGACCCGGCCAACTGCGGCACGTGCGGGCACGCCTGCGCCGCGGGGGAGATCTGCGAAGACCCGGGGCCTGCATCAACCCGAGTGCGCTCGTCCTGGCGACCGGCCTGAGCGCGCTTGCGGCGCTCACGACCGACGCAGATCACGTGTACTGGATCGATACCGCGCAATACACGCTCAATGCGATCGCGAAGACCGGCGGCGTGGTCAGCGTCCTCGCGACCAACCAGTACGAGATCGTCACGTCCCCCGCGCCCGTGGTGGACGATACCTATATCTACTGGAACGCGCATGGGACGCTCCGGACGCGCAAGGACGGAACCGGGTCGATCGAAACGGTGAGTACGAGCGATCTGCCGAACCTTGCCCCTCGTCGGCGGAAACCTGTACTTCGGCAGCACCGATTCGAATGATTACGACCTGCCAGACATCGCATTTGTGCCCGCGAGCGGCGGGACGGCGGCGACTTACGTCGACATGCAGGAGAGCGCCTACGCCCTCTTGAGCGACGGCGTCACGCTCTATCGATTTCAAGAAGTCGACCTGGACGAAAGTACGTTTTGCGTCGAAAGTGCCACTCCGCCCGACAGTACATTTACTGCCGCCACGGTTTGTCTGTCGTACGCCCTTGCGACGTTCCAGGTCGGCCCGGCGGGCGGCTACATGGGCGGCCTGACCGTGGCGCCACCTACCGATGTGGCAGAGTTCAGCGTGGTCTCCGCAACCGTCAGCGCTTACGTTTCGAACGCATCGTCCTGGTCGCCCGCCGCGTGCGGCGTCGTCTTCGACCGGTCCGGCATAGGCCTCGAGCTGGACGGCCTGGGGACGGTGCCTGTGATGAGCAACGGGGCGGTCACGGCCCTCGGCGGGTTTACGCAACTCGCCTACGACCCCGATGGCTACGTGTACTTCATCGACGCTAACCTCGAAATCGGCCGTATCCTTCTACGCTGACCTCACCTCAATATACCATTGGGGCATCGCGCTGCACGCATTCGTATTGGGATCGAAAAGCGCGCCGCGGCGACCACGCGGCCCTCCGGCGGAGAGACCTCCACCGCGGTTGCCTTCATCGCCCACTCGTCTTCGCAATTCAGGAGCGCCGAGGGCATCTCGGTGCCGCTGCTGTCATCCAAACATCGATGTGCCTCTTCTGGGACGACGTCCAGTCGGAATCGCACGCCACGCAGTCGTCCTCCATGATGGCGTACTTATCAGGCCCCCCATGACTCTATTCGGTTCGTTTCGCGACCCGGCGGCGGCGGCCGATGGACGCGAACGCGGCGAGTAGCGCCATCCCAACGCTGGCGCCGGCCGTCCCTGCGGTCTCTCCCGCACGCGTCATCGAGCAACCGAAGCCGCTCCCCGACGGCACGTACGCGTCGCCGCAAACGCTGAAGTCCGCGAGACACACTCCCGTCCGACAGACCTTCGCGCCCTCCTGGGTGGTGCACGGCCCGTCACCTTTGGCCAGCCCGCACGCGTTGTCGCTGGGATCGCAAACGCCGCTAGCGCAGACGGCGGCACCAGTGGCCGCAGTGCATGCTCCCGCGAGCGGCGGGGTATGCCCCGCGATGGTCGGCACGGCGGTCCCATTTCCGAGCTTCCCGCTGCACGCTCCGGTGGATGTGTTGCACCATTGGGTGGGCGAGCAGTCCGTATCCTGGGTGCATCCCGTCATCACGCCGCAGGTGTCTTGCGAATTGCAGGTTCCGGACTGGCAAACGGAGGCGCCGGCATCGGCGCACGAGTTCCCGTCGACGAGCCCGCACTCGTTGTTGGAGATGTCGCAGACGCTGCTGATGCAGACGGCGGTGCCTACGGCGGCCGAGCAGGTCCCTGTGAGAGGTGGAGTGTGGCCGGAGACCGTGGGTACGAGGGTGCCGTTTCCGAGCTTGGGGCTGCAGGTGCCTGTGCCCGTATTGCACCACTGGGCGGCGGAGCAATCGGTGTCGAGTGTGCACCCGGGGGGCGCCGTGGCGCCGCAGGTGCCCTGCGCGTTGCACGTTCCGGACTGGCAGACGGAGGCGCCGGCGTCGGCGCACGACTTTCCGTCGACGAGACCGCACTCGCTGTTGGTCGTATCGCAAACCCCGCTCGTGCAGACGGCGGTGCCTACC
>DATHQY010000681.1:0-7009 GCA_035482215.1 Polyangiaceae bacterium | reverse complement strand
GAAGGCGAGATCCCGAACCAGTCGCTCGCGTTCATTGCGGGCCGGCACCTCACGTACTTCCGGCCGGGATACTACGTGCGCCATCTCGTTCCGACGGGAACGGGGCTCAAGGGGTGGCTCTTCGCGGCGATCAAGCATTGTGTTCCGCAGTTCCCGATCGCGCAGGAGCTGCAGGGCCAAGTGACCGAGGCGCTCACGTACATGCAGCGCGATTTTCAGGGCGTGCAGCGAGAGATTTTGGCGAGCCTGGTCTCGAAGCTCCTCCAGTCGGGTGGCGCGATCGACCTGAAAAAGTGGGTCGCGGCGATCGATCTCACGGCCGACCGCGCCGGCCTCGTGCTGGCGCACGACCTCGCGGTGGCGCGCGACGTCATCGGTGCGACCGACGACGCGTCGAGCGTGCCGAGCAAGGAGCGCATCAAAGAAGTCGTGCTCTACAGCGTCAGCACGCCGTACCTCGAGCTTCGCGAGAAGTTGGCGATCACAGTCGACTCCTGAACGCGATGCCGCGAAAAGAAGGTTTGCGTGTTCTCGGTGCGCTGTTCGTCGGCGGCCTCGCGCGCTGTCTCGTCATCGCGACGGCGGGCTCGCTTCCGGCCTGCGCCAAGGGACAGCCTTCGGGCGCGCCCGCGTCCTCGGCCGCAACGGCTCTCCCCGCGGGCGATGGCGGAACGCAGGCCGCGGCGCCGTCGAAGGACGCGAACGTCGCCGGCCTTTCGAAGGACGCGAACGTCGCCGCTCCTCCGAAGAATGCGAACGTCATCGTGCTGTCGATCGACAGTCTGCGAGCGGACATGCCCTGGGCCGGCTATCCGCGGCCGATCGCGCCTCGATTGACCGAGCTCGAGGCGCGTGCGGTCAGTTACACGCACGCGCACTCGATCTCGTCGTACACGTCGATGAGCCTCGGCGGCTTTCTCGGCGGGCGCCTCCCGTCGGAGCTCGTGCGGAGCGGCTACTTCTTCGGCACGTACCGAAAGAACGTGTTTTTCCCACAGCTCCTGAAGAAGGCCGGCATTCATACGATGGGCGTCATGGCCCATATGTACTTCCAGAGCGCGGGCTTCGACGCGGGCTTCGACGACTGGCGGCTCGTCCCCGGGATCACGTTCGACCCGAATACGGACCGCGACATCACGTCGCCCGCGCACGAGAAGCTCGCGGAGGAGATGCTCGGCGACCCCGCCAACGCGTCGCGCCGGTTCTTCTTCTGGGCGCACTTCCTCGATCCGCACGACCAGTACCAGCGGCACGAAGGGATCGACTGGGGCAAGTCCGCGCGCGACCGTTACGACGGTGAAGTCACTTTCACGGATCGGTACGTCGGCAAGCTGCTCGATTTCATCGCGAAGCAACCATGGGCCGATCGAACGATCCTCATCGTGACGAGCGATCACGGTGAAGAGTTCGGCGAGCACAACATGTCGCGCCACGGATTCGAGATCTGGGAGACGCTGACGCACGTCCCCCTGATGGTGCTCGCGCCGGGCAACGCTCCGCGGCGCATCGACGTGCTGCGAAGCGCGGTCGATCTGGCACCCACGATTCTCGCGTTCTTCGGCGTGGCGCCGGACCCCTCGCCGGATCCGCCGTACGAGGGCCATTCGCTCGTGCGCGAGATCTATGGCGGACCCGCCGAAAGCCGCGATATCTGGGTCGATCTGCCCATGACGAGCGACAACGGCAAGCGGCGGGCCTTGTTGCACGACTCCGAGAAGCTCCTCTGCTTCGACGGCGACACGTTCTGCAAGCTCTTCGACCTGGCGAACGACCCGCTCGAACACGCGCCCTTGCCGCACGGGCCGGAGTTCACGGCCATGAAGGCGCGCTACGATGAAGCGGCGAAGAGCATCCAAGAGGTCGCGCCATATGCATGCAAAGGCGATTGCCTGAACCATGGATATGAGAAGAAGAAAGAGGGGAACTGATGCGCGTCGTGCCCGTGCCTTGCCTCAAGGACAACTACGCCTACCTCTTGGTCGCGGACGACGGAGATGCCGCGATCATCGACGCATCCGAGGCCGAACCGGTGCGCGCCGCCGTCGCGCGGGAGGGCGTCACCCCGCGCGCCATCTGGAGCACCCACCATCACTGGGACCACGTGGGCGGGAACGAAGTGCTTGCCGCCGAGTGGGGCGTGGAGGTCGTGGGCCATGTCTCGGACCAGGCCCGTCTGCCGGGATTCAGCCGCGGCATCGATACGGGCGATCGCGTGGGCGTCGGAAACCTCGAAGCGACGTGCCTGCACGTCCCGGGGCATACGCTCGGCGCGGTGGCCTACTTCGTCCAGAACGGCGGCGAGCGCGCCGTCTTCACGGGGGATACGCTTTTCGTCGCGGGCTGTGGCCGGCTCTTCGAGGGAACGCCCGGGCAGATGTTCGCGTCCCTCGCGCGGCTTGCTGAACTCCCGAAAGACACGCGCGTCTTCTGCGGGCACGAATACACCGAATCGAATTTGCGATTCGCGGCGCACCTGGATCCCGACAATGCCGCGGTGGCCTCGGCGCGCGACGCGGCCGCGGCTTTGCGAGCGGAAGGCAAGCCCACGGTCGGGTCGACGATCGGTCACGAGCTCGACGTGAACCCGTTCGTGCGCGTTCGCTCGGCGCGCGCGCGCGCGACTCTCGGCATCGCCGACGATGCGGACGACGTGCAGGCGTTCGCCGCCATCCGGAAAGCGAAAGACGCTTTCTGATGGGATCTTCGGATCGCTCGCGGAGAGGGACCGTCACCCCGCGCGGTTCTACTCTCCGTCCATCGGCGAGGCGGCGGGGAGGACCAGCGGGGCTTTCTCGCGGCGAGGCGCTTCCGCACGTTCCCATCGCGCACGCTGCGCACCGGACATGTCGATGATGCCGAGCCACGCGAGGACGCGCATGAACTGGTAGGTGGTATCCACTTCGAACCATCGCACCGCAAAGCTGGGCGATTGCCCCCACTTGTGATGGTTGTTCTGGAACAGCTCGCCCGCCGTGACGAAGTCGAACACGAGCGTATTTCTCGAGTGATCGTCGCTGTCGTAGTTCCGGTACCCGAGTTTGTGGCCACAATAATTGACGATCGCACCGTGCACCGGGCCGACGATCCATTGGATCGGAAGGAGCAGGAACATCCACCAGTGCGTCGCAAACGCGATGTAATAGAGCGCGTAGAGCGTGCCCCACGCGATTGCCATGGGGTAGCTCGTGAGCCACCCGTCGAGGAGCGCCCACTCCGGGTAGCCGCCGTCGAATCGCGGCTCCACGGCAATGCGTCGCTTGCAGATGCCGGTATAGAGGACTTTCGTCTGCCACATCATCTTGAAGAAGTTCGGCGTCTGAATCGGCGAGTGCGGGTCCTTCGGAGTATCGCTGAAGGCGTGATGCATCCGGTGCATGATCGCGTAGCCGCGCGGGCTCAGGTAGCTCGACCCCTGGAGCGTCCACGTCAGCAGGTGGAAGAACCGCTCCCACCCCTTGCTCATCGTGAATTGCCGGTGGGCGCCGTAGCGGTGCAGAAAGAAGCTCTGCATCAGGACCGACAGCTGCCAATGGAGCACGAAGAAAACGAGGATGGCCACGAAAGGGATCTACGGCCCCTCGCCGGGCCCGACCGCCACGATTCCGTCACGCCTGCGGGGGCCCGTGTCACGATTCGGTCATCGCGTCTTCGCCGCCTGCCGTAACGATCGAACGGACGCGGGCGCGTTCTTGTTCGAGCCACGGCGTTAGCGCGGTGCGCAATCGGGCGTTGGCGAGCCAGTGCGTCGAACGCGTCAGCGTGGGGACGAAGCCGCGAACCCGCTTGTGCTCCCCCCCCGCACCCGGCTCGAACACGTCGAGCCCTCGTTCGACGCAGTACCGCACGCCCGCGTAGTAGCAGGCGACGAAATGCAGGCAGGGGACGTCGACCTGCGCGCCCCAGTAACGGCCGTAAAGCCGGTTCTCTTTCGTGACGTTGAACGCGCCGCCAACGGCCTCGCCGCTCTTCCGGTCCCGGGCGATGACCCACGCCAGACGATGGCGGAACCGCTCGACGATGCGCTCGAAGAATGCATCATTCAGATAGAGCCGTCCCCACGGACCGTGCTTGTCGATGGTCGTTTCGTAAAATGCGTGCATTTTGCGCGCGAGCTCGCGCGTGTGCCCCTCGGGTGGAAGCACCTCCACGTCGACGCCCGCATCGTGCACCTGGCGAATCTCGCGCTTGATCTGATTTCGGTGCTTCGACGAGAACCGCGCGAGGTATCCGTCGAACGTCGTCGCGTCCTCGCGAAACCAGTGGTACTGAAATCCCTCTCGCCGCAGATACCCGCTGCTTTCCCAGCTCGACGCCTCTTCCTCCCGTGGAAAGAGCACATGCACGCCCGAAGCGCGCGTCTGGGCACAGAGTTGGCGGGCCGCGCCGGCCATCGTTCGCGTCGCTTCCGCGCGGTCCTCGCCGGGGGCGACGAGCACGCGATCGCCCGTCGCGGGCGTGAACGGGACCGCGACGACGAGCTTCGGATAATACGCGAGGCCGATTCGCTCGGCGAAGTCCGCCCAGTTCCAATCGAAGACGAATTCCCCCTCGCTGTTGCCCTTGAAATAGGCGGGCGCGACCGCCACCAGCGCATCGCCACGCCAGAGCGACAGATGCGCGGGCTGCCATCCGGTCTTTCGGCCGACGCAACCGGTTTCTTCGAGCGCGTCGAGCCACGTGTGCTCGACGAAGGGGGAGGCCTCGGCCGAAACTAGCGAGTCCCACGTGGCTTGCGGGATTTCCGCCACGCGTTCGAGCACGCGCACCGTGTACGTCGGGCCGCGGCCTTCGGTCGACGCGTCTTCTCGCGCAGGCGGGACCGGCATCGATGTTATCGCCAGTCATAGCACCGCCCGTTGACTCCGGAGGCCCAGCCGCTAGCTTCGACGCGTATGCAAGTCGCGGTCGTTCAGCTGAACTCGCAGGAGGACGTGCAGGAAAACCTCTCGCGGGTCCGTCACTGGATCGCGCAAGCGGCGGCGGCAGGCGCCCAGCTCGTCGCGCTTCCCGAAAACTTCGCGTTCATGGGCGAAGAGGCCCAGAAACGTGAGCTTGCCGAGCACCTCGACGGCGCCTTCCCCGGGCCCATCTTGACGACCCTCGCGGAGAGCGCGGCAAAGTACGGGGTTTGGGTGCTCGGAGGCGGAATGCCCGAGCGCAACGTCGATCTGGCGCGGCCGTACAACACGGCGGTTCTGGTCGATTCTCGCGGAGCGATCGCCGCGACGTACCGCAAGGTGCATCTCTTCGATGTGACGCTGCCGGACGGTACCTCGTATCGCGAAAGCGCGGCGACGAGCCCTGGGGCGGAGGCCGTGACCGCCGAGGTGCTCGGCACCCGGGTAGGGCTCAGCGTTTGTTACGACGTGCGGTTCCCGGAACTCTACCGGCGGCTCATCGATCAAGGAGCGCGCGTCATCGTGATCCCGGCGGCGTTCACGCTCGCGACAGGGAAAGACCACTGGCACGCACTGGTGCGGGCGCGCGCCATCGAGAATCAGGTCTACGTGCTGGCGCCCGGCCAGCAGGGCAAGCATCCGCGCGGGCGGCAGACGTACGGCAAATCGATCATCGTCGACCCCTGGGGCGAGGTCGTGGCTCAATGCTCGGAAGGCGAGGGGTTCGCGACCGCGCGGCTCGACTTCGCCTATCAGGATCGCGTGCGCACGGCCCTTCCGTCGCTGCTTCACCGCACGTGGTAGCGCGCGTTCCGCTCGCGGACCTGGCAGCGCAGGAAGCCACGGTTCTGAGCCGGATCCAAGCCGCCGTCGACCGTGTCGCCCGGAGTGGGCAATTCATCCTCGGGCCCGAAGTCGTTGCCTTCGAGAGTTGGCTCGCGCAATTCGCAGGGACGACGCATGCGGTGGGGGTCGCGTCGGGAACAGACGCGCTCGTGCTCACGCTGCGCGCGCTCGGGATCGGGGCGGGGGATGCGGTCGTCACGCCGGCTCTCTCGTTCATCGCGGCGGCCGAGGCGATCGCGGTGGTCGGAGCGTGTCCCGTGTTCTGCGATGTTGATCCGGCGACGATGAACGCAAGCGAGGCCACGGTCGACGCGGCGCTCCGCAGTGCGGATCGCGAAGGGCTTCGCGTGCGCGCGATTCTGCCGGTGCACCTCTTCGGCCGGTGCGCGCCACGCGCGCTAGCGGAAGTCGCGCGCCGCGCGGGCGCCGCATTGATCGAAGATGCGGCGCAAGCGCTGGGCGCGAAAGACGACCAGGGCGCACCGGCGGGATCGTTCGGCGATGCGTCGTGTTTCAGCTTCTTTCCGTCGAAGAACCTGGGCGCATGGGGAGACGGCGGGGCGATTGTCACGTCCCGCGAGGACATCGCTCGCTCCGTGCGGCGCCTTCGCGCGCACGGAGCGGTTTCGCCTTACGTGCACGCCGAGATTGGCTGCAACAGCCGGCTCGACGCTCTGCAAGCCGCCATCCTCATGGCCAAGGTGCCCGAGCTCGAACGCTGGCAGAGCGCGCGTGCGGCACGCGCGGCCCGCTACCGTGACGGACTCGCGGACCTCGACTTGGTTCTGCCCGAGGACGCGCCGCCGCCGGGGGTCCATGCTTGGCACGCGTACGTCGTCCGCAGCGGTCAGCGCGACGCGCTCGCACGTTGGCTGGGCGAGCGCGGCGTCGACGCGCGTGTCTACTACCCGGTGCCTCTGCACCGGCAAGCGTGCTTCGCGTCGCTCCCGGCGCGATGCCTCGTCGCGGCGGAGAACGCGTGTTGCACCGCGCTTGCTCTCCCCATCTTCACGACGATGACCGACGCCCAGCAAGATCGCGTCGTCGACGAGATTCGCCGCTTCTTCGAATCCGGGGACCCTCGCGCTTTGCCACGAAGTTCGCCTCAGCGAGCGTGATCGAGGCGCACGACGCCGCTCTAGAGCACCGATCACGCAACTCAGCGGATCGGAGTGGAGGCGGCTGAAAGCACAGCGGTTTCGATCGGTTGCGCAAGGGGGTCGACGCGGGCGCGTGGCGATGATCTTTTCGGCGTCATGGCAAGC
>DATHQY010000680.1:0-16302 GCA_035482215.1 Polyangiaceae bacterium | reverse complement strand
CTGCGCGTCGCGTCGTTGCTCGCTGGCGTCGTTATCTCGACGTCCGTGGCCATCCTCTGGGCATGCAACACCAAAGACGAACCCAACCCCCCCGCAACGGGGTGCGGAAGCCAGGCCACGATTGCCGGCGTGGCGGCGGCGGTAGGTTCCGCGTCGATCACGCCCGCGCCTGGCACTGAGGCGGGTGGCTCCGTCGCCTCTGCACCGGGGATCAACGCGGCGGGCTTCGTCACGATTACGGGCTCGATCGCGAACGCGCCTTGCGGCGTGCACGGGGTCACTGTCGCGGGTGCGATCGCCGCGACGGCCACCCTCCCCAACTATGCGTCTTGGGCTGCCGTGGTCCCGCTCGATCTCCTCGAGAGCCAGGGCGGCCCCTGCACGCCCGGAATCACGCCTCCCGATGCGGGGGATGCCGGGTCCGGCGGCGTGCAGGTGACGGTGCAGGCGCTCGTGGCTTCGGATCCCGGCCAGCCCGATTTACCGCTCGCGATGCCCTTTTGCGTCTCGCTCACGCAGCCCGAGCTCCCCGCAGCGTGTGGCGCCTCCCTCACGTGCGTGGCTCCTCCGGACGAGGCTGGGCCGAGCGGCGTGCAGTGCCAGATCCCGCAGATCCCCGGCGCTCCGGCGAGCTTCGCGCTCTTCACGGATACGAATGGGATCGGGCGCCAGGTCACCTGGAAGAGCTCCGGTGGTCTGCTGTCCTTCGAGAGTCCTCTCGCCGTCGTACAGGCGGCGGATGGCGGCCCGGCAGCCTGCGACGCGAGCGGATGCGGGGTCTGCGCGGGGGAGGACTTCACGACCGCCATCGGCATCAGCGGCGCCTCCGCGGGCGTCGATCAAATCGTCGGGATTCTGGACGGGTATCAGGATCCCGTCGCAATCTTCCCCGTGGCCGTCCAAGGACCGGCCAAACTCTCGCTTTCGACGAGCTCGCTCGCAGGCTACGCGGCCACGCTTCTGGCGGTGTCGAACCCGATGGCCTTCTGGCAGAACTGCACCTTCGCGGTGCCTCCGGGGGTCGAGGTCTTCGGCGTTTCGGGCGTCGATGCGGGCCAGCCGGGCGACAATGCTTGCGCGATTCCCGATGCCACGGCCTCTGGGGGACCGTGCACCTTCCCGTTCCAATCCACGGCTCGGACGCAGATCTACGAGGTCCTGTTTCGTGCCGACGTCTCGACGTCGACGATTCCGGCGCTCGGCCCTGCGCGCCCCGTCAACGTTGTCTGCGTGGACAGCTTCGGTCAGGTCGCGCTCACCTCGTTCACGGCCGCCTGGACAAGCGCTCCGGACGCGGGGACGACAGGGGGAGGCGGAGACGCTTCCGCCGACGGCGCCGCGGCCGACGCGGGCGGCCCGGGATAGGACCGCCTTGCCTCAAGGACGGCGCGGAAAGATCCTCGCGGATTGCGGCTTCCGCTTCATGCGTCGTTCCTCAGCGCGTGCCGGAGCGCGAGTCCCGTGACGTTGGCCATGGTGCGGGGAGAGTACTTCGGTTATTGCGAGCGGTGTCTCAATAGATTGCGCGCGAGCATTCGTTCCGAAACGCACGGGTTCCAATCTGTGCGCCTCGAACTCGAAGCGGCGGCGCACGATCTGTTCTGCGGCTCGCCCCAGCCGTTGCGGCCGCCGCTCGGGTGGAGAGGCGCTACGCGCGGCCGACAGCCGACGTTCGTGCCACAACTGCCGCCGCCGCGCGTAACGGCCGCAGCGTGTCAAAAAGAGCGAGGGAGCCTCAGCGATGGACGGAATAGGGTGGACCCTTAAGGGTCGTCCAGCCGTCATTGGCGATGGACGGAATAGGGTGGACCCTTAAGGGTCGTCCACCCGTCATTGGCGATGGACGTCCAAGGATGGTCCAGCGGTCCATCCGTCAGGCTTTGGATGTCGTCCGGACGAAATGGCAGACCTTCCGGGCGCGCCCGTGGGGTTCGAGCCGAACCTCGATAGCGTCGCCCAGGTGGTCCAGGGCGGCCCTAAGGCGGGTGCCGGACATGCCCGTCGCCGCCCTGAGAGCGGCCGTACCAAGACCGGGCTTGTTTGAGAGCGTCTGCCGGATTCGCGTGGCGTCGCTCTCCAATCGTTGGTTGCAGCGCGCCGACGCCACGTCGGCGCCCCGGTTCGCTGCCTCTAGCACGTTGAACGTCGCGGGCTCCCATTGGACTTGCAGGCCGGCCTTCGAGTCGCCTGCGCGTCCGACGTCCGAGACGCGGAGCGTGAAAGAGGTTAGGAGCTCGCCGTGAGAGCGCGCCTTCAAGTGTTCGACAAGGATCGGTCCGCCACTCTTACCGCCGAAGCCGTAGGCAGAATCAACGGCGTCGAAGATCGCGCTGCTGCCCCGGATGGCGTGCCGGGCACCGCCGGGCCCGTCGAAGTTGGGCTTGCGGAAGTGGTGGAGGACAAGTGCCCTGCAGCCGGTGCGCTCGCTGAGCGTGGTCAAGAGATCCAGAGGCGCGCGAATATCCCTCGCATTCTCGTCGAGCCCGGGTGTCGCGGCGCTGAGCGAGTCAACGATGAGGAGGTCGCGGTCGCGCATAAGATCGTACAGCACTTTCTCGCACGTTCCCTGGAGCCTCACGCGAGGCTGTATCGCAACGACCAGGCCGTCTCCCAGTGAGGTAAGGTCGACTCCCAGTGCGATCGCGAGACGCTGGTAACGCTCGCGTGTGACGCGGTCGCCCTGCTCGAGATCCAAGTGCGTCACCCGGCGGGGTTTTGAGGGATGAGCGCCCCAGACGAGTGTCCCCGCGGCCAGAGAAAGGGCGAGAGACTGCACGGCGAGAGTTTTGCCCGAGAATCCGTAGCCAGCAATCAAGTGAGGAGCGCCGGCGCCAGCAACAAGAGCGATGGCCCTTACGAGATAGTCGAGCTCTGGAAGCGGCGCCGCAATGTCGGGTCCCCGCAGAAGGGCGACCGGCGAGCTCTCCGCGGGCCAGTCGAACGGGCCGCGAGGATCAAGGCGGCCCGAGGAAGGCGGAAACGGAGCTGACACGGGTGTCGAGGTTCGATCCTCAGACGGTACCGCTCTGGGATCTTTGTTCGGAACGGGCGCGACGTCGCCGCGCCGCCGAGAGGTGCTCAAACGGGTCATCGGGGCCTCGACGTTCCCGAGCTGGCGGACAACGAACGACGCAGAACTTCGAGATCATCCGAGTCCGTGGGATCCGCAATCGGACGCGGACCTCGAGCACGGAGCCACGCGTTGACGGCTGCTCTCGGTGCCAACCAGCGCCGGCCGATTCGCACCGCATCGGCAATCTGTCCCTCCCGGCACGCGCGAGTGATCGTGCGTCGGGCCGCTGGCACGACGAATAGCACGTCGACGAGCTCTTCATCGCAACGCGTTTCGGCGAGGATGACGCGAAAGCGCGGGAGAAGCGCGCGAGCCAAAGCGTCGAGGACGACCTCCTCATGGTGCCCCGGCGCTGCCTCGTCGGTGGCCCTTACTTTACGGGGCGTCATGAGGGGCGGCCTCGGCCAAGCAGTCCGACACGCCGAGCGCCTGCGGGGCCCAGCGCGTTCGCAATCGCGGCGGCGGCCCGATCTGACGGACGCATGCCCGCGCAGATCAGCCCCACGAGTTGACGTGAGATGCCGGCCGCTTTTGCGAGGTCGTCGTGACGCCAGCTACGCCGCGCCAGTTCCGCGCGGAGCTCCGATGCCCTGAAGTTCATGGTTCGCCCTTAGCGTCGCGCTAAGGGCGGTGTCATTCAGGCGCTCAGCGGCGCCTTTTTCAAAAACGCGCCGCTACCGCTCCTTTTTCGCCGTTCCGAGAGATGAAGCGGTTCGCCGAAAGACCTCGGCTGTCCTCCCGTCTTGGTCGCGTTCGATTGTGCGTTCGTGACGGTCGAGGAGAGACGCGGCGGCGCGGGTCGCGCCCTTCACGGGGCCGTCGGTCTTGACGTCAACTAGGTGCTCATCGACGGCGCGTTCCAGGCCTTCCGTCGCGGCCCCGAAGGCTTCCGCCAACACGCGTAGTTGTTCAGGGCTCGGACCGCCATGCTTCAGACACGTGGCCAGAACCTGCACCCAAGCGGCCTGCTGCTGCCGATCGACCTTCTCGATAAATTTGTCGATCGATTTCGCAGCCTTCGCGAGCTTGAGGAGCGCGCCTTCAAGCTCGGAACGAAGCGTCGCAGCCCCCGCGATGAAGCGCGCATGCTCCTCTCCGAGGTTGAGGCGCAGGAGGTCCGAGAGCAGGAGCCAGAATTGTCCAAGGCTCGAGAATTTTTCGTTTAGGCCGGCGAGCATTACGCGGAAGGCCGCGTCGTGTGCTGTACCCGCGCCTGGGTCGCTTAGCGCGGGGAGCTCCCGCATCAGGCGGCCAAAAGGCAGCGCCGCGAGCTCGGCGTCGTGCTCGGAGAGTTCGGGAGGAAAATCGAGGGGCGGAGTGTCCGCAGCCGACATGATGCACTGCCGGATGACATCTGCAGCTTGGATGGCGGCAGCAACAGCAGGATCCGTCTGGGGTTCCTCGTCAGCCACCTCGTCGCCGAAGTCGTTGCCGTTGCCTCTCCGCGCGTCGAGGGGACCCGGGCTCCCCGCGTCGTGATCAGCGTCGCGCCTGATGGACGACGGCTGCACGTGTCCCTGCGGCGCTGGCGTCGTCGCGTCAGGCTTTTGATCCGTGCCGGCTCCGCGCGTCATCGATTCGCACCACGCCGGTGCGCGCCTCCTGCACCCCGCGAAGCTCCTCCCGTAGAGCCCGGCGCTCGTCGACCAGCGCCGGTACCGCCTCGTCGGGGACCACCGCCAACAACGCCGTAAGGCGCGCGATGGCCGCGTGAAGGTTCGCCTCTTCGGCGGGGGTGCAAACGGAGCTGCAAACGGGACCTCCGTTGGCCACCGGCCCGAGGGCCGGGGATCGCGCCGACCCGGCTTGTTTTTCTAGCGGAGAGAGAGGGATTCGAACCCTCGGTACGGTTGCCCGTACACATGATTTCCAATCATGCACCTTCGGCCACTCGGTCATCTCTCCAGGGACGGGGCAGCCGCAAGCGCGGGAGACGGGCAACCGACTCGGGCAACCGCTCGAACATGCGGGGCCTCTTAGCACGGCTGCTTGACAATGCGGGCCTCTCCCGTAGGTTGCGCGGCGGAGAGCTGTCCGAGTGGCCGAAGGAGCCTGATTCGAAATCAGGTGTACGGGTAACCGTACCGAGGGTTCGAATCCCTCGCTCTCCGCCGCAATCCGCGAACGCGCAGGGGCGCCCCGGGGCGACGCCCCTTCGACGAGGGCAGGCTTCGCGGTAGCCACCGGCGTCGCAGCGGGCCTCCCAAGGTGCCATGCTCGAAGGTCACCAGCGTCGACGCGGACTCCGTTCGGCGTCGCGCGTGAGCGGTGGAACCGCCGGTCGTGCGTTGCCGCGTGACGTGGCGGACGGCGCGGAAGATACCGCTCTTGCCCGAATCAACATTTCGCAATTCGCGAATCGAGCGCGGCACAAAGCAAACCCCGTGACCTACCTACGAAAAAGCGAAGATTCACGCGGATCGCGAGACGCCCTCGGCGAGGCTCCAGGCGTCGAAGGGCGAGTGACGACGCGCGGTAGACACACGCCGTTCGGGAAACGCCATTCTCCGAGAAGCTCATTTTGTTGTCCGTATGCGATCGGAGCCTATCGAACGGAAGAGAGTTTTCTCCTAAGAGCCATTCGCATCGCTCGCTGTTGGTCCGTTCGCCCTGTTCCAACGGCGGTGGTCCTGCGCAGGTCCACCGCCCTCTTGCAGGTTGCAACCATCGCATCGCCCGCGGCGCGCCGATACGCGATCGGCGAAGCGCGCGGCTATCGATCGAATCGAAATTGCCTGATGCGAAGCGCAGCCGGTACCACCGTCAATGGATTGCCAGTCAGTCGACCCTCGAATAACAAAATGCGTCGGAGACGGAAACGACAGAAAGTTCTATCTTGACCATTGCTTCCCCACTCACTTCGGGACTTAGATTTGGGTGGGACTCCTTGACCGTCAGCCCACGGGGGACTCCTCATGAACACGTCCGCGACGTCATTCAGCCACTCGAGTTCGGCATCCCTCATGACGCCTCCCTCCGCCCGCCCTTCTGAGGGCCATGTCTCGGCCCGCCTCGTCTGGCCGTTTCTGCGCGTCGCGAGGGCTTGCGACAGCGCGTCCGCCATATTGATGAGCGAAGGGATCGACCTGCAACGCTGCGTCCGACCCGAAACTCGAATTGGCCACCCCATCGTCATCCGCGCTTTGACTGCGTACATTCGTTCGACCGGCGATTGGACGATCGGTCTACGCGCCGGCGATTCCCTCGAGTCGGGGGACTTCGATATCGTCGAACTGACGGCGCGTTGTTGCCCCAGCGTGGAGGAAGGGATTCGCTGCGGAGCTCGCTACGTTCACTTGCTCAGCGAATCCACCGAGGTGACATTGGTCCAAGAAGGAACCATCGCGCTCTGGTGTTTCCGGACGAGCAACGGGTCCGCTTCCCATCCCGCCGTGAACGACTTCGTCGTCGCGGCCGGAACGAACTTCCTCCGGCGCTATGCGAGCATTGCGGAACCGCCGATCGAAGTGCACTTCATGCATCCCGAACCGGCGGATATCGAACCTTACGAGCAGGCGTTCCGGACGAAGGTCCGGTTCGAAATGCCGTGCAACGCGATAATGCTGGATGCTGCGCGCCTCACGCTCCCGCTCCTTCGCGACGATCCCACGATTCGCGCCGTCTTCGAGGCCTATGCGCGAGAGCAGTTGGACTCCCTCGCGACGGGGGTGCGGCGCAGAATCGTCGATGTCGCGGCGGAAGAGCTTCGCGCAGGCAAACTAACGATGGATTCCGTGAGTCGCCGCCTGGGTCTGAGCGCGGCGACGCTGCGGCGTCGTCTAGAGGACGAGGGAACGACTTTCCGCGAAATCGTTGACGAAGTCCGCCGCGGACTCGCAGAGCAGCACTTGCTCGATCGTCGATTCGGAATCGGGGAGATTGCATTCCTACTGGGATTCTCCAACGTAAGCGCATTCAACAAGGCATTCCGTCGATGGAATGCCTCGAGCCCCTCGGAGTACCGCGCGAAGCTCCTCGAACGGAGTCCAGGCGGCGCCGACGGCCGGGGAAAAGCTTACGGCCCGAACGGGCAGGCCTGACGCAGAGCCCGCTGCGAAATCAATCGCCTTTCTGCCCTTCTGCTTCTTCTGCGGCGCGCCCCCAACGGACCAGGGCCGCAGCCGTGCGTTCGTCCATATTCGGCTTCGCGACGAGCCGCGGAGGCATGTCCTTCCAGGGGAGCGCGCTCATCGCGAATCGACGAATCGATTCGAGCGCGAGGGGCGACGTCCCGCGCACGTCGGCGATGCATGCCGGGTCCAACGCGAGATCGCACATGTGAAGCTCCCGTTCACTCGTTCCGACGAGCACGTACGATCCCCATCGCAACGAAAAGCGTCCTCCGCGCACGGCGAGAAGCGGTCGCTCGGCGGGAACGGCCGCCCCCTCGGCCAGCGCGCCGAGGTCGATCCCTTCGAACGTCGAAGGAGGGCGGAGCCCCAACGCGTCGAGAATCGTGCGCCCCAAATCGACGGGGCTCGTCGAGGTCGCGACGCGACGGCCCGCCAGTGCAGGGGCGGTCGGCCATCGAATCGCAAGAGGCGTCGCGAGAAGCGGCTCGTCGAGGGTCTCCGGGTCGCCGAATGGAACCGGTACGCTTTCGTTCGCCGCCACATCCGACGTCACCACGACGACCGTGTCGTCTTCGTGGCCCGCCGTGCGCAGGCTCGCCATGAGCCGGCCGAAGGCCGCGTCGTGATCGTCAATCGCGTGGTCGTAGAGAGCCCACGCGCGAATGCGGTCGTCCTCCTTGAACCGCGCCGGGTGCCTTCGCGCTTTCGAAAGTGCTTCGGCCGCGCGGCGGGGGTCGATGATGCCGAGGTAATTCTCGGGAGGGATCGTCTTCAGTTCGTCGGGCGTCACGTCCCACGGAGGGTGTCCGCCCCGCGCGTGGACGAGCACGAAGAACCGGCCGTCCTTGTGGCTCTCGATCCAATCGGCGGCTTCTTCGAAGACCAGCGTGCCGGGCTTGTCGTCGAGGGGATCATGCGCGACGAAGGCGTCCCACCCTCGTTCGAACCCGAACGCCGCCCCCGTCGTCGGGTCAGCGGTGAACATCGCGGTGGCGACGCCGCCTTGCCGGCACACTTCCGGTAGGGTCGTCGCGCTCGCGAGACGCGCTTCCGCGTCCTCGAGGTCGCGGCCGAACGGAGGCATTCCTGTCAGGATCGACGCGACGACTCCGTTCGCGAGCGACGTCGAAGCGCGATTTGCCAGGAACGTGACGCCCGCGGAAGCGACCCGCGCCATCTCCGGAACCGCATGCCCTCCGCCCCACGGCGCCAGCGCCTTCGCGGACGTGCTGCCGATCACGACGACGACGACGTTCCGGGCCGGCGCGATTGCGGCGGGCGATACCGAACCGGCCGCAACGACCCGCGGCGTCCCGAAGAGTACGCGCGTGCCCTTCGGCGCGCGCGTGGCGGTGAGCTCCAGCGATGCCAGCGCGCCGCGCCCTTCGAGGCCGGTGATGGGGACCGACCACTGCGACCACGCCGCGCTGCGCCCCGCGACGTGCGCCGTTCCGAGGACGACCGGCGCTCGCCGATCGAGCACGAGACGCGCCTCGACGTCCGCGTCGCCACCACCCGACGTGGCGAGGGAGGCCTCGAGCGTCGCATCGGCAGGAATGAACCCGGAGCATCGCGCGAATCCGGGAGCGCGAAGCGAGAGCGCGCGAAGCGATCCGTCGCCGACCGTGGTGTCGGTGACGACGTCGGCGTGCGTCGGCGCCGGGTATTGCTCCGCAAGCTCCCCGGTCCCCACGTGCACCCAGTCGACTTCCGCGAGCGCGTCCTCCCCGGCGTGCGGACCGCCCACGAAATGGAGCGACAGCTCGTGTCCGCCGACGGCCAGCGTCATCGGCGGCGTCGCGCGTAGGGAGACGATTCGCGTGATGCCCTTGGCGAGAGGCAGCGTACCCAGGGTTTTCCCGTCGATCGCCACCGCGACGGCGTGCGCACGAAGGCCGCGCACCCTCGCTTCGACGTAGGCGCTCCCGGACGCATCCTCGGCGTCGGTGCCGCCGCCGACCGGCCAGTAGAAGCTCGCGGAGACCACGTGCGATCGCACGCGCAGCCAGTTCGCGCCTTCGCGCTCCACGTTCTCGTCGGGCCCGAGCCGCAACGATCCGCCCCCGAGGCTCGCCGTCATCGACGAGTCGCCGAAGTCGAGCAGAACGCCGCGATGGCCGAACGCGCACGTCTCCGGCGCCCTGGCGGCGTCGAGTACGACCGGACGGAACGCGGGCGACGACGCGTCGGGGACGTCGCTCGCCGTCATGGGGAGCGACGGCTCCGCCGTCCCCGCCGGCGACCGGTGGCAGGAGCCGAGCGCGAGGAGCAGAACGAACGTCGCCCGCGGGGGGAACGCGTCCGTCACGGGGCGGCCGCCGACCGCACCCGCGTCGCCTTCGCCGCGCGAACCTCGACCACCTGCTTCGATTCGCGCCCGCCGGTTTCGACGACCACTTCGTGATAGCCCGCGGCGACGACGCGGGAAGCGATGGGACCGGCTCCCGCCCACACCCCGTCGACGCGGACATTGGCCCCCGTCGGTGCGCTCACTTCGAGATACCCCGCACCCGGCGGAATCTGCACGCCCGCCGGTGGCTCGTCGCTCTCCGCGCGCGCTGCAGCGGGCGGCGGCGTGCTCGGCTTCGGAGGGACGGGCGTGGACGAAGGCGCCGCCGCCGTCGGCGACGTTGCGGACGGCGCCGCGGGGGACGAATCGAGCCCGGTACCGGTGAAGTAGATCGCCGCCGCCGCCCCCGCCGCCAGGAGGACGAACGCCATGATGGGGCCCCACGGGGTCCGCCTCGACGGGGGCCGAGCAGCCACCGGCGACCGCGCCGCCGGGCCGGAGGACGGCGCAATGACGACGCGCGGGGCCCCCGGCGCCCCGGTTGCGGGGCTGACCTCGGAGGAGGACGGCGTCTTCGGCGCCGCACCGGGCCCTTCGACGCGCTTGGCGCTCTCGAGCGTCACCGTCCCCGGGTTGCCGGCCTTCGCCCCCACGCCTTCGACCGGCGCGGCTCGCGCATCCGGCTCGCCGCCCCGGGCGGCCTCGCGCGGCGCCTCCGGCACGGCGAACGGCGAAACGAAGGGGCCGTCCGCCGCCGAAGTGGCGGCCGCCGGCATGTCGGCGCTCACCGTCTCGGGAACGACGGCATCCGGCGGAATCGAGGGCAGGAGGGCGTCGTCTTCGCGCCGCAGGTCGCCTTCGTCCTCGAGCGAAGGCGGATTCGACGACCGCGGGCGAAGCTCGCTCGGCTCGACGATGGGCGGCAGCTGCGGCGCGCTCGGATGCGCGGCGCCCGGCGAGGGCGAGCGGTCGCTGATCTCGCGCATCACCGCGTCTTCGAGCGACGAGGGGATCGGATCGCTGTCCTCGTCGGGCTGCATCGGCGGAGGCGCGTCGCTGAGTTGCAGCGTCTCGTAGACGGGAGGCGCTTCGGGTGAAGCCGCCGCGAGCGGCGGGACCTTGGCGAGCGGAAGCGGAACGCTCGGTCGTGCGTTCGGAGGCAGACGCGGCGCCGAGCGCGGCGGGTGGCCACGGACGACGGCGAGCGCCGCCTGGACCGCGGGCGTCAGGAGGTCGGCCCCGTCGGTGCCATCGACGGTTCGGATCGCGCCGCGGGCGGCGAGGTCGGCGAGCACGTCCTCGAGCAGGCTCGGAGAGACGTCTCCCGCAAGGAGCATCTGCCGCGGCGACGATCCGTCCGCGATGCGCTTGATGATCGATCGCGCCGGATCGGGCGTCGCCCGGAGGTACTCCTCGAGCAGGGGCCGATCGAAGCCGATTCGCTCGACCTGCATGGCCGCGGCGCCCGTCGTCGCCGCGAGGGCTCCGCGCGCGGCGGCGATGGGGCCCGCGAGCTGATCGAACAGCGTCCCCGACAGATCCCCCCGCACGGGATCCTGCGTCGACGAGACGACGAACCGCCCCGCGCCCACGCCGAGCAGGCTCGCCAGCGCGCGTTCGCCGCTCTGGTAGCCGCCGTCGCTCGCCGTTCGGGTCGCCTTGCGGGGTGCTCCACCGCGGATGTCGATCTCGTAGAGAAACGAGGCGTCGCGTACGGCAATGCGCGCATCTTTGCGAACGATGCACACGAGGTCGAGCAGAAGCCGCGGCGACAGCTCGTCGAGCCGCCCGCGCACTTCCGCGGCCCCCCGGATGCGCATCTCGATGCGAGCGCGCGGCCGGAGGACCTCGCGAACGCGGGCGAGGATCGCGCGCGAGTCGGTCTCTTTTCGCATGTACGCGGCGGCGCTCGCGCCGAGCTCGCGCACGCGCTGGAGGAGATCCTCCTTCCACGAAAGCAGAATCACCGGCGTGTCGCGGAGCGCGACGTCCCGGCGCAACGCCCGGCTCAACGCGAACCCGTCGAGCCCGGGCATGAGGATGTCGCTGACGACGAGCTCGGGCTGCATCCGGTAGGCGAGCTCGAGCGCCGCGGTCCCGTCCAGCGCTTCGAAGACTTCGCATCCAGCTGTCCGAAGCAGATCCGAGATGAACCATGTGACGCCGGGATCGTCGTCCGCCACGACGATCCGCCGGCCGCTCATGCGCACGTCCGCCGCCGCGCCCCGTCCACGCCCCGCCATGCGGTCCGCGCCGGGCATTTCCTGGTGGAGCCAGGGCGCGAGCGCAATCGCCCCCTCGGGGGCGTCGCCGCCGAAGCGAATCGCCCCTCCCGTTCGCTGCGTGACGATCTCTTGCACGCGCGCGATCGCGCCCCACATCGCGCCGAACACCTCCGTGCCCTCACCGAGCGGAACGCGCACCGCGCGCCCCTGGGGCTCGACGCTGTCGACGAGCGCGCGTTTCAGCTCCTCCGCGAGCCGCGCCGCGAGCTGCTCGAGCGTCGGCTCGCCGAGCGTGATGCGCTGCGTCCGCTCCTCGCGCGATTCGAGGATCTCTTCGCAAGCCGCGCGGAGCTTGTCGCCCGACGCCGGCTTTCGCAGGATCTTGGCCACGCCGAGCGCCGTGAAGCGCGCACTCTCCTCAGCGGCGCGAAAGGAACCCACGACGACGATGGGCACGGGCTCGGTGAGCGGATCGTCGAGCAGCGCCTCGACCAGGTCGGCCGCCCGCGGAAAATCCCCGTCGACGAGGACCAGATCCGGCGCGTACGCCCGCGCGAGCTGCAGCGCCGCTTCCACGTCTTCCGTACGCTCGCACTCGAAAGTTCGCCCGTGTGCGCTCGCCCCTTCGCCGAGCGCGTCCGCGAACGCACCGGCTCCGACGAGAAGAACCGTGGTGGGGAGCGCGCGCCGCTCGGCGGGCGCTTCGCCGCCGCCGCGTGCGGCCGCGTTCCGCGAGGGCCCCTCGCTCCACGCGAGCGCAGGCAAATCGTCGAGCACCTGGGCCGTGAAAGCGACCTCCGCCTCGCCGAACTCACCCATCTGCGCGGCGCGATCGAGGACCGCGAGCGCATCCTGGAGCGAGTGCGCCATCGCCTCGAAGCGCAGAAGGCGGGCTCCCGAGCAGAGCGCGTGGAGGCGGCGGCGAAGCTCGTCGCGCGCGAGCTTGGAAGACGGATCGTCGTCGAGAACCGACAGGAGCCCCCGCGTATCGGAGACCTTTCGCCCGAGGGAGGCCACGAAATCGGCGCGAGCGCCTCCGAGCCGACCCTCCCCGCTGGCGTTCGCGTCGGCGCCGCTCGACATGCTTCGGCCCGTAGCACGAGGCTTGTGCCCGAGGGAAGTGGGCTACAGTGCCGAGCCCCGATGAACCGGTTCTCGCCGTTCGCGCCTCCCTTCGCTCCGAACCCGTTCGCGGCGCCTCCACCGAAACCGTCAACCGCCGTGCGCTTCGGCACGGCGGTGGGTGTAGGCACGGCGGCCGCGCTCGTGTGCGCGCTTCCGGCGACGAGCCGCGTCGCCGCCGCGGTCGAGAGCACCGAGGGGTTGCCCCGGGTCTGGATCGCGCTCGCTTCGGCCGCTCTTTTGCCGATGATCGCGGCCGTCGTCGTCCTCCGGGGCGCGCGCGAGGGGCTACGTCCCTATGCGGGGTCCGACGTGGGCCTGCGCGCCTTCGGCGTCGCGCTGTGGATCGCCTCGCTCCTCGTGGCGTTCGCCCTCTTCGGCGGCGTCCTTCGCGCAGCGACCCATCAACACGCGCTCGCCGGCGTCACCTTCGCGTTCGGTGCGGCCGCGGTCACGGTGGCGTCGGCCGTGGCGTGCGCGCGCGTCGTCGTCATTCTCCAGAGCGCGTCTCCGTTCCTTCGCAATGCGCTCGGCGGGCTGCTCGCGCTCGTCGCGATCGCCGCGCTCGCGTTCGTCGCGGCTCGCTTCCTCGGCGCCATCGCACGCGACCCTCAATCCGCGGCGGCGGGCGGCACCGTCGTGGACGTGCTGGCCTTCACCGCCATGGCGCTCGTCGCGGCGCATCCTTCGCTGACCCTGCAGCGCGCCATCGCGTTCGTCGGGGCGCCCATCGCCGTGCTCGTCGCCGTCATGGGCGCCGTGACGCTGCAAGATCCGCCGCTGCACGTGGCCATCGACCAGCGCGCCCCGGCGTTCTCCGCGACGGCGGACCTTCTCGCGAGCCCCGACGGCCCCGACGCGGGCCGGTAGGCCCAACTGTGCGGGCCCGAGCGGTCCCGTGCGGTGACCCGTGCTAGAGCGAGGCCTCCGGCCACCGGCCGCTTCTTAGAGGAGCAACGAGAGAATCATGCGCGGGACTCGAGCGGTGGGTTCGGCGGTTCGACGGACAGCGCAGTGCGCCGCTCTCGTGCTGTTCACAGTCGTTTCTCCGGTCTCTGCGGCGGCGGATCCCGCGCCGACCGCGACGATCGCCGCGCAAACCCCGAGCCCGGCCCCCGCCTCTTCCTCTGCGAGCCCCTCAGCGGCTCCGGCAAGCGCTCCGAGCCCGGCGGCGGGTCCGACGCCCGCAGCGGCAACGGCTCCCGGTCCGGCGCCCGCGGCGGCGCCGGCAACCGCTCCCGGTCCGGCAACCGTGGCGCCGGCGGCCGCAGCCGCGCCGGGCCAGGGCCTCGCCGTCGTTGCATTTCCCGGAGCGACCGACGCTGCGTGGCCACTCGCGATCGGCCTCTATGGGGATCGGGCACTTCGCGCGCGAAGCGTCGACGAAGCCAGCGCGCGCGTTCTATGCGGCGACCCCGCCCCGCCCGACGCCCCCGCCGCGCTTCGCGACCTCGCGCAGACCGTGGCCGCGCTGCGCAACGACGATGCACCCTCGCGCGTGCTCCTCGCCGAGATCGCCCACCGGTTCTCGGTGCGTGCGCTCGTGGCCGTATGGATGGACGCAGGGGCGCATCCGACAGCGCACGTCTTTCTCCCGGAGTCGGGCACGTTCGACGCCGCGCTCTACTCGCCCGATACGCCCGATCCCGCAACCGCCGCCGCGAGTTCGGCATCGTGGTCAGGAGCGGTGCAATCGCTCGATCGTGTCTACGCGCCCGGCGCGGCGCCCGTCCCCGTCAACGTCCCTCCTCGCTTGGCGACGCATGAGGTGCCCCAAGAGCGGAGCGGCTCGCACGGGCAGTTCTACGAGTCGCCCTGGTTTTGGGGCGGGCTCGGTGCGGCCGCCGCCGCCGCCGCGGCGATCTATCTTTCGACCCGCGACACGAGCTCCCCGACGATCCATCTTGAGTTGCAGGTGCCGAAGTAATGCGACCGACGGCAACGCAACCGCTGAGACGGCGCTTTCTGCTTTCGCTTCTGGCGCTCGTCATCGGTCTCGTCGCCGTCCTCCTACCCGCCGCCGGTCGTGCCGACGAGGCGGGCGACAACGAGCTGCCCCCGCGCGACGTCTCCGTGGTGGTGCAGCCCGCGGCCGTGTCCCTCGGGCCGGTCCCGAGCGAGTTCCAGCGCATCGACGCCGGCTGGATTGTCTTCGAGTTTCCTGGGAGCGCGCGAAGCCGCGTGGAGCCGCTCGTGCACGAAGCCGAAGGCTTTCGGGCACGCCTCGCCGAGGACCTGGGGCAGCCGGTGCTTGCGCACGCCCTCGTGCGCGTCGCGCGGACCCCCGACCAGATGAACCAGCTTTCCCCCCGCGGCGCCCCGCCGCCCGAGTACGCGGCCGCCGTCGCGTACCCCTCCGAGCATCTCGTGCTGCTCTCGATGCAGGCGCCGTACACGTGGGAGGGGACGGACCTCGTGGAGCTTCTTGGCCACGAGCTCGCGCACGTGGCGCTGTCGGACGCCGTTGCAGACCACGCCGTCCCCAGGTGGTTCAACGAGGGCCTCGCGATCCACGAGTCGGGCGAGATCCCCTGGGCGCGCACGAAGACGCTGTGGGACGCGTCGCTGTCCCGGCGGCTCCTGCCTCTCACGGAGCTCGATCAGTCGCTCCCGACCGACCGGATGGACGTCAGCATCGCGTATGCCGAGGCGGCCGACGTCGTGCGTTTCTTGATGCGCGACGCCGATCGCGCGCGTTTCGGATCGCTCATCGAGCGCGTCCGCGGCGGCGCACCGTTCGAGCGCGCGCTCGGCGACGCCTATGACTCCGATATCCGCAAGCTCGAATACGAATGGCGCGAAGAAGTCGCGCGTCGGTTCGGCTACTGGCCGGTGCTGACCGGCGGAGGGCTCCTCTGGGTCCTGATTTCCGCGCTCGCCGTCGCCGCGTGGGTGAAGAAGCGGCGCCGCGCGAAAGCGCAGCTCGCGCAATGGGCCCGCGAAGAGGCCGAGGTCGATGCGGCGATCGCCGCCGCGCGCAATGACACGCTTTCGCCCGCGCGGCCCCAGAGCGACCCGCTTCGCGACGAGCCGGTTCCACAGCGCATTCCGTCCGTGCCCGTCGTCGAGCACGAAGGCCGCTGGTACACGCTTCACTAGCGACGCCTCCTACCTCGTGACGGTCGGGCATCCCGCGACGACGCGCACGTCGAGCACGGTGCCGTTCAGAACTTCCGTGCACGACTCGCCGAGGATCGTGACGGTCTGGCCGTCGAGGCTCCATCCGTTCGCCCCGGATTGCGGGAGGGGCTGCTCGTCGAGGAAGACGTTGACCTCGGTCGGATCGGGCGGGACGTTGTTCAGCGTCAACGTGCACGAGGCCGTGGCCTGCGCGGCCACCTGATCGAAGATCGCCTGAAGCTCGGACTGATCGGTGGTCGTCGCCTGGTAGAAGAGCGGTTCGCTCGCGCGCGCCGTGCCGCCCGCCGTCGCCAGCTGATCGAGGATCTGGCCCGGCTCTTCGTACGGGCCCGGCCCGGGCACGCCCACGACGTAAACGGGAATGCCGCTCGCCGCGAG
>DATHQY010000679.1:0-3172 GCA_035482215.1 Polyangiaceae bacterium | reverse complement strand
AGGAGACGCTGACGCGCCTCCTTCCGTCCGGCATGGACGTCGTCCCCGCGCTCGATTCGCTCTACCGAGCGCAGATGGTCGTCGCAGGCAACCCGCGCATCCGCATCGCGCACCCGATGATGCGGCTCGTTGCGCTCTCGGCGATCCCGGCCGGGCGCAAGCGAGAGCTCTTCGCGCAGGCCGCGGAGATTGCGACCGACGGCCCCATGGAAGTGCGCGCCAAACACGCGGCGCACGGCGGCAGCGCTCTCGAAGCCCTGTCGCTGCTCGATGCGCTCGCGGTGCGACGAACGCTGCACGGCGACCTAGGCGGCACCGTGAGCGCGCTCCACCACGCCCTCGAACTCGCGCGGCGGGAGATCCACCGCGGCGAGCTCGACGATCCGCTTGCGGCAACGTTGGTCTTCTCGCGCAAGCTCGCCGAGGCGCTCGCCGCGCTGCAGCGCTGGTCGGACGCGGAGGGCGTGCTCCACGAGGCGCTCGGCAGCGCCCCCCCGGCGAGCGAACACCGCGCCCACCTGCTCGGGGTCATGGCGCGCGTGGCGAACGCGCGCCGGCACCCGGGCGACGCGCGCCGGTACCTCGACGAGGCGATGCGCGTCGCGCGCCAGAGCGACTTGCGCGGCCTCATGCCGATCCTCGAGGGGATCGAGAAGACCATCGCCGTCGCGTAGGCGATTGCGATCGCTCTAAGTCCGCGGGAACGGCTCGCGCTTCGCGTCGATGGGGTTCGACGCGTCCGTGCCTTCCGCGAACTCGGCGCCGCCGGTCGACGGGACGAACGGACCGCCTCGATCCTCCGGGACGTCCTCGTTGAAGGAGTCTTCGGCCGAGTCTTCGCCCGAGGTCGCGGCGCCGACGAACTGCTCGCCCAACTCCTCGGCGAGGTCGTCGCTCGAGCGGAGCTTCCCGCCGAGGAACGCCGTGTCGTCGTCCGTTTGCTTCTCGCTCTGGCCGAGAAGATCCGCCGCGTAGGTCGGGTCGAGGTGCCCCAGGGCGTCGCGCCGGCGCCGGACCGGAGCCTTCACGCCGCGCGTGGTGGTCTTTGCGGCCTTCTTGGCCGTCGCTGTGTTTTTGGCCGCGGAACCGGCCTTCGTCGCCGTGACCGTTTTTGCGACGGCGCCTTTCTTCGCGACGGGGCCCTTTTTCGCGCCTTTCTTTGCGACGGCGCCTTTCTTCGGCGCAGCGCCCTTCTTCGCGACCGCGCTCGTCCTTGCGACGGCGCCTTTCTTCGCGACAGCGCTCTTCTTCCCCGTCCCCTTCGTTCCCCTCGATTGCTGGGTCTTCTTCGCCTTCTTCGTCATCGCCATGACCCCATCGTACGCGCGAGGCCGTGGGACATCGAACACTGCGAGAAAGCGCACTCGTCCTGGGTTTCCGGCGCGTCCCCCCAACAGGACGGTCGTCGGCCGGCCCCGCCGGCGCGTCGCAAGCGACCTCTCCCTTCCGGAAATCGAAGCCCACGCTTCCGAGAATCGGAGGTCGTTCCGTGCGCGAGGCCGCCGCGACGGCGCAGACCACGCGAATGCAAAGACATCGGCAAGCCGGAGGAAGGGGCACGATAACTGCCCATGCGCAGCCGGACCCCTGTCATTTGAATTCGACTTTTTGACTCTCGAGGAAATCCGATGAATCGACGATCCAAACAAGCAGTGTCGCTCGTTGCCCTAGTCGTGGCGAGCGCCTGCGGCACTATGGCGTGTTCCAGCTCCAGCTCGACTCCCGGAACCGGGCCGGCCAGCGAAGAGACAACCGGCGCAATCGGCGCGCAATTGCAGATTGGCGGCAATATCACGATCAACACGGCCACCTACGTCATTACGGGTCCGAACGGATTCACCGTGACCGGCCCGGTCGATCTTTCGCATTCCTCGGGCCTGTCGTTCACGGTCGGCGGACTCCCCGCCGGCAGCGGCTATTCGCTCGTCCTCAGCGCGACCGCGACGGACGGGGTCACCACGTGCGCGGGCTCGGCGACCTTCAGCATCGCCGCCGGCATGACGACCAGCGTCACGGTGCACCTCGATTGTCACGAGCCGCCGAGCACGGGGACCGTCAACGTCAATGGCGTCACCAACATTTGCCCGACGATCGACGCCGTCTCGGCGACCCCGAACCAGGTGAGCGTCGGAAGCGCCCTCGGCGTGACCGGCGCGGCGCACGATCCGGACAACGGGCCTTCCCCGCTCTCGTACGCCTGGACGTCGACCTCGGGCACCTTCAGCAGCGCTTCGACGGCCAGCACCTCCTTCACGTGCACCACGGCCGGCTCGGTCACGCTGACGCTCACGGTTTCCGACGGCGACACGACCGCGGGCTGCCCTGCCGTTTCGACCACGACGATCACGTGCACGGCCGCGGGCGACGCGGGCGTCACGGTCGACTCGGGCACCGCGCCGGTCGACTCGGGTAGCGTTCCGATCGACGCGGGGGCGAGCGACGCGGCCACCGTGGCCCCGCAGGCTCTCGTGACGACGGTCGCGCCGGGCGTCTTCCCGATGCAGGCCCTCATCAACCAGGGAACGGCGATCGGCGAAGGCGCCCTGAATGGGGCGACGCCCTTCATGGTGAACAACCTCGCGACGGATCCGAACAACACGCAGACGATCGCGACGGACGACGGCGGCCCGCCCTTCCTCGCGGCCGGCAACGTGCCGGACCCCGCCTTCGGGTTCTGCAACTACCCGACGGACGGCGGCGCCCCGACGCGCATCACCCACACGACGGGTTCGAAGTTCGAAACCACGCAGACCGACCCGATGGTGCCGCTCACCCCGGCGTACTTCCCGCTCACGTATTTCACGGCGAACACGACGACCGGGAACGCGTTCGGCGGCAAGGCGCCCATCATCGGCCTCTTCGACTGGCGCCCGAAGGACATCGACGAATCGGTGCTCGCCGCCGAGTCGGATGACGACGGCCAGACCTGGTACTTCATGCAGAACGTGCTGGAGCTCGATCCGGACTTCACGAATCCGATCAGCGGCGGTTACTCGCCGACGTCGACGAACACCGGCTGCCCCGCGACCGTGAACGACACCAACGCGAACTTCGTGTCGGCCAACGGGTCGCAGGACGACGACGGCTGGGGCCACGCCGCGATCGTTCAGCTTCCGGGTCCGTCCAAGCTGAACCAGTTCCTTTACTTGCTCGACCGCAACACGAACAACCT
>DATHQY010000678.1:0-5664 GCA_035482215.1 Polyangiaceae bacterium | reverse complement strand
GAAAACCCGGAGCCCGCGCGAAAATGGCCAAACTATGGGCACTTCATTGCCAAGACAATGGAAGGCCTATAGCCGCAGGTTTCGGCCCGGGGCCTCCCCGAAAGGAGCCGCTGACGTGTCTCGGGACGGCGCGGGGTGTCCAAGGGACGGCCCTGCGGTCGCTCGACGCGGGCGCGTCGGCGGTGGCCTGCGCTGCGAACACGCTTAGTCGCGTTCGTCGCCCCGGCGCGGCATCCGTTTCGTCGAATGGTGCTCGACCGGCGGGGCGTATGGGCGAAGTGCGTCGACCGCGTCGACCGCAATCTGGCCGCTGGCGAGGACCGGTTCGTCGTCCGGTTTGTCCTCCAGCCGCGCCTGGACGCGCAATAGCGCTGGTAGGTACACCCGTTCGCGCCCGAGGCCGGGGAATGTCCCGTCGCTTCCGCGAAAGACCCGTTCGGCCACGACGACGGCTTCTTCGGGGGACGCCCCGTGCATCCGAACGAGGCGGCAGACCACGTCGGCGAAGGACGCTCCGTCCACCATGGCGCAAGCTGCGTCGTGCCGTGTTGCGAGCTGGCGCTTTCGCGCAGTGCCGAGCCATCCCGTGCGTCGCTCGAGCCAGAGCGCGCGGCCTTCTTGTTCGTCCACGCCCCGCGCGGTTCCTGCGCGGAAAAGCACCGACGACGCGTAGCGCGCACGTACGCGAGGCCAAGCGTGTCCGTGGACTTCGTGCAGAACGGTGCGTTCCACGACTTCCGCCGTGAGCATGCGGCCGGTCGCGACGAGGATGACGTCCTCCCCCGTGGCGGCCAGAGCGGCGAGCGCCGGCGCGGCCTGCACGGAAAAGGGCAGCCCCAGACGCCCGACTTCGGCACGCATGCGTTGCAAAAGGGATCCGGCGTGAGGGTCGTCGCTGCGCAATGCAAGGCACGTGGCGAAGGATGCCGCGCGGCGAACGGTGCCCGCACTCGGGTGTGCTCGTGCGCTGCCGGAGCTCGCGCCGCCGGAGCTCGCAAGCCAGCGTGCGCACAGCGCCGTGGCCTGCGGTTCGCGCTCGCCGCGGGGTGTACCGCGACCCGCTTCACTCGCCGCGTACCGCGCGGTCGCCAGCCGGCCGAGCTCGCGCGTCCCCGCGGCGGCGCATAGGGCGGCTTCGAGCGCAAGCTCGCGGATCCGTCCGACGTACAGCGCGTCGAGCGGTCCTTCCGGCGCCCTCGCGAGAACGCTTTCGGCGGCGTCGAGGGCGCGACGCAGGCCATCGTCGGCCGGCGGCGGCGCATAATGCCAGCGCGGGGCGAGCGCGTGGCCCGCACGGAGCGCGCCCGTCAGCCGCTCGCGCTCGGCGCGCGCCTCGATCGGCGTCAACGCCGCGAGGGGCACAATCGCGCGCGACGCGTACACGAGGAGCCGTTCGATCGCGGCGAGACGTACGGAACCGCCCGAAACGCCGGATCGAGCCGTGGCGGCGCCGAACCCCGCGGATTCACCGGATTCGAATGTCGGGGGGCGGGTTCGCAGGTTCACGGTGACAAAGATAGATCGACCTCGGCGCTTGCGGGCGACGCCCTGCCCAGGTACGGGGCTCTCTCTCTCCGGCCGCGGCGGCCGCGGCGAACGAGAAACCGCCCGATGAAGAAGAACTACGTCCTCGACACGAATGTCCTGATTCACGATCCGCAGTCCATTTTCCGATTCGAGGACAACAACGTCATCATTCCGATCTACGCGATCGAAGAGGTCGACCAGTTCAAGCGGGAGGGCTCGGAACGTGGACGCAACGCCAGGTCGATCGCCCGGCTGCTCGACGAGCTCCGCGACCGCGGCGGATCGCTGTCGAATGGCGTGCCTCTCGATTCGGGCGGGACGCTTCGCGTGGCCGTGCCGTCCAAGCGGCTCGAGCTGCCGAGCGCGGTGGACCACACGGCGATGGATCAAGCCATCCTGCAGACGGCGTTCGACGTCCGCGAGAACGACGCGGGCCGCCCCACGATCTTCGTGACGATGGACACCAACCTGCGGATCCGAGCGGACGCGCTCGGGATGGTGTCGCAGACGTACGAAAACCAGCGCGTCGACGTCGAGCAGCTCGCGAGTGGGATCGTGGAGGTGGAGCTCGACGGCGAGGAAATCGACGGCTTCTTTCGCGACGGCCGCATCGCGCCGCGCGATCCATCGCTCAGTGCGAACACGTGCGTGCTCATGCGCGACCGGGCGAACCCGTCCCACACCGCCCTCGGCCGCTACGACGCCCAGAAGCGCATGGTGGTCGCGCTGCGCGTGCCGCGCGAGGGCGTCATGGGGATCCGCCCGCGCAACAAGGAGCAGTCGTTCGCGATCGACCTCCTGCTCGACGAATCGGTCCGGCTCGTGACGCTGGTCGGCAAAGCGGGGACGGGCAAGACGCTGCTCGCGCTCGCCGCGGGCCTCAAGCGCACGCTCGAGGACGGCGCCTTCACCCGCATTCTCGTCTCACGGCCGGTCATGCCGCTCGGCCGCGACATCGGATTTCTGCCGGGCGACGTCGACGAGAAGCTCAACCCGTGGATGCAGCCGATCTTCGACAACCTCGAGTTTCTGTTCGCGACGGGCTCGCGCAAAGGTCCGCGCGCGTACGCCGAGCTGCTCGAGAGCGGCCAGATTCAGGTCGAGCCGCTCACCTACATTCGCGGCCGTTCGATTCCGCAGCAATTCATCGTCGTCGACGAGGCGCAGAACCTGACGCCGCACGAAGTGAAGACGATCATCACTCGTTCGGGTGACGGCACGAAGATCGTGCTGACGGGCGATCCGGGCCAGATCGACAATCCGTACGTCGACAGCGCGTCCAACGGATTGAGCATTGCTGCCGAGCGATTCCGCGGCGAAAAGCTCGCTGCGCACATCGTGCTCGCGAAAGGCGAGAGGAGCGATCTGGCGGAGCTTGCCGCGAATTGCCTGTAGGTCTAACGCGGCAGTCGATTCGGTCCGTCATTCACGCGGCGGACTCCGTCCGGCGCTACCGTCCGGCGCTACAGAACGTGCGGCGGCGGGCCCCGTCGGGCTTGTACGACTTGCGTGATGAATGCATGGGTGTGAGGCTTTTCTACTTTCGCGCGAAATAGCGTGTACCCATGCACCTTCGGCGATGACGCACCGCGTGTCGTTTGCGTGAAATGAGCAAACTACTGGCCCGTTTGCTTTGTGTCAGGCAGCATCCCAGGAGGCGAGCTTCATCGACCCATGCTCTCGAGATCTACGCTCAGCGTCGTTCTGGTCGCTGCCGTGACGGGTGTCGCGCTTGCACGCGTGGCGTCGGCCATCGGTGTTGGCGCAGAGGCGCCGAACCCCACGGCCGTCGCTTCCTCGGCGCCGGCCCGCGCGAGCCTCGCCGGTGCGAACGCCACCGGTAGCGCCGCGCTCCCGCCACCTTCGGCAGGCGCGCACGTCGACAGCGAACCGGACGACTCGCATCCGTCCGACAACCCGTATGACGACACGCCGACGCCGCGAACCGGTCTCGCGCGCATGACGGTCGTCGCGCAGGACGGCATGTTGAAGCTGCCCGCGGGGAAGTTCGTCGCCGGGTCGTCGAATCCGCACGCGCCGACGAACGAACGTCCGTCGCGACCGGTCACGCTGCCGGATTTCTGGATCGACCGCACCGAGGTCACCGTCGGCGCGTACCACGCGTGCGTCGACGCCCACGCTTGCGCTCGTCCCGTGCGCGCCAGCGCCACCTGTACGTATGACGCAGGCGATCCGGATCTGCCCGTCTCGTGCGTCCACTGGAGCGACGCGGAGGCTTACTGCCGCTTCGCCGGCAAGCGATTGCCAACCGAGGTCGAGTGGGAGTACGCGGCCCGCGGTCCCATGGCGGTGGCATTTCCGTGGGGCGGCGCTCCGTCTTGCACGAACGCGATCACGCTCATCAACGACCAGTCCGCAAAGACGTGTGCACCTCGGCCTGCGCGCGTCGGTACGCATCCGACGGGGGCGAGTCTCTTCGGCGTGCAGGACATGAGCGGCAACGTCGAAGAATGGACGGCCGACTGGTACGTCGAATCGCTCGCGCCCGGTCCCGCTCCTCGAGCCGGTTCCGCGCACGTGCTTCGCGGCGGCGGCTGGCTCTCGCCGCCTTCGCTCAGCCGAACGACGGCCCGCGACTGGGGTTCTGCCGTCGAGGCGGGGCCCAATGTCGGGTTCCGCTGCGCGCGCGACAACTGATCGGCTCGCGCCACGACGTCCGCCACGCGCGCGACCTCCGCCGCGTGCGTGACGACGCTTCGCAGCGCGACGTCGGCAGCGCGGCGCCCTCGCCCGGTTGACGACAGCGTCCCCAGAGACTATCCCAGCCCCCGGCCGCGGCCGGCGAATCGCCGGCGATATCTGCAAAGCGGCCTATCGGAGCGCTCCGTGTCCTCCCCGATTCTATCCAACGACCTGCTCCTCGCCCAGAACGTCCAGCCGAAAGCCACCAGCCCCGGCACCGTGTCCGATTCGACGCCGCTTGCGTCGAGCGGCGGTGGCCAGGGCCAATCGGCGCTCACCGGCTTGCTACCGCTGCTGATGGTGGTGGTCGTCATGGGGCCCTTCTTGTTCCTGATGTCTCGGCGTCAGAAGAAGGAAACCGCCGCCCGGGCCGCCCTCAAGAAAGGCGACCAGGTCGTGACCAACGCGGGCCTCATCGGGCAGCTGATCGAGATGACGGATCATCTCGCCAAAGTGAAGATCGCGCCGAGCGTCGAAGTGAAAGTGCTGTCCAACACGATCTCGCCGTATGTCGACCCGGAGAAGGCGCAGTCGAAAGACTTGAAAGAAGCCAAGGCCACTTCTGACAAGAAGTAGCCCGCGGCCAACGACTGAGTCGAGAACGAGCCGAGACAACGCATGCCCAAGAAGAACGTCCTCGCGATCCTGAGCGGCGTGATCGCGATCGTCCTCGCAGCAGTCGCGGTGCTGTTGCGCGGCGAGCCCTGGTCGGTCATCGGCGCCACCGTCGCCTTCGTGGCCGCCGCCGTGTGGGGGATTCGCGCGACCTCGGTTCGCAATCCGCTCGTCATGGCCCTCACGGCCGCGGGCTCCGCCATTCTCTTCGCGTACTTCGACAACTTTTGGGGCCTTTTCGTCGCAGCGCTCGTCGTCCTCTGGGCCGCGTTCGGCTTGCTCCCGCTGATGGACAGCGCGTGGCGGGTGAAGCTCGGCTTCGTCGCCGCCGTATTCGTCGGCGCGGTCGTGGCGCTCTGGCCCACGATGGACGGGTTCTTCCCCGCGCGCGGCGCGCCGGAAGCGGGGCTCGGGCCGGTCGGCAAAGCGTGGCAAGCCGTCGGCAGCCACCTGCATTGCCCGACGTACCTGAAGGATCGCGTCGGCTTCGCGATTGCGCCGGGGCTCGATCTCTCGGGCGGCCTTCGCCTCGTCTACACGGTGGAGGTCGACGACGCGATTCGCGACAAGCGCGATCACTTCGCGGACGAGATGCGCGAAGCGCTGACGACCGCGTTCGCCCTGCACACGGGCGATGGGCGCGTGACGCGCGACGAGCTCTCGAAGCTCGCCGACAAGGTCCACGTGTCGGAGCCCGAAGCGGCGCTCATCCGCCTCAAGTTCAACGACAAGGCCGACAAGGCGAAGATCGACGAGCGTTTCACGAAGAAGTTCCTGGGCGAGCTCTCGCAGAACGCCGGGCCCGGCGAGAACGAAGTC
>DATHQY010000677.1:0-5848 GCA_035482215.1 Polyangiaceae bacterium | reverse complement strand
CCATCTCGTTCACTCTTCTCGACGAGTACCGGCGGACGATCCTCGCGGGAGCCCAGCTCAATTACGCGATCAAAGACTGGATCGCGATCGGCGTATGGGGCGCGGCGGGCGTCGTGAGCTCGCCGACCGATCTCAGCGATCAGATCAACAAGGTGGCTCCTCGAGACCCCCTCACCGCGGTCAACGTCATCCACAGCGGAACGCCGTATGGCAATAACGGCAGCGTTCCGAACTTCGATCAGCAGACGGCGCAGATGCAGTACGTCATCGCGCCGCAGATCACGTTCATTCCGTTCCGCGGCAAGCTCGCCATCTTCAACAAGGTCTTCGTCGACGCGGACTTCTATGCGGCGGGCGGCGTCGGATTCGTTGGAATCAAGGAGCGTGGAAACTGCACGGCGTGCTCGACGCCGCAGTCGTTCCAGCTGGCGTCGTCCACGAAGGTCGCGCCGACTTTCGGCGTGGGCTTCAAGTTCTACCCCGCGGGATGGTGGTCGCTGGGCGTGGAGTACCGCGCGCTTCCCTTCTCGTGGAACCTCTCAGGCTTCGACTCGCGCGGCTCGGGACCGGGCGGCAACTTCCCCGATCAGAAGATCGACAGCCAGGACGAATCGTTCGTCTTCAACCAGATGGTCACGATCTCGCTAGGCTTCTACTTGCCGACCGAGCCGAAGATCAGCGAGTAACGCGCGCAGTAAGCGCGTTCACCCGGCGCCCCCGTCCGACGTGGGCGCCGGTTTCGTTTTGTCCGCGCGTTCTTCGTTGCTAGCGCTTGACGACCCGACCGGCGCCGTCCACGGTGAAAGGCGACGGAAGTGCTTTGCGCGCCGCGTCCCGCTGGTCGGCGCTGACCGTCCAGCCGCGGGTTGCGAAGCCGTCCGCGACACGATTGCGAACGCGCACACTCTCCTCTTCGATCAGGAGATTGACGAGCGCGGGCCCCGCGGCGGCATCGCCCTGGGCGAGAAGCGTCGAAGCCGCATGAAATCGGGCGGGCTCGTTCACGTCCTCCAAGAACCGTTCGACTTGCTCACGAATTCGCGGGTCCCGCTTTTCTTCGAGCGCGGCAAGGATCTGCACCTTGGGATCGATGAACTTCGCGTACTCCGTGTCCCACTTCGAGAGCCACTGGAGAAGCTCGCCGACGTACTCCTCCTCCGGAAGGATCTCTTTCGCGATCCGCATGGGCCACGCAAGGCTCTCGGCTTTCGCGGCGAAAGCCCGAACCGGAGCCACCGCTTCGCGACCCGCGCGCAAGACCCCTCGGTACGCCGCGTCCTTCTCTTCCTGATCCGTGATCGAAGGGTCGATCTGGAAGGTGAAGCGCTTCAAGAGCACTTCCGCCGCGTCCTCGTTCGCAAGCTCGGCGAGTGCGGCGATGGCCTCCTGCCGGTCGTAGTTCTGCGCGCGCTTTTCGACGCGATCCGCCCACTTTGCGGCGACGGCATTCCTCGGGGCAGCCTTTGGCGGCTTTGGACCCATGAAGCGATCGAACAGACCCATGCTCTCCCTTGCGGCCAGGCCGCGCCGGGCAGAGTGTGCCGATCGTCCGCGGGAACGCAAGCTGGACGCTCCCCGGGAGCCCAAGCGCGGCGCGGGAGCGCAGCCGCGAAGGCCGCGCCACGGAGGGGCTGCGCTGCGAACGCAGCCGCGGAGGCCCGCGCGCGACGCGGAAGCGGTGGACGAACTACGGCAGAGGAACTGCGAGCAGCACGACTTCCTTGTTTCGGGCGTGCACCTGATAGCGCACCGAGCGGCCGTACTTCTGCGCCGCGTCGTCCTCCATGTTGCGGATCCGCGCCGAGAACGCCGCCTCGCTGATGTGATCGGTCGACTCGCCTACGGCGCGCTTCGCCGCGACGTACTCGCGATAGATGCGCCCATAGTATTGGTTCGCCGGTTCGGCCGCGAGCCGGTCGATCGCCGCTGCATCCATGCCCTCGGGGACCGGTGCCCCCGCCTTCTTCTCCTCGACGTCGAGCGACTCGCTGAAAGTCGACGGATTCTGCGAGACCTTGGACACCCGCCCTTCGTCGTCCGTCGTGTCTTCCTCGACCCCCATGAGCTGGTTCAGCAGCTGATCGATCCGGAACGCGAGACCTCCGAGCTCGGCGTGATCGAGCTCGAATCGCTTGTCGGTCTGCCCGTTCAGAATGGCGAGCAGCCCCTCCTCCAGCATGTTGATGGGCGTCGTGATGTAGCTCCCGAGCTGCCACCCCGCGACGATGACCAAGAGGAGGCCAATCGCGAACGCGCCGAGGACCGGCAGGAACAGCACGCCCGTCGGATCCGCAATCACCGAAGCCGGCGCCGCCGCAACGAGCAGCCCGCGGCGGCCGTTTTCGAACGCGGCGAGCGGAGACGCGGCCACGAGGAGGTCTCCGTCGCGCACGACGTCCGTCTGCTGATGCGTGAGCGCATTCTTCAGCGCATCCTTCGCAACGCCCTGCACGCCCTCGTCGAGCGTGGCGAGCTGCTGCGCCGAGTGCGCCACCACCTCGAACCCGTCGCCCTTCGGAACAGCGACCACGAGAGCGCGGCCCGCCGCGCCCTCACTGACACGCGAGAGCGTGTCGTTCAGCGGGCGCCCGATGACGAGCCCCCCTATGGTCTTGCCCTGCTCGTCGCGAACAGCCACGTACGACGCGAGATAACGATCCCGCTCGTACCAGATGTCCGACCCGGATTGGCCGGACGCGAGCGTCGCCTTGAGTCCCGCGTAGACGCCCGCGAGGTCGTCGCCCCGGGTCAAGTTCGAGTTGTTGCGGCCGACGATGTGGCCGGCCGGGTCGACCAGCGCGACGAGCGTCGGCACGTTGCGCTCGAAGAGCGGCGCATTCTTCATGCGGCTCACGAGGTCGTCGCAGCGCTTCGTGGCTGCGTCGCCGCGCGCCTCTTGCGTCGCCTTCGTGAGCGCGTCGATGGTCGCCCCCTCCAACGCAGCGGACGCGAGCCAGCGCTCCGCCCGAAGGCCGTCGAGCTGCAGCCGCGCCGCCGCCCCGTTGACGTCGTTCTGCGCGTCTGCGGCGAGCTGGTCCTTGTTGCTCGTCGCCGTCGCGAGCGCCGACCTCACAAGCAAGAACGACAGCACGCTGACGATGAACACGATCAGTGCGTTGACCGCGACGATCTTGATTCGCATAGGCCCTCGGATCTCCCCTGATGCCGCGCGCGCTCCGAAAACCGGCGCGGCGCTCGGTACTCTGTCGGGCGGCGCTTTGCAGCCCCGAGGCCGCTGTCTCTCTCGGCGCGCAAAAACGCTACCATTCGCGCGGAGCGCGCGGCAACATGCTCGTGGGACGTCCATCATGCCCGCGGAAAGCCGGTCCCCCAGTCCACCGAGCGCGCGGATTCTCCTCGTCGACGACCCGCGCTTCGAGCTTCACGCGAGCGCCGAAGAGCACCCGGAGCGCCCGCAACGCCTGCATGCCGCACGCGCAGCGCTGAATGCCGCCGTTCGCGCGGGAATCGCGGCCGGTCGGGTGATCCCGCGAACCGCCAGCGATGCCGAACTGATCCGCGTCCACGACGCGCGATTTCTCGATGAGCTGGGCACGCTTCGCGGCCGCAGCGCCTACCTCGACCCAGACACCTATGTGTCAGCGCAAAGCGTAGATGTCGCACGTCTGGCTGCAGGTTCCCTCGTCGCGCTGATCGACCAGCTGATCGACGGCGAGGTGCCCAAGGGCGTCGCGCTTCTCCGCCCGCCGGGACATCACGCGCGACCCTCCCAGGCGATGGGGTTCTGCCTGTTGAACAACGTCGCCGTCGCGGCGGCGCACGCCCGCGCCCGCGGGCTCGAACGGGTGGCGATCGTCGATTGGGACGTGCACCACGGCAACGGAACGCAAGAGATCTTCTGGCGCGATCCCAACGTTCTCTATCTCTCGACGCACCAGTACCCGTTCTATCCGGGCACGGGCGCCGCGGAAGAGAGAGGCGAAGGCGAAGGCACGGGCTTCACCGTCAACGTGCCGCTCGCTGCCTTCCGCGGAGACGCGGTCTACGCGAGCGCGTTCGAGCGCGTGATCCTTCCGATCGTCGAGGAATACCGCCCGGAGCTCGTGCTGATCAGCGCGGGGTTCGACGCAGCCCTGCGGGATCCGCTCGCGCAGATGGAGCTGTCGGCCGGCGCATTCGGCTGGATGGCGCAGAGCCTCGCGCGCGTCGCAAACCATCACGCAAAGGGCCGCCTCGCGCTCGTGCTCGAAGGCGGCTACGACCTCCCCTCGCTGGAAGAGGGTTTGCAGAGCGCCGTCACCGGCATGGTTCTGGAGGACGCTCCCGAACTTCGTCGCGCGAACGACGACGCGGGCGTGGCACGCGCCGCGCAGGCGGCGAAGCGGGCGTGGCCCGTCGTTTCCTGACTCGGTCAGCGCGGCGCGCGTCCGACGCCGCGCCGCTCAGGCCGCGCCGCTCGCGCCGTCTCGCTCGAAGAGGCGCACGCGGCGGGGCGAGACGAACACCGTCTCCCCGCAATGGAGCTGCAGCTCGTCGAACCGTTGCTCGTCGAGCTCGGCGACGAACGGCCGCGCGGCGCGCTCCACGTCCACTTCCACCCGCACCGACGCGCCGTGCGACTGCACCCGCCGCACGCGCGCCGTGAGCGAGTCCGCGCTCGTCCGCGTGCGCGACACTTCGACCTCGTGGGGCCGCACGAAACCGATGGCCGGCTGATCGCCCGCGGCAGGCGGCGGAAGCTCGTTCACCTCTCCCAAAAAACGCATGACCCACGCGCTCGAGGGCTGGCGAAAAACCGCCGCCGGCTCGCCGAGCTGCTCAATCCGACCGTGGTTCATGACCGCAATGCGATCGGCGACCTCGAACGCGTCTTCGCGATCGTGCGTCACGAGCACCGTCGTGACGCGCATCTCGTCGTGAATCTCCCGGAGCCAACCGCGCAGGTCTTTTCGAACGCGTGCGTCCAGCGCGCCGAAAGGCTCGTCGAGCAGAAGCACCCGCGGCTCGGTCGCGAGCGCGCGCGCGAGCGCAACCCGTTGGCGCTGGCCGCCCGAGAGCTGCGACGGCGCGCGCGACGCCAGGCTCGCGAGACCGACGCGCTCGAGGAGAGCGCCCGCGCGGGCGCGGACTCGGTCCGGCGGTGTCTTGCGGACACGCAGACCGAAAGCCACGTTGTCGAAGACGCTCATGTGCTCGAAGAGCGCGTAGTGCTGGAACACGAGGCCGACGCGGCGCGCCGCTGCGGGCGTGCGCGTCACGTCGACGCCGTCGAACGTCACGGTGCCGCCGTCCGGCGCTTCGAGCCCGGCGAGCACACGCAGGAGCGTCGTCTTCCCGCAGCCCGACGGGCCGAGGAGAGCCAGGATTTCCCCGCGCGTCACGCGAAGCGAGACGTCGGCGAGCGCCGCGTACGTACCGAACCGCTTGACGAGATGCGTGACTTCGAAGCTCATGACGGTGCCTTTCGGGGGTGCTTCGATTCGAGGAGCGCTTTGGCAACGACGGTCGCCGCCGCGAGAAAGACCAGGAGCGAGGCCACCGCGAACGCCGCCGACGTGCGGTAGTCGTCATAGAGAAGCTCCACTTGCAGCGGCAGCGTGTTCGTCTCGCCGCGCACGTGACCCGAGACGACCGAGACGGCGCCGAACTCGCCCATCGTGCGCGCGTTGCAAAGCACGACCCCGTAGAGGAGCGCCCACCGGACGTTCGGCACGGTGACCTTCCAGAACGTCTGCCAGCCGCTCGCGCCGAGCACCATCGCAGCTTCTTCCTGGTCGCGACCACCCGCTTCGAGCGCGACGATCACTTCGCGCGCGACATACGAGAACGTCACGAATGCCGTCGCGAGAACGATCCCCGGCCACGCGAAGATGACCCGCACGCCGTG
>DATHQY010000676.1:0-8582 GCA_035482215.1 Polyangiaceae bacterium | reverse complement strand
CGTGAGGCTCGGACTTCGGCGGGACTATGCCGGGCGCGCTACACGCGAATCCGACGGCGGCGACGATGGCGAAAAAGTCCCAGCGCGCCACCGTCGGCCTATCGCGATGCTCATTTTACTCAGCTGCACCCCATCGAGTTGCCGCAATTGAGGCACTTGTAACAAGCTCCATTGCGCACTGTGATGTGGCCACAGACGTCGCAGACGGGCGCGTCGCCCATCATCTTGTCGAGCTGCGCGTCGAGTGGCGATCCCGTGCCGTCACCGAGCGTTTCGCTGAGTGACCACTTGGGCGCGGCCTCGGGGGGCACCGTCGCCGGTGCCGCCGCGGGAATGGTCGCCGCGACGGGCGGCGGCGTGTCGTCCCGCGGCCGCGCCTTTTCCTGAATGATCGGCTCGGACAGTTGCCGCATGCTCGGGGGCTCGGGCGGCGTGCCGAGGTTGCGCGCGGCGTCGAGCAACGGCCCTTCCACCTCGGGCTTGATGTGCGCGAGGTCGTAGCGGTGCAAGTACTCCACGCCGAGCGCGCGGAAGATGAAGTCCACGATCGAGGTCGCGAACTTCACGTTCGGGTGCCCTTCGACGGGCCCTTGCGGCTCGAACCGCGTGAACGTGAATTGATCGACGTACGTCTGCAGGGGCACACCGTATTGCAGACCGATGCTGATGCTCATCGCAAAGCAGTTCATCAGGCTGCGGAAGGCAGCGCCCTCCTTGTGCATGTCGATGAAGATCTCGCCGAGAGTGCCGTCGGCGTATTCACCGGTCCGGAGGAAAATCTTGTGTCCGCCGACGCGCGCTTCCTGCGTGAAGCCATGGCGCTTCTTCGGCAAGCGCGCGCGCTGGCCGTAGATCCGCGTGTTCGGCGCCATCGGGAGTACGAGCTGCCCCATCTCGCCCCCGGCGCTCTGCGGGACTGGCGCGAGCAGCGGGTCCGGGTTGATCGTCGTTTGCGACGCGGCCGCCGCCACCGAGACCGTCTTGTCGTCGGCTTTCGCTTTGGCGCTGTCTTTCTCGCCGTTCTTCTCGCCGGACGACGAGAGCGGCTGGCTCGCCTTGCATCCGTCCCGGTACAGCGCCACGGCCTTGAGACCCAGGCGCCATCCTTCTTCGTAGATCGCCTGCACGTCGTCGACCGTCGCGTCGTTCGGTAGATTCACCGTCTTCGAGATGGCGCCGCTCAAGAACGGCTGCACCGCGGCCATCATGCGGACGTGCGAAATCGGCGCGAGATACCGGGCGCCCGATTTGCCGCAGCGGTTCGCGCAGTCGAAGACCGCGTAATCCGACTCCTTCAAGTACGGCGCGCCCTCGATCGTCATGCGCCCGATGATGCAATCGTTCGCCTCTTCGATCTCCTTCTTCGAGAAGCCGAGGTGATCGAGGAGCGAGAAGCCTTTGGTTGCGTTGGCGGCGCGCCGTTCGCTCGCCGCGCCCAGCCGCTCGTACGTCTCTTCGCCGAGCACCCACGTCGCGAACGCGCTCTCGAGATCGAACACCCCCGGAATCGCGGCTTCGATCTTCGCGAGCTCCGCGTCGAGCAAGCCCCGTTCCTTGAGCGTCCGCCGGTTGATGTGCGGCGCGGCGAGCAGTGTGTTCGTGCCCGAGACGTACGCAACCATCTCCTGAATTTCGCGCTCGCTGTAGCCGAGGCTCCGGAGCGCGCGGGGCACCGTCTGGTTGACGATTTTGAAGTACCCGCCGCCGGCGAGCTTCTTGAACTTCACGAGCGCGAAGTCCGGCTCGATACCCGTCGTGTCGCAATCCATCAAAAGGCCGATGGTGCCGGTGGGTGCGAGTACGGTCGCCTGCGCGTTGCGGTAGCCGTGCACTTCGCCGAGGCGCACCGCCTGGTCCCAGTCTTCGCACGCCGCGCGGTACAAACTGCTCGGCATCTCCATGCCGGAGCCCCCGCCCGGGAGGTGGCACGCCTCGCGATCGATGGCGTACGCCGCATCGCGGTGCATGCGCATCACGCGCAGCATGGGCTCGCGGTTCTTCGCGTACCCGGGGAAGGCGCCCTTCGCGCCCGCCATCTCCGCGCTCGCGCGGTACGCCTGTCCGCACATGATCGCCGTCAGCGCGGCAGCGACGGCGCGGCCCTGACGGCTGTCGTACGGAACGCCGACCGCCATGAGCAGGCTGCCGAGGTTCGCGTAGCCGAGGCCGAGCGGGCGGTAATCGTGGCTGTTCTGCGCGATCGTCCCGGTCGGGTAGCTCGAGAGATCCACGAGGATCTCCTGCGCGACGAAGAAGACGCGGCACGCGTGGCGGTAGCCCTCGATGTCGAACGAACCGTCGTCCCGCAGGAACTTCGTGAGGTTCACGCTCGAGAGGTTGCAGGCCGTGTCGTCGAGGAACATGTATTCCGAGCACGGGTTCGACGCGTTGATGCGCCCCGTGTTCGGGCACGTGTGCCACCGGTTGATCGTCGAGTCGTATTGCACGCCCGGGTCCGCGCAGGCCCACGCGGCCTCCGCGAGCTTGTGCCACAAGTCCTTCGCTTCGTAGGTGTCGCAGACTTCGTCGGTCGTGCGGAAGCGCGTCTGCCACTTGGCGCCGGCGAGCGTCGCGCGCATGAACTCGTCGGTCACGCGGACGCTGTTGTTCGAATTCTGCCCGCTGATCGTGTGATAGGCCTCGCCGTTGAAGTCCGAGCTGAAGCCCGCCGCGATGAGGGCGTGCGCCTTCTTCTCCTCACGGCTCTTCCACGAGATGAAGTCCGCGATCTCGGGGTGGTCCATGTCGAGGCAGACCATCTTGGCCGCGCGCCGCGTCGTGCCGCCGCTCTTCGTCGCCCCGGCCGCCCGGTCGAACACTTCGAGGAACGACATGAGGCCCGACGACGTGCCGCCGCCCGAGAGCTTCTCTTGCCGGCCGCGAATCGCGCTGAAGTTCGAGCCCGTGCCGGACCCGTACTTGAAGAGGCGCGCCTCGGACTTCATGAGCTCGTAGATCGACATCAAGTCGTCTTTCGCCGACTGGATGAAGCACGCGGAGCACTGCGGGCGCTCGTACGCGTTCTTCGTCTCGAGCACGGTCTCGGCCTCTTCGCTCCAGGCCCAGTTGCCGCCCGATCCGGCGATTTGGTACTCGTGCCAGAGACCGAGATTGAACCATACGGGCGAGTTGAACGCGCCGTGCTGGTTGACGAGCAGGTGCGAGAGCTCCGCCTCGAACGTGTCGGCGTCGGCCTTCGTGGCGAAGTATGGCGACGTGGCTTCACGCGCTTTCCGTCCCGTTGCGCTCGTCTCGCCCGTCACGCCCTTCTCGGCCGCGACGCGAATCGTGTGCGCGAGGCGGTGAACGACCTGGCGGACGCTCTTCTCGCCCTTGTCCTTGTCGCCGAAGAGGCCCGCTTTGCGGAAGTACTTCGAGATGACGATGTCCGAAGCGAGCTGGCTCCAGCTCGCGGGCACCTCGGCCCCCTCCATCTTGAACACGATGCTTCCGTCCGGGTTCGTGATCGCGCTCGACCGCCTCTCGAAGACGACCGTATCCAGCGGATCGATGCCCGCGGTCGTGAAGCGACGCTCGACGCGTACGCCGCGAGCGTTCCTCGCGGGCTTCGTGCCGGCATGCGTGGTCGGATTCGTCTGCGCGTGCGCGCTCGCATTCGAGCGAGCATCCGCGGCAGTCCGTTTCTTGGCGCTGCCGGAGGCGGCCGGCTTCTCCACCGTACGTGCTGCCTTCGAGTGACCGTTTCGCATACCGAGACCGTGCCCGTTGATGTCCGAGGAGTTTGCCATTGATACCCTCCGCGCGCTCGCCATCTGGCGACGCCCGCGCGTGCCAGAACGACCGCCAAATGACGAACCAAATTTCCACGCAAGCCACTGCCCGTAGGCTCGACTCCGCGTGCTGAACCGCACGAGGTGGGAAGCCCTTGGGGACGAAAATCTTTTTGCGAATGGGGCCACGCCTCGACGGCGAAATGACCCCAACATGCGCGCGCCCCACGCCCGAGCGCGATGCCTTAGCTCCGAGCCGAGCGTTTACCGATGCCCCGCACCCTCGTTCGAGCGCAACGCTCCACAACTTTTCAACATGAGCACTGTCCGCCCGTTTCGCACGCCGGCTACGGGTTGGCCCCTCGCTGGCGGACGATTGGTTCCTCCTGTTCAGGAAAAAGGAGGCTCGGGACGAGAAGTTTACGCTGCCACCTTGTTCAGCATTCGGCAATTCGATTGTGAGATCGATTGCCTAGATTGCCCCGAATCGAGACAAAACGCCGCGTTCCGGAGGCGCATCTGCGCCTCCATCCAGGCCTACTGCAGGCCCCCGCATCGCTACTGATCCGTACCGCTCGGTCGGTTTGCTCCGCTCGCGCTCCGTTGACCGAGACCGATGGCTCGCGGTCGCCGTCGATGGCGACGGGGCCGCGCGCCCTGCGAAATACGCTTCTAGCCCCAACATCTTGGGGCTGTCCAGAAAAAAGCCACGAGCAGTTGTGGCACCTCTGGCACGACTCCGACACACATCCGCGAGCGCCGTCCGGCGCCGCGACGGCGTTCGAAGAGGGGGACAATCGGGAGCGCGGGGGGCTTCGCGCGACCGAGACGAACCAACTCTGCACGAGACCTGAACTAACGGCGCTGGAGAACAGGCGAAGACCCCAGGTCGTTCAGCGGTTGTTCCCGAGTTATCACCAGGATCGCCACGGGCGCCATCGCGGCTCGGGGCATGGTCGCTGGCTCGGGCTGGCGGGCTGGCTCGGGCTCGCTCGGGCTCGCGTGCGGGCGATCCGCGCTAGAACCGCGGCACGACTGCGATGGGGAAGCCGGTGCCGCGAAGCGATGCGATCGACGCCGCCGCGGCCGGCGATGCGCGCGCCATCGAAGAGCTCCTCCGCGAGCAGCACGCCCACGTCATTCGCTACGCGATGCGCCTCTGCATCTCGCCGGAAGACGCGCAGGACGCGACGCAAGAGGTGCTCCTGGCGCTCTCGCGTTCCGTGGGTGCGCTCCGGCACGTCGCGGCGCTCTCGACGTGGCTCTTTCTCGCCGTGCGAACGCACTGCGCGCGCCTCGCGCGGCGTTCGCTTCGCTACGTGCTCATCGCCGATGGCAGCACCCTCGCGCTCGAAGGCGATTCGCCCGAAGAACAACTGGCCGATCGGCAGCTGCGCCACGTGTTGTCGATCGTGCTGAGCGAGGTCGATCCGGCGCACCGCGAGGTCATTCTCCGCCGCGACGTCCTGGGGGAAAGCGCGGCCGAAGCGGCCGGTGGGCTCGGCATTTCGGTCGATGCGCTCAAATCGCGCCTGCACCGCGCGCGAAGCGAAGTCAGGCGGCGTCTGCTCGCGGCTCTGCGATCGCCGCGCGCGGCGTCGTGAGTCGATTTTGCGAACCCTCGGCGCCGCGGGGTGGCTCTCTCGAACGGAGGCTTTCGATGAAGCTATTCGGTCACCCCCTCAGCTCGTGCACGCGCAAAGTCCTGGTCGTTCTTTCCGAGAAGGAAAAGACAGCCGACTTCGTCCATGTCGATCTCTTCGCCGCCGAACACAAGACGCATGGCTACCGGGCGCGCCATCCGTTCGGTGTCGTGCCCGTCCTCGAGGACGGGGACTTCGTCTTGTACGAGTCGCGCGCGATTCTCCGGTACCTCGACAGGACCCTCGGCGGCCCGCCGCTCACCCCCACGTCGGATCGGCTCCGGGCGCGCATGGACCAGTGGCTCAGCGTCGATCAGTCGTACGTCGCGCCGCACACCCGCGCCCTCGCCGTCGAGCGAATCTTGAAGAAACACGACGGCCGCGCGCCGGATCCGGGAGCCGAACGCGCCGCAGAGCAAGCGCTCGCCGAGGCTTTTCGCGTGCTCGATCGCGCGCTGGCCGAGGAGACGTACCTCGCGGGCGACGCTTTCTCGCTCGCGGACGTCTCGCTCATGCCGTACGTCGCGAGCTTGCCAATGCTGGGCGCCGCCCATCTCCTCGCGGATGCGCCGTGCCTCGGCGCGTGGTGGCGGCGAACGAGCGATCGCCCCTCGTGGAAGCGGGCCGTCGGGATGGGTTGAACTCGGTCGCCACGAGTCGACCCGGCTGCGGTCGAACCGATAGAAGGCAAACGTGGCCGACTGCGGCAAATCGGCCCGGGTGTGGCGTGTTCGTGTGCGTTGTCGCGAGGAGCCCCTCGCCGAGGTCGGGCGCCAGGGGCGAAGGGCTGGCGCGCGGGCGGGCGCGCGCCTTGCTAGTTCCGCTCGGCATTCAAATGATGCAGAGAACGCAAACCGATTCGGTACGCGCGGGCGATCGGCTTCCCGGAGCGGGCAAGCTCGACGCCGGGCTGGTCCGGCCGCTCGTTCTCGCGATCGACGACGACGAGGACGCACGATGCGTATGGGCGGAGTGCCTGGGGCTCCACGGCTATCGCTTCGTGGGCGCCGCGACCGGCGAGGACGGTATTCGCGCGGCGCGGCGCGAGCGCCCCTCGGTCATCCTCATGGACCTCACGATGCCGGGAATGGGCGGGCTCGAAGCGACGCGCCACCTCAAAGCGGACGCTCGCACCCGCGAGAGCGTGGTCATCATCGTGACGTCGCAAGACCCTTCCGTCTTTCCGCAAGTTCGCGCGGCCGGATGCGACGCTTACTTCTGCAAGCCGTTCGATGCGTTCACCTTGAGCAGCATCCTGCGGGTTCTCACGGGCCAGACGCAGATCGCCACGCGCAAGTCGGCGACGAAGCGCTGCGTCTGCGGCCGCAGCTATGCGCGCGACCAATGGCTGGGGCTACGCCTTTGGGGCGCCATGCACATCCCCAACAGCGGTGAGACCATCGAAGTGCGCGATTGCCCGTGCGGCTCGCCGGTGCTCATGCCCGCGGAGGAAATCTGGATCGACATTCCGATGGAGGAGGCGGATCGGTAGACGGGGCTCGCCGCGGGCGCGGAATCGGAGAGCGCGCGGGCGGGCCGTGTCGCTGCGCTGATCCGCGTTACTTCGCCAGCCGCCAGATTTTGGCCAACTTGTCGCTCCAGTAGACGGCATGGGCATCGACCGCGATAGCCGTCGGTAGCGTGGCGTTCGCGAGGTTCGTCACGGTCCCCCCCGATTTGGCCACCCGCATGATCGAGCCCTGGGTCACCGGGCCGTTGGTTACGTTGTTGGTCCAGTACACGTACGTGCCATCGATCGCGATCCCACCGTTATTGCTCGCCGAGCCGCCCACGGGTGCGAGGGTGGTCATGGTCCCGTCATTCGCAAGGGAGATGATCGCGCCTCCCTGTGGAGTGATGCTTCCGTTGATCGAATCGGTCTCGCAGTAGGCGCTGTTTGTGTCGGAGACCAAGCCGTAGCAGCCTGAGTTGACGGACCCCGGCAAGGTCGAGCTCGTCGGCCCGCCCCCGGGCAGGTCGCCGGTCAAGGGTACCGAGAGAATGCCTTCGGGAAGCGAGAGGAAAGCCGTCGAGGCAGTCACCCCCAGCGCGCCCAAAAATTCGTTGTCGACGCGCGCAATCAGCGTCGTCGTGCCATTCGGCAGGGAAGCGCTCTCGAGCAGGCCTGTGTCACCGGCGTCGGTTGCCCCGTCCACAGCTGGTGATTATACCCAATAGAGGGTGGACCCGAGCACGGTGGCCTGTTGGACACTGGCGACAGTGATGTAGGAGGTCGCGCCTCCCGTCTTCGTTACCTTTGCGATGCGATTGCCGTCTCCGATGTAGTAGACATTCACATCGTCGACGGCGAGAAGGCCCTCTCCGACCGGGCCTGGGTCGAGGGTGCTGATCGGGCCTCCCGTGATGGGCGTGCTCTGGAGAGCGCCGCCAAAGGAGGTCCAGAAGAGCGTCGTTCCATCGCTTGCGAGGGCGTTCGGCGTCGCCGGGGCAATCGCGACGCCGACCGGGCCTACCGGCCCCGCAGCGTCATTCGTCCCTGAATCGGTATTGGTATCCATGGAACCGGTACCCCCATCATCGATGACTTGTGCGCGGCACCCGATGGAGGCAGCGATGACGACGAACGACGAAACGAGATGGAAGAGACGCATGCTCCTGGTTTGATGGGACGCTGTGTACCTTGTCATGGAATCGACGAGAGGCTCGTATCGATGGCGGGCAGGAACAGGCTGTTCGGTGCGCTGGCCTTGAAACGCGCCGCCCTCTCGCGGGCTTCGTCGTAGCGCTTCAGGAGGACCAGGGCCTGGATGGCGAGGGCCTCGCGCTCCTCGGCGAGGCGGGGCTTCGGAAAGCGACGGACGTGCTCGTCGAGGCGCGCGAGGGCGCGTGCGGCGTCGCCGGTAGCGAGCGCCGTTCGTGCGTCGTCGAGCAGCGCGCGCTCGGCCGAGAGGGTGAGCGGAGGAGCGGTCGAGGCCCGTAAGGGAGGTGACTCGCCACGACGTTCGGGAAGAACCGGGATCGACGAAGGCGACGGCGCCGCAGAGGTCTCCGGGGCGACGAGCGGGGCGGGGCGCGAGGCGGGCTCTGTCGGCGGACGCTCGAGGTACACCACGCGGGCGGGCGTGGGGGGCCGGACGAGCGCGTACCCCCCCGCTCCGACCGCGATTCCTAGAGCGAAAGCGGTCCCCACGATCCGACGCCCGTACGATGCGGCGAAGCGCGGACCGGCGCGATTCGGGCTGCCCTC
>DATHQY010000675.1:0-3881 GCA_035482215.1 Polyangiaceae bacterium | reverse complement strand
TACCGCCCGTGGAGCCCGTACCGCCCGTGGAGCCGGTACCGCCCGTGGAGCCCGTACCGCTTCCCGTGGAGCCCGTACCGCTTCCCGTGGAGCCCGAGTTGCCGCCGTCCGTCGAGCCGCAAGCGCCGACAAGCACCGCGGCAAAAATAAGGTGTCCGCTACGACGAATGATCATTGCGACGAATCGCCTTCTTCCCCAACTCGCAGGGGACGCCGTGAAAATCCAAGTGATGCACGCTGCCTGGCGGCAGCGTACGACGAAGCGCCGTGAATGGGAGCTCCGTTCGCCACGCTTTAGTTAAAACGATTTCCGAACACGCGCAAACGGTCAGATCACAAGACCGCAGGGTCGGCAATTTTCCGCTCAGCTGCGACCTTTGCGTAGCGCGACCGTGGCGTATCGACGGCGAGGGGCTACGCCCGGTGGGGCGGCGTGCCAAGGCGGACTAGGAAATATGTCGCCACGTGCCTTTCGGGGCGAGAGCCAAGCAAGCCCGCAAGCGGGGGATGCGTCCATGGAGGCCATCGAGGCGCTCGACGCGTTCCTGCCCGTCGGCGTGTACGCTCCGTATTTCGCACGAGCGAGAAGACGAGCCACGACGCACCGAAAGGGGACTGTCCCGATGCACATTTTTTCCCGCGAAATCACAGGCCACCTCCGATTGGCGGGGTTTGCTGCCGGCGGAATGCTCCTGGGCGTCCTTTCACTGTGTTCCGCGTGCGGCCGCCCCGCGGAATCGACTGGGACGGAGACCGCGCCCGGGCCCGGAGCGAGTGCCCCGTCCGCACGCTCTTCCACGGAGCGGACGGCGGCGACGCCCGGCGCAGCGGCACCCGTCTCCCCGGCGTCTGCGTCCCCCGCCACGTTCGGCGAAAAGATCACCGCATCGATCGTGCCCCTCGCCGAGATCGCCGCCCATCCATCACGCTTTCAAAACGAGGTCGTCGCGACGAGCGGCAAGGTCACCGCGGTCTGCCAGGAGCGCGGTTGCTGGATGGAGCTGGCGGACGCCTCGGGCCAGGCGCACGTGCGCATGCACGGACACTCCTTCTTCGTGCCTCGCACGGCACCGGGTCACACTGCGCGTGTCCAGGCGCGTCTCGTGCCCGCACGCGGCGGCATGAATTGCGAGAATCCCGCGCAAGGCGCCCCCATGGACTGCGAGAACACGGAGAAAGACCCGAGCGGAACGGCGCGGGTCGAGCTCGATGCGACAGGCGTCGAGATCGACTAGGGCACCGCCGGCGGCATGGCTACTCCGCGGGTGCGGCGTCTGGCTCCGACCTCGGGCCGGGCGACGGTGTGAAGAGCTTCGCGCGTGCCGGTTCGAGGCTGAGGCGGCCCTTCTGGGTGCGGAAGCGGCTCTTGAGCGCGAGGAAGCGGTTCTCGAAGAGGTGAAACGAGGCGATGGCCACCGCAGTCGAGAGCGCGAGCCCGACCGCCACGAATACGGCCGTTCCGAGCCAGACCGAATGGAAAGAGCGAATGGGCACGAGCTTTTCGAAGATCGGATGCATCGGATAGTGGAAGACGTAGAGTCCGTAGCTGTAACGGCCGAAGAAGCGGAGCACGGAGTTCCGCATCGTGCGTGCGACGGGGGTGCGTCCCACGAGGCTCGCGGACACGAGCCCGGCGAATCCGATGGACCAGAGCGTGGGGGTGAAGACGTCGGTGAGCGGTGTCGTTCCCGACGTGCCGACCTCCGCGGGCACGCCCCGGAACGACACGAAGATCGCCGCGGCGATCGCCGGGATGGCGAGCCGGCGTGACCACGTCGCCCACGGCCCGGTCGGCGCGCGCCCTGGCGTCCCGCGGATTTCGAGGGCGAGCGCCGCTCCGAGGAGGAGCGCGTCCATGCGGCAGATCGTGAGCGAATACGTCCCGAGATCGTGCCCGGGAATCACGGCGATGAGGAGCCAGCGAAAGACCATCGCCATTGCGGCCATCGCGAAACAGAGCCGAACGAGCGTCCGCCGTTCGAGCTTCAACACGATGAAGGGCCAGACGAGATAGAATTGCTCTTCGACCGCGAGCGACCAGAAGTGGTTGACCCCGCTGAAGACCCACGTGTTCTTGACCGCCACGGCGATGTTGGACGTGTACGTCCAGAGCCATATTTGATTGGCTGCAATTTCGTGGAGCTTGGGGTTGTGCGGCGCCGCATACGGCGCGAGCACAGCGAAGAGGAAGACGGCCGCGAAGTAGAGGGGAAAGATCCGCAGCGTGCGCCTGGCGAAGAAGGTCCCGAGATACGTCGAGGAACCGCGCGAATCGTAAAGAATGCCCGTGATGAGATAGCCCGACAACACGAAGAAGAGATCGACGCCGACGTGACCCATGCTCGTCCAGAGCCAGAGACTCTCGATCGGCGCGATGACGTGGCCCCACAAGGTCAGGTGATAAAGGACGACGACGAGGATCGCGACGCCCCGGATCCCGTCGAGCGCCGGGACGTGCCCGCGGTCCGCTTTCACCCGTGGTCCAACCGCGGCGCGTGCGGCCCCACCGGTGCCGTCGGCGCTGCCAACGCGAAGCGCGGTGGCGGGCGCGATGAATCGGCTGCGCCGGTGGCCCGAGCCATCGAGCTCGTCGAACACGGGCGCGAAGGGTTCGATGCGCACGTGGTCGGGCACGATCACGTCGGTGGCGCGCGAGGGATGCGCCTCCGACGGCGGGTTCGTCGATTTCCTTTGCCGGCCCTCGTAGGCGAGCTCCTGGCCAATCCGGATGTGCATCACGCCCTCTCGAGCGTCTCCAGCGCAATGTCCGTGCCTCGGCGAAAATTGGGCGTTTTCGAGCCACAGACTCGTTTCGCAGCCGCATGGAGCCGTCGAGGTGCGCGTGCCGTAGCGCTCACGCGTACGAAAAAGCCTCGCTCTCCGAACGCTCTGCCCGCCGCTGGCTCAGCCGCGAAGTGCGCCGGGTTTCAGCTCGAGGCCGCTGCGAGGAACAGCAGGCCCCAATCGCGGAGGACGACGCCTTCAAGGGTTCGCTTCGCTTCGAGGGCCGCGGACACCTCGGCTCGCAGCTGGGGCCTCAGTGCCTCGGGGACGATGCGCAGGAAATGGCCGAACGAGCTCGCATCGAGAAAGTCGACCGCGTCTTCGCCGCTCATGTGCTTGCGCGCGCGTTGGGTGACCCACCGCCCACGTGGATTCCGCCGCTTCGTAGCGCCGAGGTCGACGAATGCGCGCCGCCGCGATACGCCCTCTCCGCATGCCAGCGCCTTTTCTCGCCTCGTTCATCCGTCCCGAGATCGAGCAGCTGAGTGGCTACGTCCCCGGCGAACAGCCACGGGGCGGCGGTACCATCAAGCTCAATACGAACGAGAATCCGTATGGGCCCTCTCCGCGTGTCCTCGGCGCGATCCGGGAGGCGACGACCGAGGCGCTGCGCCTCTATCCGGACCCCGTGTCGACGGCACTGCGAGCGGCGGCATCGGAGCGCTATGGCGTGGCGCCGGACTGCATTCTCGCGGGAAACGGATCCGACGAGCTCCTGAGCGTGATCCTTCGCGCGTGCGTCGGGCCCGGCGACAGGGTCGCTTATCCCTTCCCGACCTACAGCCTTTATTCGACACTCGTCGCGATGCAGGGCGCCCATGCGGTCGAAGTCCCCTTCGAAAGCGACTACGGGCTGCCGATCGACGCGCTCGCGGGTGCAAAGCAGCGCGTCACGTTCATTTGCAATCCGAACGCCCCATCGGGCACGCTGGCCCCACTCGCGGCGATCGAAGACCTAGCGAAGCGGGTGGACGGCCTCATCGTCGTCGACGAGGCGTACATCGACTTTGCAAGCCGCAGCGAGAGCGCCATCGCGCTCGTAAGCAAGAACCCGCGCGTCGTCGTTCTGCGGACGTTCTCGAAGTCGTTCTCGCTCT
>DATHQY010000674.1:0-3628 GCA_035482215.1 Polyangiaceae bacterium | reverse complement strand
CGCGTGCCAACACGCCGAAGCGCCCGTCGGCGCGCGGCCGCCGCCGGCCCCATCCCTCGAACCCGCGCGAATTCGGCCGCGCTATAGGCACTTCATTGCCAAGGCAATGGAAGGCCTATAGCCACGGTATTCGGCCGCGGGCTCTCCCCGCGGCGCCGATTTCGTGTCGCGGGCCGGCACGGGGTGTCCTCGGGACAGGCAGCGGTGTTTGCTCGATGCCGTCGCGCCGGTCGCGGCCGCGATACGGAAAACGGCGGCTAATGCTTCGACTCGGCCATCGCCTTGTGGAGCACTTCCCAGCCGACGCGCAAAATCGGATCGTGCCCTTTTTCAGGATCGACGGGGATGCCCACGGCCTCGCTCCCTCCTGTCGAATCGGCGGCCGCACCACCGTCCGCCTCAGCCTCGGGCTCGACCGGGACTTCGACGACGACACTCTTTGGAGGCGGCCGCCCTGTCCCCCCGAGCTCCGGCGCGAGATGGCCTTCGAGGTCCTTCTCGCGGTAAGAGACCGCGGCGTCTTCCTTTCGGGCGTCCTTTTTCGTTTCGACGACCACGTCCGGGTGCACGCCGTCGGCCTGAATCGCGTGACCGCTAGGCGTGTAGTAACGCGATACCGTGAGTCGCATCCCCGCGCCGCCCGGCAGCGCGAGGATCGCTTGCACGCTGCCCTTGCCGAAGGTCCGCTCGCCGACGATGGTCGCGCGCCGGCTGTCCTGCAACGCGCCCGCGACGAGCTCCGACGCGCTCGCCGTGTATTGGTCGACCAGCACGACGCACGGTTCGTGCACGAACGCGCCGCCGGCGCGCGCGTCGACCTGATCGACGATCTGCCCGCGGTGCCTCGCGGTGTAGATCGTTCCTTCCCCGAGAAACTCGTCTGCGACCGCCGCTGCTTGATCCACGAGGCCGCCCGGATCGCTCCGCATGTCGAGCACGATGCCCGCGAGGGCGCCGCCCGCGCGCGTGCGCAGCTTCGCGGCGGCTTCGAGGAGCTCGTCGTGCGTGTGCTCCTGGAACTGCTTGAGCCGGATGTACGCGACGCCGTCCCCGAGCAGCGTCGACGAGACGCTCGCGACGTGAATCACTTCGCGCCGCAAATCGAACGCGAGTACGTCGGGCGCACCGCGCCGGCGAATGCCGACCTTCACGTGGGATCCAGCGGGCCCGCGGAGGTGCTTGACGAGCTTGTCGAGCGCTTCGGTCGACGGGTCTTTGCCGTCGACGCTCACGATGACGTCGCCGCTCCGGATGCCGGCGCGCGCGGCCGGCGATCCATCGATCGGCGAGAGGACGACCAGCTCCTCGTTCGAAAGCTCGACCTCCACCCCGATGCCGCCGAACTCACCCTCGGTGTCACTCTGGAACGCCTGGAACTCCTCCGGCGGCATGTAGCTCGAGTGCGGATCGAGCTCGGCGACCATTCCTTTGATTGCGCCGTCGATCAGCTTGGTGCGATCGACTGGATCGACATAATCGTTCTCCACCTGCACGAGCACACGACCGAGCTGCTCGAGCGCGGCATAAGGCGCGTCCGCCGGCGCCGAGGATGCAGCCGCGGACGTGCCGGACCCGCCGGCGTTCATGGCGGTCGCCGTCGCGCAGGCGCCCCCTGCGAAAGCAAACGACATGGCGATCAGGGGCAGGACCGGCGCGCGCAGCGTGTGCACCGACGGGCGAAGGGAACCACCGAAGGGGAAACCACGAAGGCGGGCACGAAGGCGGGCACAAAGCGGCATGGCCAGGCAAGCTACTTCGCGTCTGGGGCTTTGCCGCAGGACTCCTCGGGAGACCCGTGTTTTTCCGACAAATGCCCCGCGACGCGCTATTTCAGCTCAGGTGCGAGCATGAACGATGGCTGCACTCGGAGCCGCGCGGTCATGCGAGCTCGGCGTTCGGCGGCCTTGAAAGAGCGCACGAAAGGTAGGCTCGCGTGACGAAGCATGACGAACGAACGCGTAAACCACCGAAGGATGCAGCCTTCATTGGCATGATCTGATCGTACGTGAGCCGATAGTTGCGGTACTCTTGTGCAGGCGAACGCGGCGCGTCCACATACTTTCGCGCCGCACACCCGAAGGAGGCCTCCCTTGGCGACGAGTGACAAGGAGTCGATTGCGAACCAACCTGGTTCCAAGACCGACAAACGCAAGCAGAGCTTGTACTTTCCCGAATCGATGTTGCAGGAGATCAAAGAGGAGGCGGCGCGGCTCGACCGTTCGCTCTCCTGGGTCGTGCAGCGCGCGTGGAAGATCTCGCGCACGGAGATCAAGAAGCTCCCGAGCGTCAACGACGTTGAAGGTGGAGACGACGAGGAGGCCGGCTGACGTCGACGCAGAATCCTCTCCTCGCAACGCGACCGCCCGATCGCGAGTCGTTTGCTGTCGCCACGGACGGGACCCGGCTTTACGTCGAGACGCGCGCCACGGCGCCTACGCGCGAGCGTGTGCACGCCATTCTCAGCGACGGGATTCTCTGCGACGGCTACATCTGGAAATACCTGTGGGACGCCCTGGAGGGGCTCGTTCCGCTGGTGCACTGGCATTACCGGGGGCACGGGCGCAGTGCGCCCCCGGCGAATCCTGACCGCATTGACATCGAAGCCCACGCGGACGATCTCGAGTCCGTCCGGCGGCACGTCGGCGATCCCCCATGCGTGCTGATGGGGCATTCCATGGGGTGCCAGGTCGCGCTCGAGACGTACCGTCGAAGGCCGGAGAACGTGCGCGGGCTGGTGCTCGTCTGCGGCACGTTCGGCAACGTCACGCACACGTTCCACGGCACGCCGCTGCTCGGTCTCATCATGCCGAAGCTGCTCGAGCTCGTGACGAAGGCGCCCGAGGTCGTGCGCGCGATCTGGAGCCGGCTGCCGCCGAAGCTCGCGCTCACCGTCGCACTCAAGGCGGGCGAGATCGACCCCGACCGCGTGCATGCCGAGGACATGATTCCTTATCTCGCGCACATGACGCACGTCGATTTCCCGATGTTCTTGCGCATGCTGCACGCCGCCGGCAAACACACGGCAAGCGATCTGCTGAAGCAGATCGACGTACCCGTCCTCGTCATCGCCGGAGAACGCGACACGTTCACGCCGTCGTTTCTGGCGCAGGCCATGGCGGAGGCGATTCCCAAGGGTGAGCTCTTCGTCGTCCCGCGCGGTTCGCACGTGGTGCCCATCGAGCAGCCGGACCTCGTCAATGCGCGCATCGAAACGTTTCTTCGCGAGCGCATTCTGTAGCGCGCGCGCTCTCGCTGCTTCGATCGCCGGCGCGAGCGCCTTCGTCGTCGCTATTTCGATCGCGTGTGCCAACGAAGCGCCGACGGTGTGGGACGCCTATGCCCACGCGCGCCCTGTCGCGGCCAAGAGCATCGGGCACACCTCCTACGTGTTGAAGGTGCGCTTCGAAGGCGGCCTCGTGGCCGCGTTCAAGCCGCGCTCGACGCTTCCGCTCGGGCGGATGCGCTACCGCGCGGAGGTCGCCGCGTTCCGCCTCGCGCACGCACTCGGCCTCTCGAACGTGCCGCCAGCTTCCGCCATGACGCTCCGCGCGCCCGACCTCGTCGCCGCTTTCGCGACGCCGGAAGGCCGGCGCGAATTCGAAGCGAAGGCCGTTCCCGATCCGGACGG
>DATHQY010000673.1:0-3594 GCA_035482215.1 Polyangiaceae bacterium | reverse complement strand
CGCGTGCCAACACGCCGAAGCGCCCGTCGGCGCGCGGCCGCCGCCGGCCCCATCCCTCGAACCCGCGCGAATTCGGCCGCGCTATAGGCACTTCATTGCCAAGGCAATGGAAGGCCTATAGCCACGGTATTCGGCCGCGGGGTCCCCGAGGGTCCTTTGCGTGTGTCCCGTGACGGCGCCACGTGTCCTTTGGACAGGGGGTGATCTCGCATCCGCCAAGCGGCGTTTCTCGCGACCGACGCCGAGGGAAAACGGCGCTACGGAGCATCGGACGCCGCGAGCGCCGTCTTCAACCGACGCACGTCCTCCGCCGACAGCGAGCCGGGATGTGCGGCGTCGAGCGCGTTCGCCTCGCGGAGCCATTGAGCCGACCGCGCGCGATCGCCGAGGGCTCCGAAGGTGAGCCCGCGGTAGAGGGCGTATTCGGCGCGCTTGGTGTCGTCGTAGTGCTTCGCGTCGTCCTCGATCGACGCGAACGTTTGTTTGGCTTCCGGATACCGACCGTTTTTGAACTGCGATTCGCCATCGGCGAGCGCACTTCCACAACCGCCGCACACGGCGACGAGAAGAAGGCCGCCGAATGCGCGCACGGGCGCGCTCATCGCCGCAAACTGATCGCCGAGGGCAGGCGCACACGCTTGCCGGCAGCGCGCCGCATCTCGGCGACGGTCGTCATCTCGCTCGAAGCGTGGTCTGCGCGCTCATCGCGGTGGGAATCGAGGTCCCCCTCGTCCGTGGCGATCGGCTCCGCAGGCGTCCGATCCGGCAAGAGACGGGGGCCCTTCGCGCTCGCGTCCCATTTGTCCGCGAGCTCGCCCGCGATCCGATCGATGAGCGGACGCAAGGTCTCGCGTGCTTCCGCGCTGACGAGAACCGCGTCGGAGTGCTCGCGTTCGAGCGCGCGACGCTTGTAGGGCTCGAGCAAATCGATCTTGTTGAAGACGAGTACGCGAGGCACGTCCAGAAGCTCGAGCTCCTCGAGCACCGCTACCACGGTTCGAAGGTGCTCGCCCTGCGCGGGATCGCTCGCATCCACGACGTGCAGCAACAAGTCCGCGTCGGCCGCTTCTTCGAACGTCGCGCGGAACGCCGCGAACAGATCCTTCGGCAAGTGCCGGATGAATCCGACGGTGTCGGTGACGACGACTTCGCGCTCGCCCCATCCTGCCCATCCGACGCGGAGCCTCCGCGAACGCGTGTCGAGCGTCGCGAAGAGCCTGTCCTCGGCCCGTACTTCGCGGCCGGGAAGAGCGCCGGTCAACGTGTTGATGAGAGTGCTCTTGCCGGCGTTCGTGTACCCCACGATCGCGACGGTGGGGACATCGTTCCGAGCCCGCTTGCCGCGCCGTTCCGCGCGGCGGCGCGCGAGCTGCTTCAATTGCTGCTCGAGATGCGCGACGCGATCCTTGGCCCGCCGGCGTCCGATCTCGAGCTTCGTTTCGCCGGGCCCACGGCCGCCGATGCCGCCGGTGAGGCGCGAGAGACTGTCGTCGCGCTGCGAAAGACGCGGCATCGCGTAGCGCAATTGCGCGAGCTCCACCTGGAGCTTGCCGTCTCGGCTCTCGGCGCTCTGCGCGAAGATGTCCAAGATCAGCTGGCTGCGATCGATGACTTTGAGGTCCGTCTGCTTGGCGATCGCGCTCGCCTGGGCGGGCGACAGCTCGCGATCGAACACGAGGACGCCCGCGTCGAGCTCGATCGCGCGGACGACGACCTCTTCGAGCTTGCCCTTGCCCATCACGAGCTTCGGATCGATCCCGTCACGAAGCTGGATGATCGCGTCGACGACTTCGGTCCCCGCCGAGCGGGCGAGCTCTCGGAGCTCGCGCATGCTCTCTTCGGCTTGGCGCGCGACTCCCGTGCCCTTCGACTTGTCGCCCACGTGGACAAGGATCGCGAGACCGTCCTTGGCCTTCACGTCGCGCGCGCGGGCGCGGCGCGCGAACTCCGCCTCGAGGTCGCCCATGAGGCGCCCGACATGCACGCGCGACTGGCCGATCCCAAGGGGACCGACTTCACGGTAGGACGCTTCGCCTGCGGTCCCCGGCACGTTGTACGCGTAGGCCAACGAGCGCGGTTCGCCGGAGGCGGACATCTGGATCGCGGCCACGAGGTCGAGCCGCAGCCGCACGAGATCGACCAAGTCGTCGCGTGTCAGCGGCTCGCTTCGCAAATGGGTGTGAACCAAGCGAAGACCGCGGAAGCGCCCTTCCGCGGCACGCAGTCGCCCGACGTCGGGCAACATCAGCTTGGCGGCGTCCCCGACGATGACGTAGTCGACGTCGCCCGAGCGATGGACCAATACGCCCACTTGCCTGCCCGTCTCCAGAGACACGGCAGCCAGCGAACGCGTCAGCTCGGGAGTCGAAATGTCGTCCGCAGGGACGCGACGTCGATACAGCCGCTCGAGAGCGCGGATCGACGACGGGGCGAGACCCGTCTTATTGCCGTAGACGTCGATGCGAAATCACTCCACGGATGCGTCGGAGGCGGCAGCCGCCTCGACGATCGGCGTGTTCGGCTCTTCGTCCGCTTGGTACGACCCGATCTCAGCGTCCATCTTGATTTCGACGAAAGTCGGCGCGGTCCATTCCATGAGAGGCTCCTACGAAAAGCGGTGAACGAGCGACATCATGCCTAGAACGGCAACGCCACGCAACCCGCATACGGTGCCCGACGGCGCCGAAACGAAGCGCGCGGTCCGTACCCACACGCCCCTCCAATCGAGCGAGAAGATTCTACCGGTTCACGCGCTCGAGGTACTCGCCCGTGCGCGTGTCCACCTTCACCCACTCCCCCTCTTTGATGAACAGGGGGACGTTGATGCTGGCGCCGGTGGTCAGCGTCGCGGGCTTGGTCGCACCGCTCGCGGTGTCTCCCTTGATCCCGGGCTCGCTCTCTTTGACCTGGAGCACGACGCTCGAAGGCAGGTCGATCCCAATCGGATTGCCGTTGTAAATCGTCACTTCGCAGTCGAGCCCTTCGCTGAGGAACCGAACCTCGTCACCGACGGATTCCTTCATCACGTGGACCTGGTCGCCCGTATTCGTGTCCATGAAGACGAGGCTGTCGCCCTCGTCCCACGAAAAGCTCATTTTGCGCGTCTCGACGTCCGCGAGCTCGACCGACTCCCCCGATTTCCAGGTGCGCTCGATGACCGCTCCGGTCGACAGGTTCTTGATGCGCGCGCGCGTAAAGGCCTGTCCCTTCCCCGGCTTGACGAATTGATGCTCGACCACGGCGAAAGGCACGCCGTCGATCTGAATCTTGATGCCCTTGCGAATGTCGGTCGTCATCATGGCGTGTACGGGGGCCCAGCTAGCACGCCCCAAGGATGAGGGGCAAGGGTCCGCGAGTTCGCGGCGACGGCGGCGAGCGGCAAAAATGAAGGCGAGCGCGCAGGCCACCAGGCTCCATCGAGACCTCGAGGCCCCCGGGGGCGTTCCCGAAAGCGGACCTCGCGGCGAAAGCCGGCAGGCACATCCGGCTGCGGGCGACGCATGGGCGCCCGCCCCGTGGACCGGGGCCGTCACGCGCGCGTCCGGATCCGTCTCCGCCGAGGGCAAGGCGTCGGCCGTGCCCTCGGCGATCGCG
>DATHQY010000672.1:0-14991 GCA_035482215.1 Polyangiaceae bacterium | reverse complement strand
CGTCGGAGGGCTCAAGGTCGTCAACTGGGCGGGGTTCAAGGCCGCGCTCTCGCTGAACTTCGACGACTCGAACTCGTCGCAGATTTCGAACTACAGCGCGCTCGAAGCTCTCGGCGTCCACTTCACGTTTTTCATGATCGGCAACAAGGTGAGCACCCAGCTGTCCTCCTGGAAGCAGGCGGTCGCCGACGGCCACGAGATGGGCAACCATACGTACGACCACACGTCGACGGAACCCACGGGCACCACGGCCGCCGTTCAGGCTGCCATTCAGAGCGACGTCGACATGGGCGCGTCCACGGTCTTGAGCGACCTCGGCGTGAAGACTTACTCGTTCGCGGAGCCGAACGGAGACAGCTGGTGGATCACGCCGGCGGCGTCGGTGAACTTCCTCTCGCGCGGCGTGGCCGATGGCCTGATGATGCCGGGCAACGAGACCTCGCCCTCGTGGCAGAACACGTATTGCTTTTTGATCAACAATGCGACGACGGCGAACCCGCCGCTCACGGCCGCGCAGGAGACCTCGACATTCAATTCGGAGATCGACGGCGCGCGTTCCGGCGGCGGCTGGCGCGTCATTCTGGTCCATGGATTCACGGGCGGAACCGACGGCGCCTACGAGCCCATCATCCTCAGTGCGTACGTCGCGAGCGTGACCTACGCGAAGGGCTTTCCGGATCTCTGGATCGACACGATGCTCAACGTCGGCGCGTACTGGCGCGGGCAGAACGCGTTCCAGGCCGCAACGCCCACGACGTCAGGCACCACGACGACGTACGCGTGGACCTTGCCGGCGAACTTCCCCCCGGGCAAGTACCTGCGCGTCACGGTCACGGGCGGCCACGTCTCGCAGAATGGCCAGCAGCTCGCCTGGGACACGCACGGGTATTACGAGATCTCGCTCGACGAGGGCTCGCTCACGGTCGGTCCGTGATCGCCTGATCGACGTCTCGAGCCGGCGCTCCTATTTTCAGGGCGCTTCGGGCTTGTGGGTGGTAATGACGAAGTAGGGTCCGTCCCAAAGGGGCCCGCACGGTGTGAGTTTGTCCACGAGCAGCTCCAATCCCGGCAATCGCCGCTCCGATACCGAGTTTCCGGGGATCGGAGCCGTCGTTGCCGAGAGGTACCAGGTCGAATCGCTTCTCGGCGCCGGCGGTATGGGGGTCGTTCTCGCTGCGCGCCACATGCAGCTCGGGCATCTCGTGGCGATCAAGGTCATGCGCGGGTCCGCCGCGCGGGACGACAAAGCCGTAGGGCGATTTCTGCGGGAAGCCCGCGCGGCGGTCGCGCTCTCGAGCGAACGTGTCGCCAAAGTCGCCGATGTCGGCACGTTGCCGAACGGCGCCCCCTATATGGTCATGGAGTATTTGTCGGGGCGCGATCTCGGTGAGGTCCTGCGCTCCGGCGGTCCGATGGCGGTCCCCGTCGCTGCCGACGCGGTGCTCCAGGCGTGCGAGGCCATCGCGGAGGCGCACTCGCTCGGCATCGTCCACCGGGATCTGAAGCCGTCGAACCTGTTCCTGACGACGGGGCGCGACGGCAAGCCTCTGGTCAAAGTCCTCGATTTCGGGATCGCGACAGCGGCGGCGCAGGCCGGGATGAGCAGCTCCGGGGACCAGCTCACCGAAACGGGCATGGTCATGGGTTCGCCCGCGTACATGTCGCCCGAGCAGATCCGCAATGCGAAGGCCGCGGACGCGCGGAGCGACGTCTGGTCGATCGGCGTCATTCTGTATGAGCTCTTGACGAGTGAGGCGCCCTTCAAGGGCGATACGTTCGGCGAGACGTTCGCGCGGATCCTCGCCGAAGATCCGCCGCCCATCCGCCGGAAGCGGCCGGACGTGCCGGCGGAGCTCGAGAGGATGATCTTGCAGTGCCTGGAGCGCGACCCGAAGCGGCGCGTGCAGAGCGTGGCCGCGCTAGCTCCGAGGCTCGCGCGATTCGCTCCCGTGGATTCGGCGCCCTTGCTCGGCCGAATCGCCTTCTTCGCGGGCGGCGGGGTGCGGACGGTGGCCGCGGGAGCGACGGCGATGGCCCCGCTCTCATCGACCCGAGCGGGTCCCGAAGAGACGGGAGGACCGGCCTGGCTCCCGTCGACATCGCCGCACTTTCCACGGCGAAGCCTCGGCGCGACGATCGCGATGGGAATCGCCGTCGGCGGCGTCGTGCTGGGGATCGGGCTCTTCGTCACGAGCCGCCTGCACGGGTCGGGTATGGCGTCGAACGCGCCGTCGGCGACGCCGGGCGATGTGGCGGCGCCGAGCCGTCCGGTGGCCGCGGACCTGGCGCGTCCTACGCCGCCGGCCATTGTGACTCCGATTGCGGAGACGGTGGCCGAAGCACCGCCCGTTCAAGCCTTGGAGGAACGCGTCGACGCGGGCGCTCGCGCCTTGGCCGTTACGGCTCCGGTTTCGCCGGCGCGCGTTTCGCCCGCTTCGGTTTCGCCGGTGCGGCCGCCCCCCCCGGTGTCCCACGCGGCGACGGCGCCGAAGGTGCGGCCGCCCGCGAGACCCCTGGAAGCGCCGACGACGACCGTTCCCGATTTCGGGTATTGACGCTGGGGAGACACCGGAAGATGGCTTTTCAAATGGGAGGCTCGGCGGCGGAGCTCGAGCCGCGCCACACGCTTGGGTCTCGACGGCGAGGCCGGTGGGCCGCCGCTGCGCTGTTTGCCGCGAGCCTCGCGTCCACGGCGCTGGGGGCGGGCTCCGCGCGCGCCGACAACGACACGGAGCGCGCAACGGCAAGAGCGCTTGCGGCGCAGGGCTTCAAGGCCATCAACGAACAGCGTTGGGCGGACGCGGTCGATCTCTTCGGGCGCGCCGAATCGCTGGTTCACGCGCCCGCGCACTTGCTCTATCTCGGGCGCGCGTATTCCCACCTGGGGAAGCTCGTCGCCGCGCACGAGGCCTACGTCAAGCTGACCCGCGAGACGCTTGCCCCCAACGCGCCGCACGCCGCCGTGAAGGCGCAGCAAGACGGGACCAAAGAGCTCGCCGACCTCGAAGGCCGGATTCCGACACTCGATATTTCGGTCACGCCGTCCGCGCCCGGTCTCGCGGTCAAGATCGATGACGCCGCCATCGCGCCGGCGATGGTGGGCACTTCAATTCCGATCGATCCCGGCAGCCATACCGTCGCGGCGACGGCGGACGGATTCGCGACGGCCCAACGGAGCGTCCAGATCGCCGAGGCAAGCCACGGCTCGGTCGCGCTCGAGCTCAAGGCGCTTCCCGGCCGGCCGCACGAGGCCTCGCAAGGCCCGGTCGTCGCGACGTCCGACAAGGCGTCCTCGCCGGTTTTCAACACGGCACCCGCGGCCGACACAGGCCACGGACCCAGCACGCTGCGAATCGTAGGGTACTCCGCGCTCGGCCTCGCGGTCGTCGCGGCCGGTGCGGGCGTGGCGTTCGTCGTCGAGTCGCACGACAACGTATCGAAGGGCAACGCCCTTTGCGGATCGATGGGGTGTCCCACGGCGGACCAGTCCCAGATCAACAAGTACAACGACAACGCGACGCTCTTCGGCCAGCTCGCCGTGACCGCGTTCATCGTCGCCGGCGCCTCGGCCGCCGGCGGCATCGCCGCAATCGTCCTCTCGCCGGCGAAATCGTCTTCCGATACGACCGCATCGGTCTGGGTGGGTCCCGGGCAGATGGGCCTGCGCGGGACCTTTTAGAAGCCGATCTCTCCTGCGCGGTTACTCCGCGGCCGCGGCTTGCGGACCCCGGCGTTCCGCGTCCTGCCCCGAGCGACGCGCGGACTTACGCCGGCCGCGGCGCGCGAGTGCCGCCGCGACCGCAAGGAGACCGGCGAGCGCCGGCGTCTTCGGAGTCGAGCTTCCTGTGACGCGGCACGAGCAGTTCGGCGTCTTGCGCGCGAAGAACTGGTCCGAAGCATCGCCCGTGCTCTGGACGGAGCCGCCGCCGGCTTCGGCGATCGCAGCGTCGCTGGTGCTCGCCTTCGTTGCCGCGTCCGAGGAGACCGCGGCGTCCGCGACCTTGGCCTCCGAGGCATCGGCGGAGACGGAGCCGTCCGTGATTGTCGCCTCGGCATCAGCGATTCCCGCATCCTCCGGGGCTTGGCACATCGTGGCCTCGCATGTCCCTCCCGCGCACGCCGTTCCGTCGGGCAGCGTGGTGCACGAGCCGTCTTTGCTCGCTCCGTGCGCCACGGTGCACGCTGTGCACGACCCCGCGCAAGGCAGATCGCAGCAGACGCCGTCCGCCAGGTTGCCGCTCGCGCAGGCGCTGGCCGACGTCGACGGCTGCCCATTTTCGAGCTCGCAGGCCCCGGAGCCGTTGCACGTCGAGCCCGACATGCAGTTCGAATGCGGATCCGTGCCCGCCAGCGAGGGCCCGCAGGTGCCCGCCGTCCCTCCCGGTGCTTGAAGGGCAGCCGAGCAGCTCTCGCACGACGGGCACGACGAGCTGCCACAGCAAACGTTGTCGACGCACGAGCCGCTCCCCGCGCATTCCTGGCATCCCGCCGTGAGGCAGTCACCGCTGGCGCCCGCCGTCGCGTTGCATGCGCTCCCCTGCGTTCTCTGCGGTTGGCAGGTGCCCCCGCTGCCGCAGTAGAAGCCCGCCGCGCAGCTCGCGTCCGAGGTGCACGCCGCGCCGGGGCAGCTCGTCGCCGTACCGTTGCAAACGACCGTTCCGCAGGACGGGCTGCCCGGCGACCCCGAGGGCGACGGCGCGCAGGTGCCCGCCGGCGTCGACCCCACGGCCGTGCATTGCTCGCACGCGGCGCTGCACGCCGATCCGCAGCAGACGCCGTCGACGGAGAAACCGCTCGCGCAGGTGTTCGCGACCGCCGACGCCTGGCCGTTCTTCAACCCGCACGCGCCGGTGCCGTTGCAGGTGGACGTGGCGGGGCAATTCGAGTGGGGGTCGCTGTTCGCGAGCGCCGGGCTGCAGCTGCCGTTGGTCCCCCCGGGTGCTTGCAAGGCGGCACCGCACGCCTGGCACGTTCCGCAACCCGCGGTCCCGCAGCAAACTCCGTCAACGCAGTTGTTCGTCGAGCATTCGCGGCAGCCCAAGACCGCGCAGTCTCCGGTGGAGCTCGAGGTGCCGAGATTGCAGGTCCCACCCTGCGCTTTCTGCGCATGGCAGGCTCCGTCCGCGCCGCAGTAGAAGCCGCTGACGCAGTTGCTGTCGGTCGAGCACGACGTCGGGCATGTCGTGCTCGACCCCCCGCACACGTAAGGAGTGCACGAAGGGCTGCCCGCGCTCCCCGCCTTGGCGGCTCCGCAAGTCCCATCGGCTGACGACCCCAACGCGGCGGTGCACACGTCGCACGCTGCCGTGCAGGACGTGCCGCAGCACACGCCATTCGCCACGATTCCGCTCGCGCAGGCCGTCGCCGAAGCGGACGCCTGCCCGTTTTTCAAACCGCACGCGCCCGTCCCGTTGCACGTCGAAGTGGTCGAGCAACTCCCGTGCGGGTCCGTGTTCTTGGCCGACGGGCTGCACGTTCCGTTCGTTCCTCCGGGCGCTTGCAGCGCGGTCGAGCAGGCATCGCAAGCCGGGCACGTGGCGCTCCCGCAGCAAACGTTGTCGACGCACGAGGTGCCACCGCCGCACTCCCGGCATCCGCTGCCTTCGCAGTCCCCGCCGGCCGCGACGTTGCACGACACCCCCTGCGCCTTCTGCGGCTGGCAGCTGCCGCCGCTGCCGCAGTAGAAGCCCGCGACGCATCCCGAGTCCGCGGTGCACGACGTCCCCGGGCAGCTCCCGCTCGTGCCGTTGCAGGCGATACCCGATCCGCACGCCGGGTTACCGGCGCTCCCCGCCAGCGCGGCGCCGCACGTACCGTTCGCGGGCGCACCAAGCGCCGTGCTGCACACCTGGCAGGCGCCGCTGCACGACGTGCCGCAGCAGACTCCGTCCACATCGAAGCCGGTCGCACACGCACCGGCGGACGTCGTCGACTGGCCGGTCTTGAGGCCGCAGGCACCGGCTCCATTGCACGTCGACGTGCTGCCGCAGTTGCTGTGCGGGTCGGAGCCGAGCGGCGCGTTGCTGCAGACGCCGTTCGTGCCGCCCGTCGCCTGAAGCGCCGTCGCGCAAGCTTCGCAGTTCCCGCACGACGTGGTGGAGCAGCAGACCCCGTCCACGCATCCGCCGCTTGCGCACTCCCGGCACCCCGACCCGAGGCAGTCGGCGCCGGCGGCGACGTTGCAGGCCGCTCCCTGCCCCTTTCGTGGCTGGCACGTTTGGTTCGCCGCGCAGTAATCGCCGCTGACGCAGCCGCTGTCGCTCGTGCACGAAGTCGGGCACGTCGTGACCGAGCCGTTGCAGACGTAGCCGCTCGATCCGCACGATGTCCCCGCGGACGCGGTCACGCACGTCCCGGTCGAGCAGCCGGCCGTGCATGGGTCGGTGCAGGCGGTGGCACAGCAGACGGAGCTGACGCAGAAGACGCTCTGGCAATCGGACGAGGCGCTGCACGACGAACCGTTGGTCGCGGCGAGAAGGCCTGCGAAGACAGCCCCAGGACCGCACTGGTCACGAATCGTGTCGTCCATGTAGCAGTCGGCGCTGACGAGCAGATTCGCGCCGCTTGCGGCAAGAGGAAAGCCGAACCCGTTGACCGTCTGTCCGTCCGGCTCTCCGATCGCGAGCTGCTGGGTCCAGTTCGTTCCCGACCCCGTGAAGACGTAGATTCTTGACGGCCCCGAGACGATGAGATTCGGGCCCGCCATGGCGACGAAGCCTCCAAAGCCCGGCGTCCCATCCGTTGAAACCAGCTTGGTGGGACCGCTGAATGTGGTGCCCGATTGCGTGTACAGATAGACGGCGCCGACACCATCCGCCGAACCGACCGGCGCACTTTGCGCCGACACGAAAATAGTAGTGCCGGAGATGGCGATGGAGCTTCCGGCGATGATTTCCGAGTTGGTCCCGAGGTCGACCGCAGGGGGAACGAGCTTCCCGATCTGGGCCGATGACGAGCCCGAAAAAGTGAACGCATAGGCTGCGCCGGCGAACTCGACCGAGTTCACTGTGGAGTTGGGCGCCCCCACGATGACCGTATTGCCCGATACGGCGATCGAGCTTCCGAAAGCGCCGGCGGAGCTGTCGCTCGTCGTGATCGATTGCAAATACGTCCACGCGGTGCCGGATTGGGCGTACTCATAAACGGCATTAAGGTTGGTCGAGCCGACGAACAGCGTCGTGCCGGAGATGGCGATAGCTCCGTTGGCACCAAAACCGTCTCCCTGGATCGGGCCCCCGGGTACCGTGAGCGGGCTACTGGGGCTCAGCGTCCAGACCCCGCCGGACAGGCCGTACACGTACACGGCGCCCGAAAAGCTTCCGCCGAAGGATCCAATCGCCAAGACATTGCTCGAGAGCGCGACTTGGATTCCAAAATCGCCCATGTTCGTGGGATTGGGCGCAGAGATCGTTTGCTTGAGAGTCCACGCTCCGCTCGACAGCGTATATACGTAGGCGACGCCGACGCTGGGGGTTCCGTCGCTGCCGGCAACGTTGCTTGCGCCAATCACTGCCGTGTTGCCGGAGACGGCAATGGCTCCGCCGAACTCCGCTGCGGAGGGGAGCGACGAGTTCGTGAGAAGTTGGGGTGTCGCCCACTGCAGCGGATCCACCACGACAGGAAACCGCGCCGCCGTCGTCTCGATCCGGAGGACGATCTGTCCATCGACGACGTCCATCGACGACGCGAGGACTTTTCCGTCCGCGTCGCGCGCCGAAAGATCGCTGTAATGCAGACGCGTCGTGCCTGAGGGGTCGCGCAGATCAACACCGTCGCCTCGCCGGGCGGCGGCGAGCCCGCGAACGCTCACTTCGAGCTCGGCATCGCCATCCGCGCAGGGGCGATCGCGGAGCGTCCAGCCTTGATCGAGGCCCAACGGCCCGTTCACGTACCACTCTTCGAGCGATGCCCTTCCCGCTCGCTCTTCGAGAGCTACGCGGTTGGGGCTTGCGCCCATGCGGGGGACCGACGTGCGATCCAGCGCGGTGAGCGATCCGGCGCAACCATAGCGTTTCCCCGTCAGATCCGCGTGCCATGCGGGGTCATGGGACCTCCACGCAACCCCGTTCCGCCCGACCTCCGCGGCGAGTCCACTCATCGCGCGCGCCGAGAATGTCGCTCCACCCCCCTGGACGTGAAACGCATAACCGGGGTCTCGCGCGCCCTCCGCCTGGCGCGTCGCGATGTACGCGGCGCGTAGCCCGGGCGGTGCGGGCGGTGCCGCCGGGGCGCGCTCCGTGCGCATCGACGTGGTGACTGGCGCGGGATCGGCGAACCGCACCAGGGTCGCATTCACCGGGGCAGAACCGCGCGTGTCGTTCGTTCCGAAGATCGACAGCCCGAGGATGACGACGACGAGCCAAGGAAACACGCGCGCCACACGGCGTGTGATTTGAAGCGAGCGAAAAGACATGGGTTTCCTGCCGAGTCCAAAGACCAATGCGCACGCCGAACCCGGCGTTGCCCTGGCGACACCGTCGAACCATTACGCGATATTGTGCTCCGGCGCCACGTTGCGAGGCGCCCCGCGGACCGCAGGGAATTCTGTGAGTTGGCCCTCGCGCCGAGAGTCGTTCGAACGGGGACGTTCAATGACGGATGCGACGAAACCGTGGGCCGAGAGCGACCGCCCGGCCTCCCCATTCCAAGTAGCTACGGTTACTCTACGGCCCGCCGTAGAAGACCACTCGCCCGCTCGCCAGAAATCCGTGCTCCTCGAACGGCTGCGACCAGAGCGCGTCGTACTCGAGGCTCGGACCCAGACCGAGGTGGCCGCCGAGGAAATGCCCGAGCGGCCATTCGTAGAAGACACCCGTTCCAATCGTCGATTGGGTGCCCTGGGCCTCGGGCCGCGACGCGGTCTCGAGCCTGCCGATGCCGATTCCGAATTGCGCGAAGACGCCGAGGCCATCGAGCCGCGGATAGAGCGTCATCAGCGGAAACCCCTCGATGCGAAACCCAATCCCCGTCGCGTTCGCGCGCTTGCCCGAGCTCCGATAGGCCGTCTCGGAAAACCAGAAACCGAAATTCACATAATCCGCGATCGCGCCCATCGCGAGAACGCCGACGCCCCCGCCGGGAATCCAGCCGCTCGAGGAGAACATCGTCGGGTCGCCGATCTCCTGGGAGTTGTTCGGATAGCCGCTCGCCCCTCCGACGCCCGCGCCGAGGGTCAAGCCGACCGCGATGCCGCTGCGATGCACGGCGGGCGGAGCGGACACGTCGACCGGCGAGACTTCGCCGCCCGTCGCGACGGCTGCGGTAGCAGCCGCGTTCTGCGGCGCGGCAAGCACGAGCGGAAGCATCGAGGCTCCCCTTTTAGCTCCAATCCGGGGGCGGCTCCAAGCGGCGCTTTCCGCTCGCCGTCGCCGTCGCTCCGCGGTGGTCGCGCGCGTCGCCCGGCACGCCAGCGTCTGGTATGACGGGCCCATGCCGCCGCTTCACGATCCGTCCCTTGCCGAATCCGATCCCGCGATGATGCGCCTCATCGAAGGCGAGAATCGCCTCGAGCACGAGAAGGTTCGCCTCATCGCCAGCGAAAATTACGCCTCGCGCGCCGTGATGGAGGCCACCGGATCGATCCTCACGAACAAGTACTCCGAGGGGTACTTGCGGAAGCGCTACTACGAAGGCCAGCAGGTCATCGACCAGGTCGAGGAGCTCGCGATCACGCGCCTGAAGACGCTGTTCGGCGCCGAGCACGTGAACGTGCAGCCGTACTCCGGCAGTCCCGCGAACCTCGCCGTGTACCTCGCGTTTTGCGCGCCGGGCGACACGATCATGGGCCTCGGCCTGCCCGCGGGAGGTCACCTCACGCACGGCGCCGGCGTGTCGATCACGGGCAAGTACTTCAAGAGCGTGCCCTACGGCGTGCGCAAGACCGACCACCGCATCGACCTCGACGAAGTGCGCGACCTCGCGAAGCAGCACCGGCCGAAGCTCCTCTGGTGCGGCACGACGGCGTATCCGCGTACGCTCGATTTCGCCGCGTTCCGATCGATCGCCGACGAAGTGGGCGCGATCCTCGCGGTGGACATGGCGCACATCGCCGGGCTCGTTTGCGGCGGCGCGCATCCCTCCCCGATGGGCATCGCGGACGTCGTGACCTCGACGACGCACAAGACGTTTCGCGGTCCGCGCGGAGGCATGATCTTCAGCAAGAAAGAGCACGCCACCGCGATCGACAAGGCGGTCTTTCCGGGGCTCCAGGGGGGCCCGCACAACCACACGACCGCGGCCATCGCCGTCGCCGCCAACGAAGCCCTCCGCCCCGAGTTCAAGACCTACGCGAGCCGCGTCGTCGAGAACGCGCGCGTGCTCGGGCAGGCGCTCGTCGAGCGGGGCTTTGCCGTGAGCACCGGCGGCACGGACAACCACCTTTTGCTCATCGACGCGACGACGAAAGGCACCGCGGGCAAGCCGCTGGCGCAGGCGCTCGACCGCGCGGGGATCGTGCTCAATTACAACGCGATCCCCTTCGACACCCGAAAGCCCTTCGACCCGTCCGGCGTCCGCCTCGGGACCCCGTCGGTCACCTCGCGCGGGATGGGGACGGACGTCATGCTGCGCATCGCCGAGTGGATCGATCGCGTCGCGCAAAAGCCGGCCGACGAAGACAGTCTCGCGAAAATCGCGAGTGAAGTGAAAGACACGTGCGCCAAGTACCCGGCGCCGGGCGTTCGCGTCTAAGAGACCCGAAGCGTTCGGAGAGCGGGCGTCACTTCGTGTAGCGACCGCGCTCCTGCGGGTGCTCGTTCTCGAACGCGTGGAGGCTCTCGCGCGTAATCTCCACTTCGATCGTGCCGTCCTTGACGATGCGGGACTGGCACCCGAGGCGCGAGGTCGGGCGCACGTCGAACGCCTTGTCGAGAATGTCCGCCTCGTCGTCCTCCTGGTCGCTCAGGAGCGCGGCGCCCGCGTTCACGTAGACATGGCACGTGGAGCACGCGCAGACGCCGCCGCACGCGCTTCCTTCCGGGAAGTGCGCCTGCGTCGCCGCCTCGAGCAGCGAAGTGCCGACCGGCACCGTGACTTCGCCGAAACCCTTGAATCGAACGAGAGCCATCACACGCTCCGTGCCGCCGACGGAGCCGGCGCCGCCGGCGCGACCGGCCCAACCGGCGCCGCACCTGCCGCGAGCGGCGCGTCGTGCGCATGCTCGATGCCCTTGGCGTGCTCGACGCTGCCTTCGACCGCGTCGACGCGCTTGCCTTCGATCGCGCGCGCCATCGCGCGGTTCATCCGCCGGCCGGCGAACGCCTTCGTCGTCGCGTCGAGGGTCTCGATGCGCACGCGCAGCGCCGACGGATCGTCCTCGTCGGCGGCGCGTTCGAGCTCTTCGCAGGCGCTCGCGATGGCTTCGCGCTCGCCGGCGGCCAGCAAATCGGAGTCCGCCGCGATGGCCTTCGCCGTTGCGTTCAGAATGCGCCGGGCTTCGACGCGCAGCTCGAGAACGCGGCGGCGCACGAGGTCGTCCTCGCCATGGTCCAGGGCGTCCAGCAGCATCTGCTCGACCGCGGCGTCGTCCAGCCCGTAGCTCGGCTTGACGCTGATCGCCTGCTCGACGCCCTTCGTCAGCTCCTTGGCGTGCACGCTGAGCAAGCCGTCCGCATCGACCTGGAACGTGACCTCGAGTCGCGCCATCCCGGCCGGCATCGGGGGAATCCCCTTCAGCGTGAACCGCGCGAGGCTCCGGTTGTCCGCCACGAGCTCGCGCTCGCCCTGCAGGACGTGAATCTCGAAGCCCGTCTGGTTGTCTTCCTGCGTCGTGTACGTGGCGCGCGCCGCACACGGGATCGTCGAGTTGCGCGCGAGCACTTTGTCGACGACGCCGCCGCCCACTTCGATCCCCAGCGAGAGCGGGATCACGTCGAGCAGGAGCACATCGTCGCTCCGGCCCGAGCCCGCGAGCAGATCGGCCTGCACCGCGGCGCCGAGCGCGACGACCTGGTCCGGGTCGATGTCGGCGAGCGGCTCCTTGCCGAAGAGCTTCGCGACATAGCGGCGCACGGCCGGCACGCGCGTCGCGCCGCCCACCAGAATCACGCCGTCGAGCGCCGCCGGAGCGATGCCCGCGTCTTTCAGCGCCCGACGGCACACGGCGCCCGTCCGCTCGAGAAGCGGCGCGATGAGCTCCTCGAAACGAGCGCGGGAGAGGACGAGCGCGTCGCGCCCCGGCACGGTCACCTCGACGCGCTCCTCGATCGTGAGCACGTGCTTGGCCTTGCGCGATTCGTCGAGCACCCAGCGAACGAGCTCCGGCGTCTGCCGCTTGTCGTCGAAGCCGAGCATGCGCAGGAGCTCGTGGGCGATCGCGCGGTCCATGTCGTCGCCCCCGAGCTGGCTGTCGCCCGCCGTGGACCGGACCTGGAAGACGCCGTTGTCGAGCACGAGCACCGTGACGTCGAACGTCCCGCCGCCGAGGTCGAAGACGGCGAACGTGCCGTTCTTGTTCTTCTCGAGCCCGTACGCGAGGGCCGCCGCGGTCGGTTCGTTCAGAAGGCGCAGCACTTCGAGTCCGGCGAGGCGCGCCGCGTCTTTCGTCGCCTGGCGCTGCGCGTCGTCGAAGTACGCGGGCACCGTGATGACCGCCCCGCCGACGTTGCGAAGCTCGTCCTCGGCCTGCGCCTTGAGGGTCCGGAGAATCTCCGCGCTGACTTCGATGGGCGTGACGTTGCGGCCGCCGGCCACGCGAAAGCGCACGGTGTTGGCTTCGCCGGGCGCGGGAGCCGCGAACTCGTACGGGCCGAGACGTCGCGTCTCGGGGTCGTCTGCGCCGCGACCCATGAATCGCTTGGCGCTCACGATCGTGTCGCGGGGGTGCTCGGCGGCGAGCGCGGAGGCGCGGCGGCCGACGACGACGTCCCCGTTGTCGAGGTACGTGACGACGCTCGGGATGAGCACCGCGAGATCGCAGTCCGCGATCGCCACGGGCTTCTCGTTCGCGACGTAGGCGACGAGCGAGTTCGTGGTCCCGAGGTCGATGCCGATCGGTCGCGGCGGAGCTTGGGGGTCGAAAATCTCGAAGAGGGCCATGATCGCTAAAGCTCGTCCTCCACCGCACTCACCTCGTCCAAGAAACGCCGAAAAAACCGGAGCTCCCCGAGCCGCACGGTCACCGTGTCCGTCGCCTTCGCGGCGAATCCGTCGGCGACCGCGCGTTCCGTGGCCTCGGCGCGCGTGCGAACCGCCGCGGCGAGCCGCGCGACCGCGTCCCGGTCCTTCGCGGCGATCGCCTCGGAGAGCGCTTCGCGCTGCTCGAGCATCTCCATCAGAAACTCGGGGTCCGCCGGGGGAGCATGGTCTTCGGCGACGGTGACACCGTGGCGCTGGAGAAGTGCCTCCGCGCGCCGGATCGGGTCGCGCACGATGCGCCACGCCTCGTTGACCTCCATGGCGCGTGCGAGGGCCTCGCGCCGTTCGCTCGAGCCCGCCCCCACGTACCGATCGGGGTGGAGCGCGCGCGAGAGCTCACGGTGGGTCTGCTCGATGGCGCCGAGATCCACGTCGAACGACGGGGCAATCCCGAGAATGGCGAACGGGTCCAACGCGTCTCCGAAGTCGCCCCCGATGCGGCTACACAGAGAACGAGGTGCCGCAGCCGCAGCCGGCCTTCTCGTTCGGATTGACGAACTTGAACCCCTGCCGCATGAGCGTCTGCTCCCACTCGAGCACCGTTCCGTTCAGGTACAGGAGGCTCTTCGGATCCACCACGACGCGCACCCTCGTGCCGTCCGTCGCGGTGTGCTCGAACGCCCGATCGCGCGCGTGCGGCGCCCCGTCGTGAAACTCGATCACGTACGAGAACCCCGAGCAGCCGCCCCCCCGGATGCCGAGGCGCAAGCTCGCCTCGGGCGTCCCGCGCTTCTTCATCTGGCGCGCGATCGCGTCCACGGCCTGGGGCGACACGACGACGTGAGCACCGCCGGCGCCACCGGCTCCCTTGGCGGGGCCCGGACCGGCGATCGCGCCGGTGGAGGTCTCTTCCACGGAGGCCATGGTCATTCGGCGCTGCTGGCTCGCTGCTGTTGCTTCTTGCGGTAGTCGGCGATGGCGCTCTTGATCGCGTCTTCGGCCAGAACCGAGCAGTGAATCTTCACGGGCGGAAGGTTCAGCTCCTCGACGATCTGCGAATTCTTGATCGCCTCCGCCTCTTCGACCGTCTTGCCTTTGATCCATTCCGTCGCGAGCGAAGAGCTCGCGATGGCCGATCCGCAGCCGAACGTCTTGAAGCGCGCGTCTTCGATGATGCCCTGGTCGTTCACCTTGATCTGCAGGCGCATGACGTCCCCGCAGGCGGGCGCGCCGACCAGACCGGTGCCCACGGCCGGATCGCTCTTGTCGAGCGTACCGACGTTGCGCGGGTTCTCGTAGTGCTCGATGACTTTGTTGCTGTACGCCATGATCTAGGCCTTTCCGTGCGCGGAAACTCGAAGCGAAACTCGACGCAAACTCGACGCAAGCTCGAGCGTCAATGGGCCACCCATTGAACGCTCTTCAGGTCGATTCCTTCTTTGTGCATCTCGTAGAGCGGCGACAAGTCGCGAAGGTGCAGGACCTTGCTCACGACCAAATCCGCCACGAAGTCGACTTCTTCCTCCGTGTTGAACCGGCCGAGCCCGAAACGGATGCTCGAATGCGCGAGCTCGTCGCCGACGCCGAGCGCGCGGAGGACGTAGCTCGGCTCGAGGCTCGTCGACGTGCACGCCGATCCGGAGCTCACGGCCACGTCTTTGATGGCCATCATGAGCCCCTCGCCTTCGACGAAGTTGAAGCTCAGATTCAAGTTGCCCGGGAGGCGATGCTCGGGTGACCCGTTGATGTAGACCTCGTCGAGCCGGCTCATGATGCGCGAACGGAGCCGCTCGCGGAGCGCCACCATGCGAACGCTCTCGGCTTGCCCTTCCTTGAGCAGAATGTCGCAGGCCTTGCCGAAGCCCGCGATGAGCGGCACCGGCAGCGTGCCCGATCGCATGCCGCGCTCGTGACCGC
>DATHQY010000671.1:0-10455 GCA_035482215.1 Polyangiaceae bacterium | reverse complement strand
CCGGCACCACGATGTCCGCCTGGGGCGCGGCGAACGGCGGTCCGCTGTCTTCAGGCGACGTGGACGCGGTCATCGCGCGCCTGCGGAGCTGGAGCCGCGCGCCGCGCGCGGCGCTCGACGAACGGCCCCTGGCGGGGGACGTCTCGGCGGGGTCGATGATCTACTCGACCCGATGCGCCTCGTGCCACGGCACGGTCGGCGTGAATGGCACCAACCTCCACATCGGCAATCACGATTTGCTGGCGTCGGCGAGCAACGGCTTTCTGCGTTACGCGATCGCGCGTGGCCGCCCCGGCACCGCGATGGCGGCCTACCAGAGCGCCATTGGCAGCGAAGGCGTCGAGAACGTCGTCGCCCTTCTGCGGAGCTGGGGGAGCGCGCCCGCGCCGCCGCCCATGCGCCCGCCGCCCGTGTCGCCGCTGCCCCTCGGTCCGGTACCACTCAATCCGCACGGTCCCGCGGCGGAGGGTTTCACTCCTCGCCCGGGGACGACGCCCGCGGACAAAGTGAAGGCGGAGCTCGATCGCGGCGCGCGTATGGCCATCCTCGATGCGCGCGCACCGCAGGACTACGTGAACGAGCACATCGCGGGAGCGGTGAGCGTTCCGTTCTACGATCCTTCGCGTTACTTCCCGAACTTGCCGAAGGATGCGTGGCTCGTCTGCTATTGCGCGTGCCCCCACGCCGAGTCCGGGCAGCTCGCGACGAAGCTGCTCGGGGCGGGCTTCACGAAAGTCACCGTCCTCGACGAGGGGCTCGGCGTGTGGCGCAGCCGCAAGTATCCGACGCGTACAGGGCCGACGCCGTAGCGTACGAGTCCACGCGCGACGCGGCCTTCACATCGGCCGAATGAATGTTTCCGATAGCGGACCGTCCGAGGAGAGGGGGACAAGATGCGCGCGCGAAAAATTCTGGTGGAGTCACTTACAGTCGGTTGTGCCGGGATCTTCGCTGGCGCCTGCGGCGGGGCATCGACGACGTCTTCTCCGAACCAACTCGACGCGGCAACGTCCGACGCGAACGCGGATACAGGTCCGGACGGCACCGCCGAAGACGCGAACGCCGACGATTCTGGCAACGCCGCGGCCGACGGTGCGCCCGATGCGGGTGGTGAGGCGGCTTCCTTGCCGTACCACGGAGGAATCGAAGTATTGACGACCGTCGGTGCCGAGGGAGGCCTCGCGTTTCAGTATTCTGCGAATTTCGCGACGAGCGCTCAGTACCGTCCGCCCGGGGCGTTCTCTGCCATGTGCAGCGGGCAGATCGGCTCGTGTTGCTTCGTGTCTGCCCAAACCGAGCTGGAAGCCGGCGCCGCAATGGCGATCAGCGCGGGTACGATCGCGCTGTCCGACGACGGATCGGCGATTGGCGCGCTCACGCCGATGCCGGGCTACAATTCGGAGGAGAGCTCACAAAGCAGCACGCTGGCGTGGAAGGCCGGTGACGTCTTGGGAGTGAATGCGACGGGTGACGTGGTGCACGCGTTTTCAGGGGCCATCACGGCCGGCTCCCCGTTGTCGGTGGTTTCTCCGGCGCTGTCCGGAACGATCGCCATTTCGCTTTCGAACGATCTCTCGGTCAGCTGGACGCGGGATCCTTTGCGGTCCGACGAGAAGGTGGCGGTGGACGTCTACGCTGGTACGAGCGCCAATCAAGTGGATGGACAGGTCGCGTGTCTGGCATCGGATGCAGCGGGCCAGTTCACCGTCCCAGCGGCGTTGCTTGCCATGTTCCACACCGGCGACCACGGCCAACTCGAGGTTGCCCGGTTCGCGTTGGCGACGCTCACGGGCGACAACGCCACCATCGACGTACGGCAAGGATCCTTCAGCGTCGGATCGGCGACGTTTCAATAGACGAGAACCGCTCTAAATCGCCCTCACGCGGCGCCGCTCGTCCGCGGCGCGGAGCTCGATGCGCTTCTGTGCGGCGGGTGTGTCGACGAGCCACCACGCGTCGTGCTCCGGCGAGGTCCCCACGCTGTCCAAGGTCAGCGTGATCGCCCGCTCCGGATCGATCGCGTCCGTGGCGCGCCCGGGGAGCTCGAGCACCGCGCGCCGAACCCGGAGGCGCTCGAACGTCCGCGCGAGGCGCAAGATGGCGTCGCGAAACGCGCCTTCGTCGAAGCTCGCCCGTGGGCCGAGGCCCATCACCAGCACCTTCTCGAACGGCAGATGCGGTTTGCCGGGGACGAGCAGCGTTTCTCCGGCGTCGCCGCGGACGAAATCCGCCTTCAAGAGCGCCGACAGGCGACCGCCGAGCCGCCAATCGAGCAAGTCCGCGAAGCCACGCATCGGCCGCTCGTCCGACCAGATCGTGCAGGCGCAGAGCTCGACGTTCGCCTCATCGAGACGGCGAAGCTCCGGCGGCAGAAAGCGCAGATCCACGGGCGCGTCTCGTCAGGCCTTCGGCTCGCCGCTGCGGCCCAAGTCCTCGGCGACGCGATTGAGCACCCCGTTCACGAAGGCGCTCGATTCGTCCGTGCCGAACAGCTTCGCGAGCTCCACGGCTTCGTCGAGGATGACCGCGCGCGGAACGTCGGGCTTGTGCGCGAGCTCCCACGTGCCGAGGCGCAGGAGGTTCCTGTCGACGCGCGTCATGCGCTCGAGGCGCCAGTGGGTCGACGACGCGGTGATGTGCCGATCGAGCTCCTCTTGGGCCTCGGCGACGCCGCGCACGACTTCGTCGGCGTAGCTCCTGCCTTCCGGGTCGACGCCGTCGATGAAGCTCCGCCAGAACAAGTCGATCGCCGTGTCCGGCGCCACGCCCGACACTTCGATCTGAAAAAGCATCTGCAGCGCCGCCTGCCGGCCCGAATGACGCGCGCCCATGGTCTCGTTTGCCTCGTTTCGCCCTCAGAGGCCCGCGCCGTGCAGCACGCGCGCCAGCGACACCATCTCGATCGCGCTGACCGCCGCGTCCCACCCCTTGTTGCCCTGCTTCGTGCCGGCGCGTTCGACGGCCTGCTCGATCGTCTCGGTCGTCAGCACGCCGAACACGATGGGCACGGCGCTGGTGTGCGCGGCGCTCGCGAGGCCGCCCGCGGCCTCCCCCGCGACGTAGTCGAAGTGCGGCGTGCTCCCCCGAATGACGGCGCCGAGCGCAATGATCGCGTCGACCTTGCCCGACGTCGCGAGGCGCCGCGCGACGAGCGGGAGCTCCCACGCGCCCGGCACCCGCACCACGACGGCGCGCTCCATGTCCGCGCCGTGGCGAGAGAGCGCATCGAGCGCACCTTCGACCAGCCGGTCCACGACGAAGTGGTTGAACCGGCTCGCGACGATCGCGAACCGTGTACCCGGCGTGGCGACCAGGTTGCCTTCGAAGATCGTCGTCATCGTGGCCCTTTCCCCGCGGCCGCGCGCTCGGCCGCCTCGTTCATCGAATGAAGCGGGACGCGCTCGGTGACGTCGAGCCCGAACCCATGCAGACCGGCTATTTTTCGAGGATTGTTCGTGAGCAGGCGGATCTTGTGCAGACCGAGATCGGCGAGCACCTGCGCGCCGAGGCCGAACTCGCGGAGCGGCGGATCCGCATCGCGCGGCGGCAGCGCTGGCTGTTCGGACGTGCGCAACGCATCGAGCTCGGCGGCGAGACTCCCGCGCGGCGCGATGTACACGAGCGCCCCGCAACCCTCCGCTTCAATTTGCGCGATCGCCTCGCGCAAGTGCCGCCCGCCGTCCCTGCGGGTCGCGACGAACCCGTCGGCGAGCGTCGAGCCCGTATGCACCCGGCAGAGCGGGGCGCCGGCGCGGGCGAGGTCGCCCTTCACGAGCGCGAGGAACTCCCGATCGTCGATGGTCGTTTCGTACACGATGGCGCGCCACTCCGTGTCCGTCTGGTCGAGACGAACCGTCGCTTCGGACGCGCGCCGCACGAGCCGTTCCGTGAAGAGCCGGTACGCAATGAGGTCGGCGATCGCGAGAATGCGCAGGTTGTGCTTGTCCGCGAAGCGCTCGAGGTCCGGCAAGCGCGCCATCGTGCCGTCCTCCTTCATGATCTCGCAGATGACGCCCGCGGGCGTGAGGTCCGCCATGCGCGCGAGGTCGACCGAGCCCTCGGTCTGCCCCGTGCGCACGAGGACGCCGCCGCGGCGGGCGCGGAGCGGGAACACGTGGCCCGGCGTCATGATGTCCTCGGGGCGCGCGTGCGGGCTCGCAGCGACGCGGACCGTGTGCGCGCGGTCGGCCGCGCTGATTCCCGTCGTCACGCCGAGCCGCGCCTCGATGCTCACGGTGAACGCCGTGCCGAGCGGCGGTCCGGGCCGGCCCGGCGCCTTCATCATGGGCAGCTCGAGGCGGTTCACCTGCTCTTCGGTGAGCGCCACGCAAATGAGGCCTCGCCCGTGCGTGGCCATGAAGTTGATGGCCTCAGGGGTGATGAACTGGGCGGCCATCGTGAGGTCGCCTTCGTTTTCGCGATCCTCGTCGTCGACGAGGATGATCATCTTGCCGGCGCGGATGTCGGCGATGGCGCCGCCAATCCGTTCCGTCAGCTGGGGGTCGATCGTGCGCATGGCTCAGCGCTCGGCGGGCATCAACCGGGCAACGTAGCGCGCGACGAGGTCGACCTCCAGATTCACGGGATCGCCCGGCCCGAGCGCCCCGAGCTTCGTCTTCGCAAGCGTGTGCGGGATGAGCATCACGCTGAAGGCGTGCTCCGTTTGCGGCGCGTTCGGCCCGCTCCGCGCGCTCGTTGCGTTTGTCGCGTCTTTCCCATCCACCGCGTCTCGCACGGCGTTCACCGTGAGGCTCACTCCGTCGACCGCGATCGAGCCTTTTTCCGCGACGAAGCGCGCGAGATCCGGCGGCATGCGGAACACCATCGCGACGGCCTCGCCGACCGGCGTCCTCGACACCAGCGTACCCACGCCGTCGACGTGCCCCGTGACGAGGTGTCCGCCCATCAGCGACCCCGCCCGAAGCGACCGTTCGAGGTGCAGGATCGCGCCGGGCGCCAGGGCCCCGAGGGTCGTCCGCGCGAGCGTCTCCGCGGACGCGTCGGCTTCGAAGCCGGTCTTCGTGATGGCGTCGACCGAGAGGCACACCCCGTCGACGGCAATCGACTCGCCCAGCGTGAACGGCCCGTCGTCGAATGCCGCCGACAGCGACAGGCGAGCGCCCGGGCCGCGCGGCTCGCGCGCCGCCAGCACGCCCCTCGCCGCAACCAAGCCCGTGAACATGCGCTCGATGTAGCGACAGCGGCTCAGCGCGTCCAGTTCGCCCAGTTCTGCACGGCCGCGAGGAGCTTGTTCGCGTCGACCGGCTTCGCCAGGTGCTCCTGGTAGCCGGCGCGAACCGCACGTTCCGCGTCCTCCGCGCGAGCGTAGGCCGTCAGCGCGATGGCGGGGATCTCCGAGGCCGCGCGCCGCGAACGCACGCGCTGCATGAACGTATAGCCGTCCATGTCGGGCATGCCGATGTCGCTGATGATGATGTCGAAGGAGCCGTTCGCGTCGAGCGCTTCTGTCGCGTTCGCGGCGGTCGTCGCGCTCGTGACTCGCGCGCCGGCCCCCTCGAGCACGAGCCTGATGAGCTCGAGCGAATCGTGGTCGTCGTCGACGATGAGCGCGCGGATGTGCACGAGGCTCGCGCGGAACGACGGGGTGGGGCTCGCCGGATCGGAATCCGCGAGCGTCTCCAGCTCGGGCGCGCTCTCGCTGGCGGGGCTCACGGCGCGAATGGGGAGCGTCACGTTGAAGGTGGCGCCGCGGTTCGGTCCTTCGCTGCTCGCCGAGACCGTGCCTCCGTGGGCCTCGACCAGATGGCGGACGATCGCGAGCCCGAGTCCGAGCCCCCCGTGCGAGCGCGTCGTGGAGCTGTCGATCTGCGTGAACCGCTCAAAGATGTGCCGCAGGTGCTCGCGCGGAATCCCGACTCCGGTGTCGCTCACGCACACGACGACGTTCGAGTCCGTCCGGTCCGCAGTCACCGTCACGCGGCCCTCCGGCGGCGTGAATCGAATCGCGTTGCTCAAGAGATTCCACACGATTTGCTGCAACCGATCCGGGTCGCCGACGACGGCGCCGAGCCCCGCGTCGAGGTCCAGCACGAAGCGCACGGCCTTCGCGTCCGCCGCCGGCCGCACGGCGTCCGCGGCGGCGCCGATCACCGCCGCGAGCTCCACGCGCCGCGTCGTGAGGCGGAGCTTGCCGCTGATGATGCGCGACACGTCGAGGAGATCGTTTACGAGGCGCGCCTGCGTCTGCGCGTTGCGTTCGATGACGGCCAGGCCCCGTTCGAGCTTGCCCGGATCGCGCGCGTCCTTGCGCAGGATCGACGCCCACCCGAGCATCGCGTTCAGCGGCGTGCGGAGCTCGTGGCTCATCGTCGACAAGAACTCGTCCTTCGCGCGGTTGGTCTGCTCCGAGACTTCGAAGGCGCGCCGCTGCGTGGCGGCGGCCTCGGCGAGTGCGTGCTCGGTGCGCCTCTTCGCGACGACCGCGTCGGTCACGTCGAACGCGCACGTCAATACGCCTTCGACCGCGCCGATCGGATCGAAGAGCGGCGCGTAGACGGACGTGAAGTACGCCTGCTCGAGCCCCCGCCCGTCGCTCGTCGGGATCTGCGACGGCACTTCGCGCGCCTCGAAGGGAACGCCCGTGCGGTACACCTCGTCGAGCCAAGCGAAGAACGGCTCGGCCGCGAGTTCCGGGACCGCTTCGGCGACCGGCTTGCCGGCGATGTCCTCGGTCTTGTTCCACATGCGCAGGCAGGCGACGTTGACGAGGTCGATGACCTGGCGCGGTCCCTTGTAGATGACGATGGGGAAGGGGGCCTGCATGAAGTGCCGATAGAGATTGCGCCGCTGGTCGACGGTCTCGCGCGCGCCCTTCGCGGCGGCGAGGCGCGCCGCCACGCGCACGAGGAGGTCGCGCGCGGTGAACGGCTTGACCAGGTAGTCGTCGGCTCCGGCACGGAGGCCCTCGGTCGTCGCTTCTTCGCCGGCGCGCGCCGAAAGGAGGATCACGGGCATCGTGCGCGTGGAGGGGTCCGCGCGGAGGGCGGCGAGAAGACCGAAGCCGTCGAGCTCGGGCATCATCACGTCGCTGACCACGAGGTCCGGCGGATTGCGCACGATCGCGTCGAGCGCGAGCCGGCCGTTCGAGACCGCGACGACCTCCCAGCGTTCGCGCAGGAGGCGCGTCACGTAGTCGCGCATGTCGGCGTTGTCGTCGACGACGAGGATGCGCGCGCCGCCCGCTGCCCCGGCCGTGCCGTCCAGCGCGGGCGACGCGAGCGATTCGCTCGACGGCGACACCCAGCGCAGCGCCTCCTCGACGTAGGCGCCCGCTTGCCCCCTGGTGGACTCGAGCGCGCGCGGAGGGGCCACGTGCTCGGGCGCGAGGTGGTTGCGGCCGAGCGGGATGCGCACGCGGAACGTGGAGCCGGCGCCGATGCGGCTCGCGACGTCGATCGTGCCCCCGTGCATGCGCACGAGCTCGTGGACGAGCGCGAGGCCGATGCCCGATCCTTCGTGACTGCGTGAGCGCGCGCCTTCGACGCGATGGAAGCGCTCGAAGAGCCGCGGCAGGTCGTCGGCGGGGATGCCGGTGCCCGTGTCGGTGACGGCGAGCTCCGCGACGCCCTTCGTCCAGCCGAGGCTCACGCGGATTTGGCCCTCGAACGTGAACTTGAAGGCGTTCGACAGGAGGTTCAGGACGATCTTTTCCCACATGCTGCGGTCGACGAAGACCGGCTCCGGCATCGGCGGGCAGTCGACGACGAGATCGAGCCCCGCGCGCTCGGTGGCCGAGCGGAAGTTGCTCGCGAGGTCGGTCGTGAAGGCGGCCAGATCCGTCGCCTCGTAGTGGGCGACGGCGCGGCCGGCCTCGATGCGCGCGAAGTCGAGCAGCGTGTTGACGAGCTTCAGCAGGCGCTCGGCGTTGCGGTGCAAGAGCTCGATGCGCTCGTGCTCTTCGCCGCGCTGCTCGGCGGCCGCGCGCATGTCTTCGATCGGCGCGAGCATGAGCGTCAGCGGCGTACGGAACTCGTGGCTCACGTTGCTGAAGAACGCGGTCTTCGCGCGGTCGAGCGCGGCGAATGCTTCGACGCGCTTGCGCGCCTCTTCGTAAGCCCACGCGTTCGAGAGGCTCCGCTCGATCTGCCCCGCGAATAGCCGAGCAAAGTTGTGCGCGCTCTCGTCGAGCGGCCGGTGCGGATTGAGCCCCGCGACGAACACGCCCGCGAGCCGCTCTTCGCCCGATCGCGCCATCGGGAGCAGGAGCGCGCGCGCCGGGGGCAACTTCCAGGGTCCCGTCGGCCAATCGATACTCGGATCGAGGTCGACGACGATCGGCCGCCGGCTCGAAAACACCGCGGCGAACGGCCACGCCGTCGCGTCGTCGATCCCTGCGCGGAGGAACGCCGCCGGATGCTCGTCCGTGAAGCCTGTCTTCGACACGCGGCGGATCGACTTGCCGTCGTCGTCCACGAGGTAAGTCAGCGAGAACGGAAAGTCGCGAGGCTCGTCGGTGAGGCACACCTCGAGCGCCGCGAAGACCTCTTCGACGGTCTTCGTCTGGCTGAGGGCCGACGCGCATCCGCCGAGCAGCGCGATGCGCCGCTCACCGATGACCCGCTCGGTCTCTTCGATGACGACGCAGAGCAGACCCCCGATTTCGACGGGCGCATCGCCGGGCAACGGGCTGTACGAGAACGTGTGGTACGTCTCTTCGGGGTAGCCGCTGCGCTCGAGGAAGAGGAGCAGCCCTTCGCTCCACGTCGCGCCGCCGCCGCGGAGCACCGTATCCGCGAGCGGGCCTATCGCGTCCCAGATCTCCGCCCAGACCTCGCGAGCGGCACGCCCGAGCGCCCACGGATGCTTCGTGCCCAGCGTCTGGGCGCCGTACGCGTCGTTGTAAAAGAACGTGAGCTCGGGGCCCCACCCCATCCACATCGCGTACCGGGAGCCGAGCACCGTACGGAGGACCGTTCGCAGCGTGGGCGACCATTCTGCGGACGGACCGATCCCCGTCTTCGACCAGTCCTTGGCGGCGATCAGGTCCTCCATCCGCCCGCTGCCCGTCATCGCCATTCGCAGGAATTGTATAAGCAAGTCCGCCGCCAACGTCGATGAGCGGCGCAGGTTGAGGCCGTCGCCGGTTCGTGCCAAGCAAAGCGTTCATGCCCCTCACGGAAGCCCAACGCGCCGACTTTTCCCGCCTCGTGAACGCGCACCCCGTCGTTCTCTTCATGAAGGGGAACCCCCGCGCTCCGGCGTGCGGCTTCTCCGCGACGGTCGTCGGCATCCTGGACAAGCTTTTGCCGAGATTTCATACGGTGGACATCCTGCAGGCGCCGCACGTCCGCGAAGGGATGAAGGAGTATTCGAACTGGCCGACGTTTCCCCAGCTCTACGTCGGTGGCGAGTTCGTCGGTGGGTGCGACATCGTCAAGGAGCTCCACGCGTCGGGCGAGCTCCAGACCGTGCTCGCCGGCGTCGCCGAAGCCGCGTCCGCTGGGGTCTCCGAGGGCGTGTCTTCCGGAGCCGGCGCGGGCGAAGGCCCGCCGCCGGACGGCGCGCCCGTCGAAGCGCCCGCGATTGCGGCCACGCCGGGGGCGGTTCGCGCGCTCCGTGAGGCCCTTGCGGGCGCGGAGCCCGAGGTCCTCCGTCTCGAGATCGACGGAAGCTTCACGCCCGACTTGCACCTCGGCCCCAAACAACCGGGCGACATCGCCGTCGACCTCGGCGCGGCGGACGTGGGCGCCGTCGTCCTTCACGTGGATCGCACGTCAGTCGGTCGCGCGAAAGGCTTGCGCATCGACTTCGTGCCGTCGCCCGAAGGCATGGCGTTCAAGATCGACAACCCGAACGCGCCTCCCAAGGTGAAGCGCGCGCAGGCCCAGGAAGTCAAAGCGATGCTCGATGCGGGGACCGCGCGCTTGTTCGACGTACGCCCGGAAGCCGAGCGCACGCTCGCGTCGATCCCCCAGGCTGTCGCGCTCGACGGCGAGGGTCTCGTGGCGCTCGAAGCGCTCCCGCGCGATGCGGCCATCGTCCTCCACTGCCACCACGGCATGCGCAGCTACGCCGCCGCCCAGCAGCTCATCGCGGGAGGCTTCACGAACGTCTACAACCTCGAAGGCGGAATCGAAGCGTGGTCGCGCGACGTGGATCCATCCGTGCCGCGGTACTGATTCGCCGACGCCGCCGAGCTGGGAAGGCGGGCGCTCGCACCCGGGCCTCTGCTCGGGTCCGCTCGGGCTCGCCTGCGGGAGCGGGCGTCGACCCCTGAGCATCGCCTTTTCCGTCTGCTACGATTCGTTTGCTTCGACGTTCCTTTTTCTTCTTATCCGGCCGGCTTCGGCTCAATCCCCCCTACTCTAAGTGACTGCCACCCCCGGTTATCGCCGATGGTCCGGCGCCTTGGGCGCTTGCTTGCTCGCCCTCGCGGTGTGCGCGGCCTGCGGTCCAAGCTTCCAGGCCGTGTACGAAGGGGACGTGCAGTTCGAG
>DATHQY010000670.1:0-7622 GCA_035482215.1 Polyangiaceae bacterium | reverse complement strand
GACCGTGTGACAAGCCGTGGTACCCGCCGCGGAACGCGAGGACGCCGCTTCTCTTCGTGGCGAGCGCCGCGGTCTTGAGCGCCGCCGTCACCGCGTCCGCCCCGCTCATCCCGAGCATGACGCGCGCGCCGGGCTCCGGATAGAGCCCGGCGAGGCGCTCGCACAGCGCGAGCTTCGCGTCCGATCCGTAGACATCGCCCAGTGCGAGGCCGAGGCGCTTCTCCTGGCCCACGACGGCGGCGACGACGCGCGGCGGGGCGTGCCCGAGCAAGAGCGCGCCGAACCCCGCGACGAAGTCCGCGTACCGATTGCCGTCGACGTCGACGACGTTCGCGCCGCTCCCTTCCGCGTAGACGATCCCGAGGTGATCGTCGTCCGCGCCGGCGCGCGCTTCGCGGCGTGCGTCGACCGAGGGCGATTCGACCGCCCCGAGGCGGGCGGCCATTTCGCGCGATCGAGGCCCGGGGGGCGCGATGTGGATCGACGGAAGGAGGTCCGCCATGGCTCGACGTTACACGAGGTCCGCCGCTGCCCGACGCTAGACGACCACGCGATTACGTCCTGCGCGCTTGGCTTCGTAGAGCTTGTCGTCCGCGCGCTGGATCAAATCCAGGCTCGCCCGATCGCCTTCGAGCATGGCGACGCCGATTGAAATCGTGACCCGTATCACTTCGCCCTGGAAGACGAAGCGGCTCTGCTCGATCTTCTCGCGAAGCCCCTCGGCGAGGGCCCGCGCGCCTTCCGCGTTCGTCTCGGGCAGGATGATCGCGAACTCCTCGCCGCCGTAGCGCGCGAGCACCTCGTCGCGCCGGATCCGCTGCTGGATGAGGCGCGCGACTTCCTTGAGCACGTAGTCGCCGGCGAGGTGGCCGTGCACGTCGTTGATCTTCTTGAAGTGGTCGATGTCGAGCATCAAGAAGCTCAAGTCACGCGTGTGGCGGCGCGCGCGAATCATCTCTTTGTCGAGCGATTCGAGCAGGTAGCGCTTGACGTGCACCTGCGTGAGACCATCGATGATGGTCATCCGATAGATTTCTTCGTGATATTGCGCTTCCACGTCCTGCCCGGAGAGGAATTTGAAAATCGTCGGCCCGATCTTGATGCGGTCGCCGTTGCCGAGGCGGGCCTCGCGCATGATCTGGTCGTCGTTCACGTACGACCCGTTCGTCGAGCCGTCGTCGACGCACCACCATGCACCACTCCGTTGCTCGAAGTGGGCGTGCCGTCGCGAGACGCTGTCGCCCTCGAGAACGATATGGTTCTCGGTGCCACGTCCGATTCGGATCGGGCTGTCGTCGAGCACGAAACGCCGCCCGAGCAGCGTCGGCTCCTTCGTGTAGATAACGACCAAGCAGTCGTTGCCTTTCGGGGTTCCATCCGTCCCCCCGAGCGGCTTCTGCACGATGGCTGTGACTCGAGTTTTCTCCTCAGACTCGCTCACGCGCGCAGCCTCACGATCGGGTGCCGGGGCGCGCCGTGCAGTTGCGCGCTCCGCTATTCTTGTAATGCCTTCTTCCAATTAGAGGTTATGGCCCTGGCTCGCGGCGGTCAAGGCACGGCGCGCCCTCGAAGACGCGCGCAAGACGTGCACACAGGCGCGGCGGCAGCATGACGGAGTAGTCAAGCGTGGCAAGCGGCAACGCAAGGCGGGCACGCTTCGCATGCAGGGCACACTTCGGCGTCGCCAGCCAGAGGTCGACGTGCCGTGCTTGGCCGTCGCGCTCGTCAACGGCTGCGGCCGCTGAAATGGGCCCGTGGTCGCGTCCGACGAAAACGACGCGCGGGTAAATTTGGCGCCGTGCGAGCGAGGCAATCACGCGTTCTGGACGGGCGAGCGCCGTCAGGAGGCCGACGCGCACAGAGCGCAGAGCCTCCCACGTGCGGAGGGCGCCGTTTTCGTCCCAGGCCCCGCGGCCATCGGCGCGGGCCGAGAAGACCGGCTTTTCCTCGTGCGGGCGCTGTGCGTCTTGGATGGGCTCCCGGCCGTCCGCGCCGCGATCGAGCCATGGATCTTCTGTGATCGGGTGGGCTTGCTCCGTGCTGCCGCCCGGACCCATCGGCGCGAGGGGCGCGACATCAGCGAACGCGGCGAGAGGAGCGGGATGCGAAAGCCGTTGCGCAGTCGGAGCGACCCCGTCGTGGATGGGCACGAGCACATCGCAGGCATCGAGGAGCACAGGCAGCGCGGCGCGCAGATCGCCCATTGGAGGGAGCGCCCGTGTGCGGCCCCACGGGTGCGCGCCGTCGACGGCCAATAGCGCAAGGGATGCCCGAACCGGCGCGGTTTGCGCGACGCCGTCGAGGATGAGCACGTCGGCCCCCGGCGCCGCCCACGCGATCGCCGCCGCGCGCCGCGGTGCGACGACGACGCGCGGACGCGGGCCACCTTCTTTGCCCGTCTCGCCTCCAGCCGTCCCGCTTGTGCGCTCGACGATCGTGCGCTCGAAGATGCGCGCGGCGAGGAGCGCTTCGTCGCCGACGTCTTCGAGCCGATCCGACGGGGACACGATTCGCGGTCGCCCCGGTTTTGCGCGATAGGCGTGGCCGACGATCGTGACGCGCGCGCCCATCGCCGCGAGGTATTGAGCGCACGCGATCGCGAGGGGCGTTTTGCCCGATCCGCCCAGAGTGGCACCGCCGACGGCGATGACCCGCACGCCGGCGGGAACGGCCAGCGTGCGCTGCACAGCGCGGCCCATCGTCTGCGCCCAAAGCAGGCTGCCGAGGTGGCCGAGCGCGCCGCCGAACGCGGCGTGTGAGTCAGCCCGGTTTGCCGGGCGCATCGGGTCTCGATTTGGCACGAGCGGCGCAAACGTACTACAGCGACCGCCGCCCGTGACGCCCCCGGCACCGCCTCCGCGCCCGCCGTTCTTCGAAGCGGTCGCCGGTCGCTACGACCGCGCGTACGCGTTGCCGACAGTGGAATCGCGGCGGCGCATGGAGCGCGTGCTCGCGGCTTTGCCGCCCGCGCCGCTGCGTGTGCTGGATCTCGGCGTCGGAACGGGGCGCGAGCTCACTGCGCTGCTCGATGCAGGCCTGGCGCCCGTCGGAGTCGACGCTTCGCCGGCCATGCTCGCGCGATGCGAGCGGCGTGCTCGACCCGTGCCCCTCGTTCTGGCCGACTTCTGGGAGCCGCCGCTTCCGTTCGACGAAGCGTCGTTCGACGCGGCGATCGCGTTGCACGGGACGCTCGCGCATCCTCCCGATGCTGCCGCGCTCCAGGCGCTCTCCCGCGAGCTCGCGCGCCTCGTGTGCAAAGGAGGAGTCTTCGTCGGCGAAGTGCCCCACCCGGGGTGGCTCGACACGCTCGGCGACGGCGACCTCGGCGACCGGCGTATTCGCAGAACGGGCCTGCGCACCTGCGTGTGCGAAGATCTCGTGGCGCGCGCGTCGATCGAAGCGCGTTTGTTCAACGCGGACGAATGGGTCGCAGCATTCGGTGCGCAATGGGAGACGAGGGTCGAGCCGCTCGGAGCCCTCGAATGGTTCGTGGTCGCCCGACGGGTCTGACGTCGGCTCGGGCGGTACCGGGATCGCTCGCGTGGCGGCGACCTCCTGTGGCCGGCTACATTGCCGGGCGGCGACGATGGCGCGGGCGTTAGCGATAGTCGTGGCGGCCGTGCTCTGTCTCACGGCGCGGCAGGGGCGGGCCAATGGGCGACTGCCCGGCTCGAACCGCATCCTTGCGCCGTCGCAATTTCCGAACCTCGTCATTGTGCGAGCGACGTACGGGATTCTCCCGTCGATGGACGACGGGACGACCTGGTCGTTCTTGTGCGAAGACGCGCTCGGCCTTCCAGAGACCGCGACGATCGATCCCGCTCTCGCGCTCACGTCGAGCGGTGCGCTCGTCGCGGGCATCTCGCCATCGCCGGCGGGGCTCGACGTGTCGAACGACGACGGATGCAGCTGGACCTGCGCGGGCGGCTCGCTCGCGGGCCAAGCGATCGCCGACCTCGCGGTGCGTCCAAACGCGCCCGACTCGGTCGTGGCGTTGACCGCCACGTTCGACACCGTGGATGGCGGGACGACCGCGTCGTCGCAGGTCTTCGAAAGCACCGACGACGGCGCGCATTGGACTGAGCTCGGCTCGCCGATCGATCCGAGCGTCATCGTGACGACCGTCGACGTGGCGGCGAGCGATCCGAACCGTCTCTACGTCGCGGGAACGCGCGGCTTCGGCACCGCGCGCACCGCGTCTCTCTTCGAGTCCACCGACGACGGCACCACATGGACCGAGCGTCCGCTACCTGCCGATCCGGCGATCGTGGCGCCCGCGTACATCGCCGGAGTCGACCCGGTGAACGCCGACCGCGTGTACGTTCGCACGTCGAGCCCGTCCGAACTCCTCGTCACGAGCGACGGCGGCGAGTCGTTTCAATCCGTGCTCTCGCTGCGGGGACTGATGGAAGGCTTCGCGCTCTCGCCCGACGGGGTCACGATTTACGCTGGCGGGCAAGACGACGGCCTTTATGTCGGCGACTCGACGACGCTCGCCTTCACGCAAGTGTCCACCCTCCACGTGCAATGCCTGGCGACGCGCGGCGCGGAGCTGTGGGCTTGCGCCGACGACCAGGAGACGGGCGGCTTCATCGCGGGCGTCTCCACCGATCAGGGCACGACGTTCACCGCGAAGCTCCATCTCGGCAGCGTCGGCGCGCCGGTTGCGTGTGGTCCGGCGGCCGCCGGTGCGTATGCCTGCGGCGCGGATGCGGGGGGCTCGCAGTGCAGCGGCATGCCGTTCGCCAACCTTTGCACAAACCTCGGTTGCGCGATGGACGCGAGCTCACCTGCGAGCGGGACGAACGGGATGGCGAACGGCGGCGACGCCGGGGGAGGCAGTGCCGGATCGTCGTGCCGCTGCGCGGCGGCGGGTCATGCGGAGCCCGCGCCGCTTGCGCCGGCGGCGGTCGTGTTCAGCGTGATTCTCCTTCGCGCGCGGCGCCGGCGGCGCGCATGGGCGGCGGCTCTCGGCCTCACGATGGCGGCGCTCGCGTCCGCGGGATGCAGCCCGTCGCCGGGGCACGAAGCCGGCGGCCCGGATGCAACCGCGCCGCCGTACGCGACGCGCGACGTGCTGCTCGATCCCACGACATGCCGCGAATGCCATGGAGGCCATTACGACGACTGGGCCAAGAGCATGCACGCGTACGCCTCCGATGACCCGATCTTTCTCGCGATGAACGCGCGCGGCCAGCGCGAGACCGACGGGGGCCTCGGCAACTTCTGCATCGAGTGCCACGCGCCGATGGCCGTGCGCGACGGCAAGTCGACCGATGGCCTGAACCTCGGGACGCTCCCTCCGCAATACAAAGGTGTGACTTGCTACTTCTGCCACAGCATCGACGCCGTGGCCGATCTGCACAATGCGCAAGTCGCTCTCTCGGGGGACCTGGCGATGCGTGGCCAGATCACCGACCCGCTGGCCAACAGCGTCCACGCGTCGATCGCCTCGCCCTACCAGACCGGCGAGACGCCCGAAGGGGCGCAGGCCTGCGGCTCGTGCCACGACATCGTCGTTCGCGACACGGACGCAGCCATCGAACGCACCTACGCCGAGTGGTCCCATTCGGCGTTCTCCACGGCCACGGGATCGACGTGCATCCAGTGCCACATGACGCCGAGCGCTGCGATGCAGCCGGCGGCCACGGTGTCGAACGCTCCGCTCCGGACGGTGCACGCGCACGATTTTCCGGCAGTCGACAGCGTACTGGGGGGGGCGGTCGCCGCAGGGGGTGCCGACAACGACGGAGGCGCGGATGAAGGCGGGTCCGGGTCGGGTACGGACGTCGACGCTCAGGACGGAGGCGGCGAGCGCGCGGTCGTGGCGCAGACGCTGAACGGCGGCGTCATCGCAGGCGCGCTTTGCGTGACGGGCGCGGGCGGCGTGCGTGTCATCCTCGATGCCGTGGGCGTCGGCCACGGCTGGCCGAGCGGCGCGGTTCAAGATCGGCGCGCGTGGGTCGAAGTCGTCGCCTACCAGGCTGGCAACATCGTCTACCAGAGCGGCGTCGTGCCCGACGGACAGAGCCCGACGGGGGTGCCGAACGATCCCGATTTCTGGCTCTTGCGCGACTGCATGTTCGGCGCGCAGGGCCAGCAAGTGAACATGTTCTGGCAGGCCGCCAGCACCGAGGGAAACGAGCTCCCGGCGCTGGCCACCTTCAACGCGCTCGATCCGAGCTTCTATGCGACCCACATCGAACAGCGCTTTCCTCGCAGTGGCAACCCGGTTCCGACCTATCCGGATCGCGTGACCATGCGGCTACGCCTCCAGCCTATCGGCATCGACGTTCTGCAGGATCTGGTCGCATCGGGCGATCTCGACGCGGCCGTGATCGCCGAAATGCCGACGTTCGGTGTATCCCTCACCGGCCCCTCCGGGCCGGCGATGCTCGAGTGGACGCCCTCGGCGACAGTCGTCTACGAGAACTCCGACGACGGGACCCCGGGGACCTGCGTGGGGACCGCCGGATTCAACGTGAATGCCACGCGTACACCCGCGACCAATCCGACAAAGTGTTCGCCCTAGCGTTTCCCGCAGCGTGGCCCACCAGCGCGCGCCGACGTCGAGCGAACTCGCAGCCTGTCCGCAGGACACTCGGCGCCGGGGTGGGACACTCTTAGGGACGCTCCGGGGGACCCCGCGGCCGAATACCTCGGCTATAGGCCTTCCATTGCCTTGGCAATGGAAGGCCCAAGGATCGACTATTTTCGCGCGGGCTCGAGGATGCCCCCCGTGACGACAGCGAGTTCGAAGGGCGGTTCGCGGCGTTGGCACGCCACGTGTTTCTCGGCTGGGGATGCACCCTGTGTTCTTTGGTTTGAAGCGCGCGTATTACGCGACCCTCGGGCTTACGCGACGGACGTTGCGCAAGATGGGTCTCACCGCAGCTCGCATGGATATGCTCTATGTAATTCACAAGAGGGGGCGATATCCGACGCAACAAGGCGCACTCTGGCGCACGCTCGGTGTTTGCCCATCGGTCGTCAGCCGCATGCTCAAAAGGCTCGAGGAAATCGGCTACGTCGAGCGCGATGTCGTCACCAACGATACGCGCCAGCGGACGGTCACGCTGACGATCAAAGGGCGTGCGTGCATCTTGCGCGCGATACGGCAATTCATCGGGTGGGGCTATGCGAAGCTGGCACTCGAATCGGCACTTGAGCCCGAGCGCTGGCATAGCGAGTGGCACGCGCACGTGGCGGTTTCGCAGGCCGAGGAATTCCTCCGGTTGATCCGGCTCGCTTTCGGCGACCGCGCGTCGCTCGTCGTTTACACCAGCGGTCTACGCGACGACCAACTCCCTCGCGCCACGAGTCTTGCGCTCCGGTGGGTGAGTTAGCCCGAATTCATCGGAGGCGGTGAATCACGCTGCGATGTTTTTCCTCGAAGTCCTCGAAACGTGCGGGATGCACGCAGGCGGCCATGATCTCCAGCGATTCGATCAGGCGCGGGCCCGGTCGATTGAAGAAGGCATTGCCGTCCGTGACGTAGACGCACGTTCCGGTCGGAGTCCTGTCGAGCACCGAACGCTGGATGACGTCTCGCTCGGCCATTGCCCGATCGAGCGAAAAACCGCATGGTTTGACGACGATCACATCCGGTCGCAACGACGCGA
>DATHQY010000669.1:0-6261 GCA_035482215.1 Polyangiaceae bacterium | reverse complement strand
GCTTCCCAAAGGCGCCGAGCTTATCTTCGAGCGGCGTCGTGCGGTCGCGCGGGCGGTGGATGAGCGCCGAGAGCTTGCCGAGCTCCGTGCGTGCACCCGTCGCCACGATGACCGCGCGGCCCTTGCCGCGCACGACGTTCGTGCCGAGAAAGAGCAGGTTCGTGCGGTCGCCGAGGGGCGCGTCGTCGGACACGGCGGCGCGGGCGTCCTTGCCGACGGGGATGCTCTCGCCGGTGAGGGCGCTCTCTTCGGCCAGGAGGTTGATCGTCTGGAGGAGTCGCGCGTCGGCCGGCGCCGCGTCGCCCGCCTCGAGCTCGAGGACGTCGCCGATGACGAGCGACGAGGCGGACACGAGCTTCGTCTGGTTGTCGCGCCGCACGCGCGTGGCGGGCGTCTGCATCTTCTCGAGCGCCGCGAGCGCCGCCTCCGCGCGTTTCTCCTGGAAAAAACCGAGGAACGCGTTCAGCGCCACGATGAGGAGGATTGCGGTCGCGTCGCCGAAACGAACGAGCACCGAGTCGTTCTTGCGGCTGGCGCCGTCGACGAGGGCGATGACCGCGGCGGCCAGCAAGGTCAGCACGATCGGGTTGGCGAATTGATCGAGCAGCTGCATCAGCGCGCTCTTGGAGGGCGCCGGCGGCAGCTCGTTCGGCCCGTCCCGCAGGAGGCGCGCGCGCGCTTCCCCCTCGGTCAGCCCCTTCGCGGGGTCGCTCGCGAGGCGCTTGAGCAGCGCGTCGTACGACTCCGTATGAACGGGCGCCGCGTCCACGAGATCAGCGACCCGCTTTGCGCTTCTCTTCGCTCTGCTGCTCGGCTTCCAGCTCTTCGAGGGCCGCCGCCAGCTCTTCTTGTTCGTGCGGAGCCGGCCCCGTCGATGCTTCCACGCGTGCCTGCACGGGCGGCGCGGGGGCGTGGACCTCTTCTGGAGGCAGCATGCCCATCTTCCGCTTCAGCGCGACGAGATCCTCTTCGCCGCCCTGGCCGCGTTCGAGCTCGGTGAACTTGTTGGCGAGCGTATCGCCCGAATATTCCTCGGCGAGGTCCGTCTGCGCCTCGGCCTCGGCTTCGATCTGGTCGATCTTCTGCGCCATGCGATCGAAGGTCTCGAACGCGCTCTGGTCGCGGAGCCCGCTCATCGTCTCCTGGATGGCCTTCTGCGCCTCCGCGCGCTTCTTGCGCGCAACGAGGACGTTGCGCTTGCGCTTTGCCTCTTCGATCTTGTCGTTGAGGAGGCGCAGCGCCTTCTTCAGCTGATCGACGGCGGTCTTCTGCTTGGTCCACTGATCTTTCAGCGTGACCGCGAGCTCGTCGTACTCGCGCTTGCGCGCCAGCGCCTCTTTGGCGAGGCCCTCGTTGCCGGCGCGGAGCGCCATCATCGCGCGCCGCTCCCACTCCTGCGAGTTCGCGGTCTCTTGCTCGAACTGCTTCGCGAGGCGCTTCTCGTCCGCGATCGAAGCAGCGACCTGCTTCTTCGCTTCGACGAGCTGGTTGTTCATGTCGAGAACCACCTGGTTCAGCATCTTCTCGGGGTCTTCCGAGCGGCTGATCAGGTCGTTCAGGTTGCTCTTGATGAGCTGTGCGAGACGGCTGAAAATTCCCATGCTTCGTGCCTGGTCGCTTTGGGGGCTCTTACTCGGGACTCGAGGGCTCTACGGGCTCAGTGGTTCGAGGGCGTGTCTTTCGCCGGACGGGCGAGGCTCACGAGCTCGGCGAGCTGCTGGGCGAGCACGACGTCGATTTCGTCGAGCGTGGCCTGGAGCTCGTTGAAGTCGAGATTCTCGAGCTCGAGTGCGCTCGAGAGGACGACGCGATCGTCGTCGATGCCGTAACTCGTGTGGACCAGCTGGCGCGCGTTCAGCTCGAGGAGCCTCCGAAGAAGCTTCGGCGGGCCGCCGTCTTTCTCGATGTCGCCGATGTGAACGCGAATGACGACGAGGGGAGGATCGACCCGCACCGCGACCGTCGGCCCATCGCTCGTTCCGCTCGCCTCGACCAGGAATGTCCCCGGCTGGTCGTCCACGGCACGGTAATGCCGGGCCGATCGGAGGAGGTACGCTTCGACGTCCTTCTCGGTGCGCATGTCTTTCGCGGGGAGCGTAGAGCGGAGTTCGCTCCGTGGGAACTCCGACGGCGAGGGCGACGGCGGTTGCTCCCGTTGCGCAAACGCCTCGGAGGACCAATTGTATGGAGAGCGATGCCTACGCTGCGCCTGTCCTTGCAAAGACTCCTCCCGGTCGTCACGGCGGTGTTGGCCGCCTTCCTCGTCGCGCAGTCGCTCGCGCGCGATCCCCGCTTTTTCGGGCCGTTCTTCGCGGTCGGCGTTCTCATGGCGGTTCCCGCGCTCCTATCCCGCTGGCGTATGCGCCGCCTCCTCATGTCGGGCGACGTCGAGCGTTTGCTGGGCATGTGGCGCGGGAACGTGGAGCGCGTTCCCCATCGCGAAACGATGGTGCCGCTTCTGCAGGCCACCGCCTACGCGGCGTACGGCTGGCTCGAGGCGGGGCGGCGGGCGCTTCAGCGCGCGTTGCCCGGACCGGCTTGGGACGCGGCGCTCGAGCAGCGCCTCTTCGTCGAGACGCTGCTTGACACCTTCGAGGGCGAGCGGGATGCCGCGGTGCGTAAGGCGGAGCTTCTCGAGACGATGCCGATGCCCGTGAGGGGCCTTTTTGCGCGTCGGCGCATCGTCGTGCTGCGGAAGGGGTTGACCGCGCTGGTCCGGGCCTTTTCGCATGCGAGCCGCGAAGGAGACGCCAAGGCGCTGTCCAAAGCCGCCGGGGCCTCTCCTCTGGTTCACTGGGCCATGCGGTATGCGGCGGCGATCGTCGCGATTGACGGCGGGCGCGCGGGCACGGTGCGCGCTCTGCTCGCGAGCGCGCCTTCCTGGCCGAAGGAAAGCGTGTTCCGGGGGTATCACGAGGAGCTGATGGATCGGGCCAACCACGAGGTCTTGGCGACGTCGCACTGAACTTTGCGCAATCAGCGCGCATCCGAGCATACAATCGACAAGCATGGTGGAGGCCGCCGCGAGAAGGGGGAGGCTGCCCGAGCTCGCCAAGTACGAGGCCCTGGAAGAAATCGGGCACGGCGGGATGGCCACCGTGTATCGCGCGCGCGACAAGCGACTGGGTCGCGAAGTGGCGCTGAAGGTGATCCACCCTCACCTTCGGAATTCGGTCGAGGTCGCGTCGCGTTTCTTCGCGGAGGCCAAAGCCGTCGCCAAGCTTCGCCATCCGAGCATCGTGGAGGTGTACGACGTCAGCGAGGCGACCGAGCCGGACCAGTACCTGGTCGTCGAGCTCGTTCGCGGCATCACCCTTCGGCAACTGCTCCGCCAGGAGAGCGAGCAGGGCAGGGGTGCGATGCCGCCCGAAGTGGCCGCCGCGGTGGCGCTCGAAGTCTCGTCGGCGCTGGCGCACGCGAACGCCTGCGGCGTGGTGCACCGCGACGTGAAGCCGGAGAATGTGCTCATCGAGCATCACCCCGCCGGGGCCGCGAGCCCGGACAGCGTCGACCCGGGCCAGACGGCTTCGCGCGTCGCCGTGAAGCTGACCGACTTCGGGATCGCGAAGCTGCTCGACGCGCAAGGGGTGACGTCGACGGGCCAGGTGCTGGGGAGTCCGGCGCATATGGCCCCCGAGCAGATCGAGGGCGGTGACGTCGACGCGCGGTCGGACGTCTTCGGTCTCGGTGTGCTGCTTTACGAGTGCATGGTCGGGCAGTTGCCTTTCCAGGGGACGAACCCCGCCCAGGTGCTTCGCCGGGTGCTGGAGGGCCAGTATCCTCCGGCGTTTTCGTTGCGGCCGCTCGTCGGTGCCCGGTGGAGCGCCATCCTGGACCGTGCGCTCGCGCACGCGCCGGCGGATCGCTTCTCCAACGCGTCGGCCGTGGCCGACGCGCTTCGCGCGGAGCTCGATCGCTTGGGATTCACCGCGCCGCTCCGCGAACTCGCCGCGTGGCTCGACGAGCCCGCCGCGTACGCGACCGCCAACGACGCGCGCATCATCGAGCGGCTCCGTGCGCTGGGCGACGATGCGCGCAAGCGGCGCGACATGGTCGCTGCCGCGAACGACTACAACCGAGCGCTGGCCTATGCGCCGGACGATCCGCAATTGATGCGCATCGTCGCGGGCCTCTATCGGGCCGAGGCCCGAGCGCGGGCCGTGCGCCGTGGCGCCTTCGCCTTCGGCTTGGCGGCATGCCTCGGGATGGGCCTGTGGGGCGCGAACCTCCTTCGCGGCGGCACAGCGCGGACGCCGGACGGGGCGAGCTCCGGGACGCCCGCTGCGATCGCGGTGGAACCACGAGCGGGCGCGGTGGCAGAACCGAGCGGCCCCGGCCCCCTGCCCGCGTCGCAGAGCGCGGGTGCGCCCGCGGAATCGAACGGGCCGGCGACCGCGCCTGTCGCCCCCGCGTCCGGGGGTGCACCGCGAACGGGCGCGGACGCGGTCCCCGTCGCATCGACGAGGGCCTCTTCGACGGCCGCGCGGGCCGGCGATCGCGGCACGGACATCACGGTGGCCGCGGGCGCTTCCTCTGCCGCGGCGCCCAAGCCGCGCGACGCGATTGCCGCCAGGCCGATCGAGCGCACCCTCACGCTGGACCTCAAGCCCCCGATGGGGGTCGACGTCGCGCTCGACGGTCAACCCGCCCGGTCTGTCAGCACCGGCGATGCGCTGAGCCTCGACGGCAACGCCCATGCGCTGATTTTCAGCTGTCCCGTGTGCGCGCCCGTCGAAGTGCCCATCGCCGCGGGAGACAAGAACGACCGCCTGGTGGTGTCCGTGCCGATCAAGCCGGCGACGCTCGTCGTGGAGGGCAACGCCGCCAAGACCTACCAGATCGCGCAGCACCCCGAGCTCACGGTGCGTGCAGGGACCAACACGATTGCGCTAAAGAGTGCATTCGAGCACGTTACCGTCAAAGAAATCGAGAGCGGCACGGTCGTCTCCGTGCGGCTCGAGGCAGGCAAGAGCGTTCGCGTATCGTTCGAATGACGGGGCGCGGCCGTGCGAGTGTGCATCTGCGCTCCGTTGTGCTTCCGCCCCACCGAACGATGGCGAAAAGAGGTCCCCGCGCTTGTTCCTCTCGATACGCCACTGCCGTTACCCCCTGGGGATCCGCGCCCTCGCCGCGACCGTGACGTTGTTTCTTTGCGCCGTGGCGCGTGCCGACGAGGGCTCGGATCTCGAGAAAGCGTATGGGGCGTACGTCGCGCATCGATACGACGACGCCGAGGCGCGCCTTCGCCGGCTCCTCGACGGCAAAGACGCACTGAAGGACGCGGACTCGGTGGCCGATGCCCGGATGTACCTCGGAGCCGTTCTCATCGCCGAAGGACGCAAAGAAGAGGCAGACCGCGTGTTCGAGCAGCTGCTGCTCGACAAGCCCGACTACCAGCCCGACCCTCTCCGGGTCGCCCTCCCTGCCCTCGACGCGGTCGTCGACGCGCACACGCGCTTGCGCGACGCGCTGCGGACGATCCTGGCCGACCGAGTGCGGCGCGAGCAAGAGGAGCAGAAACGAATCGAGGGGGAGAAGACCAGGGCGGAGGCCGCGCTGCGGCAGCTCGAAACGCTCGCTTCGCAGGAAGTGATCGTCGAGCGCCATTCCCGCTGGGAGGCGCTCCTTCCGTTCGGTGTCGGTCAATTCCAGAACGGCGATCGCGCGCTCGGGTGGACGTTCCTCGTGACCGAGTCGCTGCTTGCGGCGGGCAGCGCGGTCGGCATCGGGCTCGGGCTCTACAACGAATCGCAGGCGTACGACGCGTTCACGAACGGGCAGGGGACGGCGCCAGGCTACCAGGCGCGCGCGTCGGACTCCGTCGTGGTCGGTGACGTGTTGGGCCTGAGCTTCGCCGCGGTGGCCGCGCTGGGGGTCGCACAGGCGGAGCTCGGCTTCGTGCCCGAGCGGGTGCACGTCCAGCCGCGAAAGCACGCGTTCGGGTTCGCGCCGTCCGCGCCAAGTCCCTCGCCCGGACCGGCGCCCTCGCCGTCCACGCCATCGCCTTCGTCGACCCCCGCGCCCACGAGCCTGTCGACGCGTGCGCCGATGCCGCCGGCCGGCGGCGTGTCGCTCGCCGTCGGGCCCCTCGGGTTCGCGCTCGTCGGCCGGTTTTGACGCGCCGCCGCATTGCTAGAATTTGAGCTGCGCCGCGGCTGGTCAGCCACTACACCTAGACGTCTTCTATTTTGCGCTCGGGCGTTCATGCGTCCGAGCGCCCATTACCCCCTTTAGAGGCACTGTGCGTATACGGTCCCACAA
>DATHQY010000668.1:0-3971 GCA_035482215.1 Polyangiaceae bacterium | reverse complement strand
TGCGGACGGCGAAGCCCTCGACGACGGCCGTTTTGCCAACGCCCGCTTCGCCAACCAGAATCGGGTTGTTTTGGCGACGGCGGGTGAGAATGTCGACGACCTGGCGGACTTCGGTGTCGCGGCCGAGGACGGGATCGATGGTGCCCGACTTGGCCTTGGCCGTTAGATCGACGGTGAACTGGTCGAGATTCGGGCTTTGGCCGCCGCCTGCCCTGCGCTCGGCGCCTTCGGCGCCCGCGCTTGGACCATCCGCCGCGGCGGGACCACCATCTTCGGCCGATGTAGCCAGGATATCCGAGAATTTATTTTGGAGATCACTCGCATTGATTTTCGTCAGCTCGCGGCTGATGTCGCGGGCCTGACGAGAGAGCTCGTCCGACGCGGCGATCGCCAGGATCGTGTGACCCGTGCGCACCTTGGTCGCGCCGAAGTCGATCGAGCCGAGCGTCCAGCCTTCCGTGAAGGCTTTGACGAGCGATGGGCTCAGGTTCGGCGTGCGGGCGTTGCCGGATTTCAGCTTGTCGAGCCCCGCGGCGAGGTCCTTCGCGAGCTTCGAGCGATCGATCTCGTAGTGCTTGGCGATCGCCACGAAGTCGCCATCGCTCCTGTCGAGGAGCTTGAGCAGGTAATGCTCGATCTCGACGTCATAGTGCGTGCGCGAAAGACAGAGCCCGGCGGCGGCTTCGAGACCGCCTTTCGTGGCGGGATTGAGCTTGCCGATGAGGGCTCGCAAATCGACTGTCATGCGGCCTCCTGTGCCTCGGAGAGTGTGAGCAGCGTGTCGTCGGGATCGCGGATCTGTGGAGCAGTGCCAAGCCACGTCGTCCAGCCCAGTGGCAGAGCGGTGTCATCGGCCTGCCCAAGCGCGCAGGGCTGCACCTCGTCGCGCGCGAGAACGAGTCGGACATCGACATCGAGCTGGTCGCCGACGAAGAACTTCGCCAGCGCCAGCAGTGAGTGCCATCCGCTGCCGGTCGGCAGCAGATCGTCGTACTGGCGACGGGTGAGCGGGCCGATGCGGAGGCGAACGCGGGCTTGGGCGTCCCAGACCTCGTCGCCCACGACCGCGGCGCCCAGCGTGCCCGCCTCATCATCGTCGCCCAGAACGCAGTACGCCGTTTCTTCCAGGCGATACCATCCGCCCACGAATTGCTCGACTTCGACCGGAACGCCGAAGTGGTCGGCGATGAGCCCCTCGAGCGCGGCAGCCGGTCGGGTGTGCGGCGCTAACGCGCCCGCGTAGTACAACAGCGTCTCGTCATTGAGCGGCAGGCGCCCGCGGAGGCCCTCGGTCCCCAAACCGAGAACATCCAACAAGTGACGGGTGAGGCCATCGCCGCGATTTTGTTCGTACGCGATCGTGAACCGGTTCTTCTCCCACGCTTTGTAGAACAGCGAGATCATGCGATGGTTGAAGATGTCCAGAAAATCACGAAGCGCCGTGTCACGCGAGCGCGCCCGCTCGGCGACCAGCTCGGCGTACATGAGGGGCATCACGCCGAGTGGGCCGGTGAGACCCATGAAGTTCACCGTGAGCTTCGGCGGTTTCGCGACCGGGTCGAATGCCTGGATCTCGCCCGCCGGGAACCCGACCTCCGGATTCGCGGAGAAGCGCACGGCCTCTTGGGTGGGATCGCCGAATTCCCCGATCGCCGTGCGCTGGGGCGAATGCGCCATCAGCACGCGTACGGCCTGGAAGAACTCGAAGGCCCACGGCTCGTTGACGAGATCTTCGATCATAAGAGGCTCTTCCAGCCGGAGCGCGGCGGCCAGGCGCGGATGACTTCGTGCCGCTGGCGGCTTTTCGCGGTCAACGCGCAGAAGCTGTTCATCGACGCGTAGAGCCCCAGAAATCGCTCCAGCACGGTGGCGAGCAAGTAGACGCCGCTGCCCGCGAACTGGTCCTCGTCGAACTCGACCTCGACGCGACGTCCGCGCGCGAAGCTCAGGCCGTGCTCGGACGCGACGCGCGAGTACGCGGTCGCGCCGCGCACCGAGAGGACGCCTTGGATCTGCTTCTCCATTGCCGCGTTGTCGCCGGCGTTGTGCAGTCGCAGCAACTCGCGGAGTGCGTCGACGCCCTCGTCGGTCAGCGAGAGATAGTTGAGCGACAGCATCGACACGAGCCGCCACAGGAGCTGGCGGCCGAGGCCGGGCTGGATCGCGGGGGTGGGCTTGATGAGGCAGACGATGCGGCGAATCGGGCCGCCGCCGCGCATCTCGAAGTCGCCCGCCGCGCTATCGTCGCCGAATGGCAGCCGCGAGGGCAGGTCGGCATTGAAGCAGGTGAGGCGCGCGGAGATCGCGTCGACCGAAGGCGTGGCGATCTCTCCCGAGAGATCGGCGAACGAGAGGAAGACGTCGGTGCCGTTGTCGGGCCGCCAGACGCTCGGGCGTCGCGTCGCGCGCCAGAAGCGAGGCGCGGCGGTGTCCGTTCCGTGGCGGTGCGAATAGAACGGCTGGAAGCGAACCGGCTCGCCTCCCCCCGGCGTCAATCCCAGGACTTCCTCGACCGAGAAGATCTCGGTTGTCTGCCGCCGGCGCGCGTCGGGGTCGATCTCGTACTCGGCGCGCCGACCCGTGAGCTGAATCGGCTCCGAGACTAAAGGGAACAAATTGACGACGGGAGCGCAGCCGAGCTTGAGACTCTTGTCGGAGACGCCGGCTTCGAGCATCGGCCGGCGGTCGGCGCGCTCGAATGGCGAGATCATGATCACGACCTCTACGCGGTCACCAAAACCGGCGGCGCGGACCGCGTCGAAGCCCGACAGATCGAAAAACAAAAACTTTTCGGGGAACGTGAAATACTCTTGCAACAGCTGATAGCCGCCGAACGCACGGCGCGGCGCCGGCAGCATGGCCTCGTCTGGATCGAATCCAGCTGGTGATAGCGTCGATGCGGGCAGTGTGATCGTGCGCTTGTCGCCACCCGGACGGGGATCGCGGAACATCACGCGCAGGACGTTGTTCGATAGGAGCTCGTACAGCGTATACACGAAGCTCCGTTCGCCATCGAGATGCAGGCGCAGGGTGTCGAGCGACAGCTTTGCGAATTGGATGTCGGGCAGGCATCGCAACTCGAACCGCAGGGCGGCTACGGCGTCGGGAGCGCGGACCGCGGGTTGCAATCGATCAGGAGTCGTCCACTTGGCATTCGCGACATTGAGCGGCCACACGGTGGTGGAGCCCACGGTACGGAAACGGCACTGCGTGCGGGCGACCGACCGGCTCAACAACTGTGTTTCTTTGGCGATCGGAAATCCCGTCGCGAGCTTCCCCTTCTCCGGGTCCAGCTGAAACTGCACGAGCGACATCGACGGAATCGGCCGCACGAAGTGCGGATAGAGCACGTCGAGCAGCGCTTCGCTGACCTCCGGAAAGTCGTCGTCGACTTTGAGGTGGACGCGGGCGGCGAGAAACGCGAACGCCTCCAGCAGTCGCTCGACGTGCGGATCCTCGCACTTCGCGGGCTCGAGCTGCAGCCGGGCCGCGATCTTTGGATACGTCGAGGCGAACTCCGCCCCCATCCGGCGAAGAAACGCGAGCTCGCGCTCGTAGTAGAGCAGGAGATCTTCACGCACTGCCGTCACTCCGGACGTGATAGTCGCCGGTCGACACCTCGAGCACGGTGTCGAACACGACGTGCTCGGGCTCCGGATCGATGCGCAGCATTCCCTCGACGACAAACCGCAGCTCGCGGACCGGCCCGCCTTCCGCGCCCTTCTCGGCGGCGGCAATCGACACCTTCACGTTGGCGAGCCTGGGCTCGAACGTGCTCACGGCGCGCTCGACTTCCTTCACCAACTTGGCCTGTTGGTCCAAGTTTTCGCGCGAGAGGGACGAGATGTCCGAGATGCCGTAGACGAGCAAGGAGGCGTCGAGATTGTCGCACCCCGGCGGCACTTCGACCAGCGGCTTGCGGGTGTTCAGCAGCCACTCGAGATCGCGGCACAACGTCGCCTTCAACTGGC
>DATHQY010000667.1:0-2837 GCA_035482215.1 Polyangiaceae bacterium | reverse complement strand
GCGGCGATGTTCTCCGCCAGATCGACTGCGCCTCGGGCTTCCGGGGACGACGGAGGCAGGACGCGCAACGGTGAGCGCGCGGCGGCCCAACCGGCGAGGGTCGTCAGCGACCCGTGGTCGCTTTCGTCCGGCGCCTCGATTGTGAGCGCACCATCGTAGACCTTGCCCGTCCGCCCATCGACCGTGACCGTGCGGCCCGCGAGTCCGTCGAGCGCGCCCTTGCCGCAACCGACGACGCACGGCAGGCCCAGCGCGCGACCGACGACAGCAGCATGGGACGTACTGCCGCCCAGTTCCGTGACGACAGCGCGCGATGCGATCATGCCGTGCAGGTCGTCCGGGCTGGTTGTCGGGCGCGCAAGAATGACCGCCTCGCCCGAATGTGCGCGCCGCTCGGCCTCGTCGGAGTCGCTAACGAGAACGCCGATGCCCACGCCGGGCGAGGCGCCCTCGCCGGAGGCAAGCGAATGGGCGCCATGCAAAGCCTGCTCGCTGATGTGCGGCGCAAGCAGGATCATGACCTGCTCGGGCGTGATCCGGCGGAGAGCTGCGTCTACGTCGACCAACCCTTCTCGAACGAGATCGACGGCGACGCGGATTGCGGCATGCGGAGCAAGCTTGGCCGCGCGCGACTGCAGGAAAAAGAGCTGTCCACGCTCGATGGTGAACTCGATGTCCTGAACATCTTGGCCGGCGCGCTCGAGGGTCTGCGCCGCGACGAGCAGGGCTGCGTGAGCCTCAGGCAGTTCATTCGCGAGCGCCGACAGCGGCTCCGGCGTGAACTTTCCCGACACGACATCTTCACCTTGCGCCCGCGGAAGGTATTCTCCGTAGGGCGTCGGGTCGCCGGTCAACGGATTACGCGAGAAAAGGACGCCAGTGCCAGAGCGGGCGTCGAGATTGCCGAACACCATCGCCTGGATCGTCACCGCTGTCCCGAGATCGTCGGGGATGCCGTGGTGTTGGCGATAGCGCCGGGCGCGGCGGGAGTTCCATGATTCGAATACGGCTCGCACGGCCCCGCGGAGCTGCGCTTTGGCATCGTAGGGGATGTCGAGGCCTGTCGCATCGTGGACTGCAGTCCGCCATGTCCCCGGATCGCCGCATTGATCGGGCCGCGCGGGGTGCGCCTTGAGGACGATGTGCGCGTAAAGGTCGAGAAAGCGCTGATGCGTGTTGCGCGCAAACGCAGCGTCGCCGCATTCTTTCGCCAGCGCCGTCTCGGTTTCATCGTTGATTCCGAGGTTGAGCACGGTGTCCATCATGCCCGGCATAGACACCGGGGCGCCCGAGCGCACCGACACGAGCAGTGGGCGCGGCCCGGCGCCGAAACGCCGTCCGGTCCGTTCTTCCAGCCAGGCGACGCCGGCTGCGATCTCATCCTCAAGGCCCGGCGGCGTCGTATGACCGCCGATGAAAGCAGCGCAGGCGCGAGTGGTGATCACTATGGCCGGAGGGACGTTGAGGCCGAGCGCCTGCATCCGGGCGACCGACCATGCCTTGCCCCCGATCAGTTTGCGGTCCGGCGCCCCCTCTCCGGTCAGTCCGATCGTCCACTCGCCGAAACAGATCGCCATCGTCGATCCGGGCCTATTCTTGCCGCTCACGCCGCATCAGGCGCAACAGGTCTTCGTGGAGTTCGAACCAGAGCGTATGATAGCTCTCGATCTTCGCGTCGCTGATCCACTCGGTCGCGCCGTCCTCGGCCTTTTCGAGCGCCGCGCTAAGCTTGTCGCGGTAGATCGAAAAGCGCGGCAACGCTTGCGCAAGTCGTCTCAGAGCGGTTTCGGCGCGCTCGTGCAGGTCGCCGAGACGGTCGATGATCTTGTCGTCGTAGCCCTTGTCGCTGTGATCGTTGGGGACCCCCTGGCCGCGTACGTCGATCGTCTGCCACTCGGTGATCAGTTGCTTCAGCGAGCCGTTGAGGCATTCGAACGCCTCGTATCCCGCGACAAAGTGGGGATTGGCGCGAGCGCCTTCGTAGACCCAGGAATAGTCCGCGTCGAGCGCCATGCGCGCTGCGGGCGTGAGCAAATACTTTCCGCGCGCCTCGACGACGCGTTTGGCCTCAACGAGCTTGCCAAGCGCTGCACGCACGTCTTCGACGTCAAGGCCGACGATGCCGGCGATGGCTTCCGGCGTTGCATGCTTCTTGATCGCCAGTCCATGCATGACGAGATGGGTCTCGCTGACCGTCACGTTCGGGTCTCCCGTGCCCGGGCAGGTTTGGTTTCGGCCTTCTGGCGCGCGATCACCCGATCGCGCACAGCACGCCGGAGGATCTTGTTGGCCGAGGACTTCGGCAGCTCGGACCAGATCTCAACGCCCTTGGGCCGTTTGTAGCTTGCAAGCCGATGCCGCGCGTGCGCCATGACGGCGTCCGTGGACAGGCCGCTGCGACCCGAGACGACCGCGTAGACACGGTCGCCCCATTTCTCGTCCGGGAGACCGATGACCGCGGCCTCGACGACGCCCTCGCAGGAGAGCAGCACGTCCTCCACCTCGCGCGGATAGACGTTGTAGCCTCCTGAAATCAGCATGTCGTTCTTCCGGTCGACGAGATAGAAAAACCCGTCGTCGTCCATATAGCCGATGTCGCCCGTGTGCAGCCACCCGCCGCGGAAGGCAGTCGCGGTGGCCTCCGGATTGTCCCAGTAGTAGTTCATCGTTTGCGGTCCGCGACAGACGATCTCGCCACGTTCCCCAGCCGGGAGCGGTCGATCCTGTTCGTCGAATACCGCGACCTCGACAATCGTAAACGGACGTCCGCAGGAGCCAATCCGGTCGTGATCCTTCGGTTGAAGACAGGTGATGACCATCGGGCTTTCGGCCTGGCC
>DATHQY010000666.1:0-2002 GCA_035482215.1 Polyangiaceae bacterium | reverse complement strand
ACGAGCGGCACCGTCACGCTCGACGACACGAAGACGGGCCACGTGATGTCGCCGGTCACGGGGCGGGTGCTGCGAATCACCGCCGAGCCCGGACAGCACGTGAAGAAGGGGGATCCACTCGCGATCATCGAGTCGCCGGACATCGGCAGCACCGTGAGCGACGTGCGCAAGGCCGAGGCGGATGCGATCGCGGCCGAACACGACTTCAAGCGCAAGAAGGATCTGTTCGAGCAGAAAGCCGGCACCGAGTCGGACCTCGAAGCGGCGGAGGACAACTACCGGCGCGCGAAGGCGGAGCTCGAGCGCGCTCGCCAGAAGGAGACCCTTCTCCGGGTCGGCAACGCGGACGCCGTGACGCAGACCTACACGCTGACGTCGCCCGTCGACGGAGAGGTGCTGATGCGCAACATCAGCCCCGGCATCGAAGTGCAGGGGCAGTACTCGGGCGGTACGTCGCAGGAGCTCTTCACGATCGGCGAGCTCGATCGCGTGTGGGTTCTCGGCAACGTGTACGAGATGGATCTCGCCCGCGTGCACGTGGGGACGCCGGCGGAGGTCACCGTGGTCGCGTACCCGAAGCGGACCTTCTCGGGCAAGGTCGATTGGGTGAGCGGCGCCCTCGATCCGGCCTCGCGCACCGTCACCGTGCGCTGCACGTTCGACAACCCGGACCATTCGCTGCGGCCGATGATGTACGCCACAGTGCAGATCTCCGTCGATCAGAAGAAGGCGGTCGCCATCCCGCGCAACGCGCTTCTGCGGCTCGGACAAGATAAGGTCGTCTTCACCGAAGTGGGGGAAGAGGGCGGCCACGTGAAGTTCGCGCGCGTGGCGGTGGACGTCGACGAAGGCGAGTCGAGCCCGTATCTCGAGGTGAAACACGGCTTGGAGGCAGGACAGAAGGTCGTCGTGGGGGGCGCCATCCTTCTGTCGTCGATGCTCTAACTCCTAGTTTGGTCGCATCCGTCGTTCCACGTTCCGTCGAACGACTCTTGCTTCAAAACGCGAAACAAACCCGATCGCGACCGGTAGGCCAGAGACTCCATGATCCAACGAATCGTCGCCGGCGCCTTGCGGATGCCCTTCATCGTGTTCGCGGTCGCCGTCCTCATCGTCGTCCTCGGTCTTTTCGCGTACCAGCAGCTCGACATCGAGGCGTACCCGAACCCGGTCCCGCCGATGGTCGAGGTCATCACGCAGCCGGACGGGTGGAGCGCGGAGGAGACGGAGCGCTACGTCACCGTGCCGCTCGAGATCGGCCTCTTCGGCATGCACGGGCTCGAGCACATTCGCTCGCAGTCGCTCTTCGGCCTCTCGGACGTCAAGTGCTACTTCTCGTGGGACACCCTGTACGAGACGGCGCGCCAGGAGGTCATCAACCGCATCCAGTTCGTGGCGCTGCCGCCCGGGATGCAGGCGAGCCTCTCGCCGTGGAACGCGATCGGCGAGCTCTTTCGCTACCGGGTCGTCGGCAAGGGCTACACGACGAAAGACCTGAAGACCGCGGAGGACTGGATCCTCGAGCGGCAGTTCAAGCAGGTCCCCGGCGTCATCGACGTGACGAGCTTCGGCGGCGAGTCGAAGGAGTACCACGTCGAGCTCGATCCGTACCGGCTCCGCGGCCACGGCGTGCCGCTCGGCAACGTAATCAGCGCGATCCAGAACGCCAACCAGAACGTCGGCGGCCAGCGCCTCTTCATGGGCGAGCAGAGCTACGACGTGCGCGGCATCGGCCTTCTCGGATCGCGCAACCCGCCCGTCCACGACATCGAGAACATCGTCGTCGCCGAGCAGAAGGGGACGCCCGTGCGCATTCGCGACGTCGCGGACGTCGACATCGGGCATGCGCCGCGCCTCGGCATCGTCGGCTACAACGAGGACCCCGACGTCGTCCAGGGCATCGTGCTCATGCGCTACGGCGGCGAGACGCCCAGCACGCTGGAGGGGATCTACCAGCGCGTCGATTACATCCGGAAGTATCACCTCCTGCCTCCGGGGATGG
>DATHQY010000665.1:0-3318 GCA_035482215.1 Polyangiaceae bacterium | reverse complement strand
CGTCACGTCGAGCGCCGTCGTGGGCTCGTCGGCCACGAGAAGATCCGGACCGCAAGCGAGCGCCATGGCGATCATCGCGCGCTGGCGCATGCCGCCCGAAAGCTCTTCGGGGACTTGCCGCATGCGAAGCTCCGGATCCGGGATGTGCACGCGCTCGAGAAGCCGCAGAGCCCGCGCGCGCGCCGCCGTCGGGGACACGCGTTCGTGGCGCCGGATCGCTTCGATGATCTGATCTCCGATGGAGAAGAGCGGATCGAACGCGGTCATCGGCTCCTGGAAGATCATCGCGATCCTGCGTCCGCGGAGCCCGTCGAGCTCGCGCTCCGAGGCTCGAACGAGGCTCTTGCCTTCGAAGAGGATGTCGCCGGACGCGATCCGCCCTCCCCGCAGGCCTTCGAGGCGAAGCAGGGAGAGCGCCGTCACGGTCTTGCCGCACCCGGATTCGCCGACGAGACACACGGTCTCCCCGCGTTCGACGCGAAAGGAGGCGCGGTCCACGGCGCCGAGACGCCCTCCGCGGTCGAAGCCTACCGCCAGTGCGTCGACCTCGAGCAGCGGCGCCGGGCCGGGCCTGCGCGTCGGCCCGCGGCTCGCGACCTGCTCGGGCGTACGCGGCCGGCGAAACGATTGTATGTTCCCGCCATCGCGCGGGTCCATCCGCCGCCTCAGCGCTTCGCCGAGCATGTTGATCGACACGACGAGCGCCGTGAGCGCGAGGCCGGGGTAGGTCACCGTCCACCACGCCACCGTCAGGTAGCCGCGGCCTTGCGTCAGGAGGTAGCCCCAGTCGGGGCGCTCGTCGTTGACACCGAGCCCGAGGAAGCTCAACGCCGCACCGACGAGGATCGATCCCCCGACGCCCAACGTGGCCATGACGAGGATCGGCGCCGCGCAGTGTGGAAGGACGTGCCGACGCACGATGGAGGCATGCGAGCTGCCGGACGCACGAGCGGCGTCGACGAACGCGGACTGGCGAAGAGAGAGCGTATGCCCGCGCAGCACGCGCGCGTAGCGAGGCGCGCCGGCGAAACTCACCGCGACCACCGTCGCAACGAGGCTCGGACCGAGCGCCGCCGAGAGTGCGATCGCGAGCAGAATCGCGGGGACGGCCATCCACACGTCCACCAGTCGCATGAGCGCGGCGTCGAGCGCGCCGCCCACGTATCCGGCGGCAACGCCGAGCGCGACGCCGATCGCGCAACCGAGGCTGACGGCGGATATGCCGATGACGAGAGAGGGCCGTGCGCCGTAGACGACGAGCGCGAAGACATCGCGCCCGAATTGATCGGTGCCAAAGAAGTGACCGAAGCTCGGAGGCGAAAGCACGAGATCCGTGTGCATGTCGGTCGGCAGGGCTCGCGCGAAGAGCCACGGGACCACCGAACAAAGTACGAAGAACACGAGGACCGCCCCCGCGGCCACCGTCGGGATGGGAACGGGAGGCCGCGACCGATGACTCGCCGAGGAGACGGCGCCGGTGAGAGGCGCCTTTGGCCCGACCGGCTCGAGCGCCCGCAGATGGCGCACCGCGAAGGGCGGATCCACGGGGGCGATCGGGACCGCGGACGGGTCGACCGCCGTCTTCATCGGGACACCGTGGCGGAGCGCAGCCGCGTCCGCGGGTCCACGATCGCATACGACACGTCGACGACCAGGTTGGCGACGACGTAGGCGATCGAAGCGAGCAGAATGGCGCCTTGCACCACCGGAAGGTCCTTCTGGCCGATGGCCTCCACCGTGATGCGGCCAATCCCTTGCCGCGCGAAGAGCGTTTCGATGACGACCGCGCCGGACAGAAGCTCGCCGACGAGCACGCTCACGAGGGTCACCGTGGCCATCAGCGCGTTGCGCAGCACGTGGACGAGCAAGGTTCGCGGCGCGCCGAGACCCTTCGCGCGCAGCGTGACGACGTACGGATCGTGGAGCCCCTCCAGGATTCCGCTCTTGACCATCCGGAGCAGGGGAACGGACGCGACGACGCCGAGGCAGGCCACGGGGAGCACGGCGGCCGAAGCGCTGCCGTCGCCGATGACCGGAAACCAACGGAGCTTCACGGAGAAAACGAGGATGAGGAGGAGCCCGAGCCAGAACGACGGAATCGATGCGACGACGAGGGCCAACGTCTGGATCGTGCGGTCTATCCACCGATCGTTTTGCATGGCCGCGACGACACCGAGCGAAACGCCGACGACGACGGCGACCGCCGTCGCTCCGAGCGTGAGCCATACCGTCGAAGGGAGCTGCGCGGCCAGACGCTCCAGCACGGGTTGGTGCGTCGCGTAGGATCGCCCGAGGTCGCCGTGCAACAAGCCGAGGAGGTAATCGCGATATTGGAGGATCAGCGGGCGATCCGTTCCGAGCTGCGCGCGTAGCTGCGCGATCGTCGCGGCGCTCGCGCCCTCGCCGGCGATGAGGGCCGCCGGGTCCCCCGGCAGCCAGTTGAGGATGAGGAAAATCAGCGTCACGGCTCCGAAGACGACAGCGAGGGACGCGGCGGCGCGCGAGGCGATGCGGCGAATCATGATGCGAGCCACGCCCCGTGGAACGTCGGAAAGCCGTGCAGGTCGATCGCGACGTCGCGAGCGCGCGACGCGGTGACGAGATTGTAGAGAAGGACATACGCAGGAATGGCGTACGTCTGGGCCACGATCCGCCGCTGCGCCTGCGCGTAAAGCTGGGCGCGGGCGGCCGGCTCGGCCTCTTCGCTCGCGGAGCCGAGGATCCGATTGAGCTCCGCGTCGTCGACCTTGGCGACGGAGAACTGCGAGCGCACGAGCGGCGTGTAGATGCGCCGCAGTACATCGGGGTCCGGCGCGAACTGGCTCGCGGCAAGAACGTCGAAGTCGCCCGCTCCGATCTTGGCGAGGAGCGTTCCGCCCGACTGGCTTTCGATGCGGACGTCGAATCCGCTTTCACGCAGCTGGTGGCGCAGCAGCGTGAGAAGGTCGAGCCTTTTCTCGCGATTCCCCTGCGAATCGGGGATCACCACCGACAGCCGTTTGCCGTCTTTGACGCGCACGCCGTCGGGCCCCGGCGTCCAGCCCAGGGCGTCGAGACTGCGGCGGGCGCTCTCGCGGTCGGGTGCCCACGACCCTTCGAGGGATCGATCGTAGCCGAAAATCGAAGGCGAAAGCGGAGACCACGCGCGCGAGAACGTGCCGAGATAGACGGTCTTGACGGCCGCGTCGAGATCGAGCGAAAGGCGGAAAGCCTCGCGCAGCTTGGCGTCGTTCCACGGTGCGCGGTTCGTGTTGAAGAACAGCGAATAGTTGTGATTCAAGAGCTCCGCCTCGAGAACGCGGAATTCCGGAGACGCGC
>DATHQY010000664.1:0-5185 GCA_035482215.1 Polyangiaceae bacterium | reverse complement strand
GCTCGAGGTACCGCTCGTGGTGCCGCTCGCCGTGCCCGAGGCCGTACCCGCGGTGGATCCGCTCGTGCCGGTGGCGGTGCCGCTCGTGCCGGTGGCGGTGCCGCTCGCGCCGGTGGCGGTGCCCGATGCCCCGGCAGAGGTGCCGCTCGCCGTGCCGGTCGCGCCGGTCGTTCCCGTCGTGGCCGTGCCGCTCGTGCCGGTCGCTGTCCCGGTCGCGCCGGTCGTTCCCGTCGTGGCCGTGCCGCTCGCGCCGGTCGTCCCGGTCGCGCCGGTCGTTCCGGTCGTGCCGCCGGTCGTCCCGGTCGTTGTTGAAGAGCCGCTCGTGCCCGTCCCGCCCGAGGAGCCGCTCGTTCCCGACGAGCCGGTCGTGCCCGACATTCCCGCGTCGGGGGAGGGGGTCCCCGGCGACGTATCGCCTCCGCAGTGCGCGAGCGCGAGGCTCGTCACTGCGACGATTGGCGCCAGACGAATCCACACATTGGCTCTCTTCATGTTCACACCCATTCCAAGCAAATGATTGTTGGTGAGCCCCATCTTCCCAAGAGAGGCCCAATGCGTACGGAATCCATTGTGGCGAGTACGCGCTGCCCCGTTACACATTTCCTAGTACCGCGAGGGCTCTCTCATGAGTCGATTGCGGTCGTACTTCGTGCGCGCGTGCTCGCATGCGTGCGCGGGCCGTGCGTGAACGGGTCACGATGCCCAGGCACTGCGACGTTCCGTCGCAGTCATTTGTGGACCGAAAGAGGCACCTTGCGTCACTGCTTCCGCGGGCGCGCGCGCTGAGGCGCTCCGCGTCCGACATACGAAGGATTTCCCGGCAAATGCCCCACATCGACTTTGTTCGCCTCGCCTTGCGGCCCGTGCCCGTCCCGCGCGCGGCCCCCGCCTCCTTGGCGACCCCCTGGCCATGGTTTGCAGGGCTGGCGTTCCTCGTCGCGGTCTCCGCGGGCTGCGCGACCTCGTCGGGCCCGGCTTCTTCGGGGGGCTCCGCGGGATCGAGCGGAAGCGGTGCCTCGTCGGGAATCCCAGGCGGTTACAATCTCGGGGGGACCGAGGCCGGTGCGCTCTCGAACAGCGCGCCCGACGCCACGCTCGGCGACACGCTCGCCGACGGTGCCGTCGTTTCGAGCGACGGCGCCCTCATCGAATCCGTATCGATCGCGCCCGCGAATCCCACCTTGGTCGTCACGATTACGGACGATGCGAGCGGCAACGTCACGGTCGATGCGCCCACCCAGTCATTTACCGCGACGAGCGGAGGGGCGAACGTCAACGTCGGATGGAGCGTCGATCGGGGCGAGATCGGGTCGATCTCGCCGTCGGGGCTCTTTACGCCTTCCGGTACGACCGCGGGAACGGCGCACGTCATCGCCGGCTTCGGCACGATGCAGATGTCGACCACGGTCACGGTCGTCATCAAGCGAACGCAGAACGGCTTCACCGGGGCGGTCAATTCGACTTCCTCGGGCGGCTACGGCGGCGTCGGCGGCTCCGGCCCCGGCGGGCCCGTGTCGTCCGACCAGATGACGGCGCTGCAAGGCACACCGGCCGCCGACCCCGCGCGAACGTTCCTCTATCCGTACGACAAGACCGTCTGGCCGCGCGGGCTTCTCGCGCCGCTCCTCCAATGGACGCAAGGCGCGAACGACGCGACGGCCGTCGCGCTGCACTTGCAGAGCGCGAACTACACGTACGACGGGTACTTCGGGCGCCCTGCGGCTCTCGGCACGGGCGCGTTCGTGAACCATCCGATTCCGCAGGACGTCTGGCAGCAAGCGACGGAGAGCACCGACGCGAGCGACTCGCTCGGCGTGAGCGTCGTGTTCCTCGCCGGCGGCGCCGCGGTGGGACCGATTGAAGAGTCGTGGATCGTCGCGTCCGGCATTCTCCAGGGGACCGTCTATTACCAATCGTACGGGACGCAGCTCGTCCAGAATACCGATCAGCCGGCGCAGGACGGGAGCTACTTCGGCGCGGCGATTCTCGCGATCAAACCGGGGGAGACCGCGCCGCGCCTCGCGGCCGGGACGAACAGTGCGCCCGGCGCCAAGCTCGGGTCGGGCGCCGGTTGCCGCGCGTGCCACTCGGTCGCCGCGCAAGGGGGGAGCCTCATCACGCAAGACAACGCGTATCCTTACGCGCAGACGTCGCTGTATTCGCTGCAGACGGGCAACGAGACGCAGGTCTTCGGCACGGTGCCCGCGACCGCGGCGCCTCCGTATCCGCTCTCCTGGGCGGCTCTTTCGCCCGACGGGACGTACGCGCTCACCAACGCCGTATGGATGGGGTCGAGCACCGACGACAAGACCGAGCTCTATCAAATCGGCGCCGGAGGCATGCCGACGCCGGTAGCCGCTGCGGGCCTCGGGGCGGACCTCGTGGGCGCGACGCCGGTGTTTTCCCCCGACGGGGCGCACGCGGCGTTCACGCACGTGTCGGGGACCCTCGGCGCGCTGACCGGGGACGGGACGCACGTCGTCGCCGTCGACTTCGCGGGCGGCGCCGGGGGGGCGTCCTTCTCGAATCCCAAGAACGTATTCACGCTTGCGACGCCCGGGACGAGTTGCGTCGGATTCCCGTCGTTCCTTCCGACGAACGACGCGCTTCTCGTCCAGCTTCAGCTCGTGGGTTGCGGCGACGGCAACCAGAACAGCAATACCTCGTATGGCCAGTACGTCGGCACGGCGCGATACACGTATTCGCCGAGCGCGCCGCTTCCCGCCGAAATCTGGTGGACGGACGTCGCGACCGGCACGCAGCACCGCATGGACGCGCTCGACGGCTACAACCCGGACGGCACGTCGTATCTGCCCACGGGTCCGAATAACCACGGAATGGACTCGACGCTGAACTACGAGCCGACGGTGAACCCTGCGCCGTCGGGCGGATACGCGTGGGTCATCTTCACGAGCCGCCGGCTTTACGGCAATGTCGCGACGATCGATCCGTCGAGCAGCGACCCGCGCGACTTCGATTACGCGCACGAAGTCACGACGAAAAAGCTCTGGGTGGCGGCGATCGACCTCAATGCGCCGCCGGGCACGGACCCGAGCCATCCCGCGTTCTACCTGCCCGCGCAGGAGCTCCAGGCCGGCAACGCGCGCGGCTTCTGGGTGCTCGACCCGTGCGCGCCGGACGGCACGTCGTGCCAATCGGGCGACCAGTGCTGCGGCGGCTATTGCCAGGCTGGCGGTGACGGAGGCCTCGTCTGCGCCGACATGACGGCGACCTGCTCGCAATACGGAGACAAGTGCGGCGGATCGTCGAAATGCTGCGATCCGGCGGCGCTCTGCATCAATTCGATTTGCTCACCCGCGACGCCGCCCCCGCCGCCGCCCCGGTGACGCGTGATAAAGTCGGTGCGCGATGACGCAACCCGACCCGAAAGCCGCAGGCCTGCCCACGATTGACGTCCTCGAATACGGAGGCAAGCGCGACGGAGTCCGCCAGTCGATGGACAAGCGGCTCTTCATGCAGCTCCTCGTCGCGGACGAGCCGGACGGGCGGGGCGACGACCTCGGCGATCGCCTTGCCGATCTTTGCCGCAAGGCGCGCGTCCCCGCGGTCGTCTACGCGGACGCGATGGCGCCGTCCGGTGCGGGCCTCCTCACGTGGAGCGAGGATCCACTGCATTTCGTTCGGGCTGTCCGCCCGTTGTTTGCGCAGCTCGCGCAGCTCGCGCATCTCGCCGAGCCTGCAAAAGCCGCCTCCGGACGGGCCGTGCTCCGGCCGTCGTTCTCGATGATCGGGCGGACGTACGCGACAGGCCACGAGCCGGACCTCGAGTGGTCCCTCCTGCGACGCCCCATCGAGAACGTCACCAACGAAGCGTCCCGCTGGCACGTCTGGTACCCGCTGCGCCGCACCGCCGCTTTCGCGCGCCTCGATCCGCACGAGCAAGGCCAGATCCTGCGCGAGCACGCGACGATCGGGATGGCGTACGGGGCGCAGGAGCTCGCGCACGACGTCCGCCTCGCGTGTTACGGGCTCGACGCGTCCGACAACGAGTTCGTCATCGGTCTCGTCGGCCGCGATCTGCACCCGCTGTCGCATCTGATCCAGGCGATGCGAAAGACGCGGCAGACGAGCGAGTTCATCGAAACGATGGGCCCCTTCTTCGTGGGCCACGTCCGCCACTTCGTGGCGTGAGCCCCGCGGAGCTGGGCGGGGCGCGGGGCGGGGGGCGGGAACGACCTACGCGGCGATTTCGTGGGCCAAGGGGCCCTTCTCGAGGATCGTGCGCAGACGAGAGCGCGCCCGGTGCAACCGCGAGCGAACCGCGCTCTCGGTCGTGTCGAGCCGCGCCGCGATCTCCTGCAGGCCGAGATCCATGTGGTAGTGCAGGGCGACCACGTCGCGGTAGCTCGCGGGGAGCTCTTCGAGGGCCTCGCGCACGCGGGCATCGCGCTCGCTCGCGGCGGCTCCCGCGTCGCTCCGCGCTTCGTCCGTGCGGTCGTTCGCCGCGGGGAGATTGCCGAGATCCTCGAGGTCGAGGCCTTCGACGAGGCGCGCGCGGTGGCGGCGCTGCGAGCGCATCATCATGAGCGCTTCGTTCGCCGTCACGCGAAAGAGCCACGTCGAGAAGCTCGAGTCGCCTCGGAAGGAGCCGACGCGTCGGATCACCTGCATCAGCGTCGCCTGCACGAGGTCACGCCGGTCTTCGTCCGTCAGCGGATAGCGCAGGAGCTGTTTTTCGATGGAGGGGCGCAGCGCCGTCACGAGCGTATCGAGCGCGGCGGGCTGCCCGTTTGCCGCTTGCTCGAGGGTGGTCTTGTCGATGAGGAGGGCCATGGGTACTTTCCAGTCAGAGCGGGGGGCCGTGCGTTCCAGTCAGAGCGGAGGTCCGGAGTTCGTGCGCGAGGAGCGAGTTGCGCGAGGTCCGTCGAACCGAACTCTGTCGCGCAACGGCTTTTGCGACGGCCGTGCCGTCGGCCGGATGCTCGGAATCGTTGACGAATCGGCCGAACGAAGCTGTTGGATTGGCGACAGGTGCTATCCGCCGCAACGCCGCGTGACGCCCGGCTGTCGCCCGCCGCACCCATCGTGTCGGCCGATGGCCACGCCGGTCCGGCGAACGTCCACCATCCGCCTCCCAGGGTCGGCCACAGGTTACGTCGGCGCGAGGGCGGCACAGCGCCGGCGCGAGCGTCCACCAGCGCCTTCTCAGGGAAGCGCCCGCGCT
>DATHQY010000663.1:0-12892 GCA_035482215.1 Polyangiaceae bacterium | reverse complement strand
CTCCTCGGGAAGCAGTACGGGCTCCTCGGGAAGCACTACGGGAACTGGTACAGGGTCGACCGGGAGTGCCACAGGCTCCGCCGGGAGCGCCACAGGCTCGACGGGGAGCGACGCGGGGAGCGGGTCCTCGGGCAGCTCCGGGTCGCAGAGCACCGGTCCCATCCTCATCACTTCGGGCCCGGGCGCCTATTGGACAACAGCAACCCCGACGGCGGGGACCGGGACGGCGACGGTTACGGTCGGCTCCACCGCGGCGCAGACCTTCCAGGGTTTTGGCGGCGCCTTCAACGAAGACGGCTGGGTCAATCTGCAAAAGCTGAGCGCGAGCGATCAAGCCAAGGCCATCGATCTTCTCTTCGGCGCCGATGCGGCGCACTTCGTCTTTGGCCGGATCCCGATCGGTGCGAGCGACTACGCCACGAGCCGGTACACCGATGACGAGGTCATGAGTGGCACGGACAACAGCCTGACGAGCTTCTCGATCACGCGGGACATGACCGACCTCATTCCCTACGTGAAGGCCGCGATGGGAGTGAACTCGAGCCTCACCTTCTGGGGCAGCCCGTGGACGCCGCCGACCTGGATGAAGACGACCAGCGGCTCGGCCAACGGGAACTCGTGCGCGCTCGTGGGCAGCACGATGTTCGACGGCGGTTGCATGAACAACGTCACCGCCAACTTGACGACGTATGGGCAATATTTCGTCAAGTGGATACAGGCGTACAAGGCACAAGGGATTACGATCAGCATGGTCTCGCCGCAGAACGAGCCCAATTACGCAGAGGGCTATCCGTCCTGTTTGTGGGATGCGTCCCTGTACACGACGTTCGTTGGCCAGTATCTCGGGCCTGCCTTGTCCGGGGCGAGCCTCAGCACCGAGATCATGCTCGGTACGAATTCCAACGGAGATAGTGGCCAGGACCCGGCGGTCGTCAGTGCCGTGGAGGCCAACTCGACGGCGAAGGGACTCTGCAAAGTCATCGGCTTGCAGTGGGGAATGTTGGACAACTTCGAGTCCAATCCGTCCTCGTTCACCACGTACGGGATTCCCATCTGGGCGACAGAGCACAAGTGCGGCAACTACCCCTGGATGACGACCGTGACGGCCGCGACGGCGACGGTGCCCCAAATTGCGGCCTATGACGCCACGATGGCACCGAACGATCAGGCCTACGGCGTCGAATCTTGGGCGTACATCCGCAACGCGATCAAGGCCGGCGTCAGCACGTACAACGCGTGGAACATGGTGCTCGACCCGATCGGAAAAGGGAACGACACAGTTCGCTCGTGGAATCAGGACGCGCTGCTCGTCGTGAACAACGGCGCGCTCGTCATCACACCGGCGTATTACGCCTTCCGTCACGTTTCTCAGTACGTCCAGCCTGGCGCCGTGGTCATGGGAACAACCGGCGGGGACGCCCTCGCCTTCAAGAACCCCGACGGCAGCATCGTCACGGTCATGTACAACTCGGGTAGCTCCGCGGCGATGACGACTCTTTCCGTCGGAGGCAAGACGGTGCAGTTCAGTATCCCCGCGAACGGCTGGGCGACCTACAAGAACCAGTAGGGTCGCTCGGAGCAGCGGTCCGGACGGCACTGCTTTCGCGCAGTGCCGCCGCAATCAGCGAGCGCGAGTTACCTCGCCCTCGCTGATTTTTTTTGTCTGGGTCTCGCGCTTGGCCACGGCGCCGCCCGGCGCACAACCTCGATGGAGCGCCGGCGACAAATCGAGGATTGAATGCGCCCGGCGCGCTCAGGGGCAGCCCTGCCACCTCCGGTGTGCGTACTCCACCACGTATGATGGTGACACCGTGAAATTGCAGATCGCGCTCGACAAAAGCGAACCTTTGGATCAGCTATAGGAGACGGAGTCGCGCACGGATCGCATCGATCCACGCCGGGCGGGCTCCATGGCCTCCGTACCTCGCTGCGAGCTTCAACCCCCCCGCACGCTCGCGGGCGAACGGAAACGACGGGCCGTCACGTAGCTCAATTGGCCACGCTGCAAAACTCTGTACGGAGAAGTCCCTCGTGTAGGCGTACGAGGGTCTTTTTCCTCGTTGGAAAGGACATCATGTCGAAGAGCGTATTCTCGATTGGTCTCGGCGGTGCAATGGCGTTGGTCGCGACTCTCGTCGCCCCGGCGGCCCACGCGGATGGCATTCAATACCGCTATGTGGCCATCGATCAGGCTCCATTGCCGGCCCCGTACACGAGCTTCTTTCCGTCGACGATCGTGGACGGCCGGGTGGTCGGTACGGTGTTCGACGACAGCTTCGCGATCGAAGCGGTTGCCGTGTACGCCAACGGGACGATCGCGATCGGACCTGCCGGGGCTGCGAGCGTGGCCAATGCGCTTGGCGTCATCGGCGGCTCCAACGAGTCTTCGCAAGCCGCGATCTTCAACCACGGGAACACGACGGTCGTTCCGCCGCTGCCGAACGCGCTCTTCTCGAATGTGTCCAGCCTCTCGATCGACGGGCTCGCGCTCGTCTCCTCCACGGATACCTCGTTCAACACGACGTTCGCGTACTTCGCGGGCGGGAACGTCAAGCCGATCAACTTCGGCCTGCCGGATCCGGTTTTCGGCGCCTTCATGAACGACTTGGGCATCATCGGCGTGACCAAAGAAGAAAGCGCGACCGACACGTTCTTGCATGGCTACCGCTACAACCCGCTGACCCAAAAGAGCACGCTGCTGCCGCCGTTTGCGGGCGACCCGACGGACATGATGGTCCTCGTTCAGGGAATCAACGATCGCGAAGAGGTGCTCGGCTATTCGTTCACCTCGTTCGAAACCCCGACGTACCACGAGCGTGTCGGCTTCTGGGATCGCTTCAACACGTTTCATCCTTACTTCGAAGAAACGATCAGCACGCAGGTGCTTCTCTCGAACGCCAGCGACGAGATCATCATCACCGAGAGCTCCGACGGCAACAGCTACCTCGTGCCGCAGCCCGGGACCCGCCTCAACCTTGCGGACATCGTGAAGAACGTCCCCGCGGGCCTCTCGCTCTCGGAAGTCGACGGGATCGACGACGGAGGGAACATCACCGGCGTCGCGAACGACGCGACCCAAACGAACTTCTACCCGTTCCTTCTCGTCCCCATCGGCGACCACGACGGCTTCGGCCAAGTGCACCCGTGCCACGGCATCCCGGCGGCGATCATCCACGCGTTCCAGAAGCGGCATCACCACAAGTAGACGCCGGCACGAACGGCAACGAACACGGGCGGCGTGCCGAGGAGGGCACGTCGCCCGTTTGCGATTCCGGGATCCCGCTGCTCGATGCAGCAAGGGGACGCGATGCAGCAAGGGGATGACTTCGCTTCTTTCACGCGTGCGGAATAAAGCGACGCCCCGCGAGCTTCTCAGAGAAACGCTCGCGCGCGGGAATTCCGATGGCGAATGCAATCCTCGATGGCCTTTCGCTGGTCGACTCTTTTGGGCAAGCGCTTCTCGTCTTCAATTTGCTGTGCCTTCTGGCCGGCCTCGTGGCGCACGTCCTTCTGCGGGGTCGCTACCGCACGCTCGTCGTCGACCTCGACAATCACCCCGAGGCGAACGCGCGCTTCGACCACCCCGTCCTCAATCGCATCGTGCAGGACGCCGAAGACGACGCGCGTCGGTCGGCTGAACCGAACACGCAAGCGATCATCGAAGACCGCGTGCAGTCGGATCTGCGCGGGTGGCTCCTGCTGGAGCGCTTCGTCCGAGCGGCGACCTCGCTCGTTCTGATCATCGGATTGCTCGGTACGTTCTACGGCCTCACCGTCTCCATCGGAAGGCTCGTGCACCTCGTCGCGGCCGACGCCGGGACCACCGGCGACGTCGCGCAAGCCCTCACGCGCGGGCTGACGCAATCGCTGTCCGGGATGGCGGCGGCGTTCTCGAACTCGCTCGTCGGGGTGGCTTCGGCAGTGATCCTGAGCCTCGCCGCGATCGTCAACAACGTCACCGATCAGCGAACGGGGCTGATGCTTCGCATCGAAACCACCCTCGCGCGCAGGCTTCCGCGCCGTGCCGCGGCTGGCGACGTCGGGCCCTTCGTCGCTTCGTTTGCCGATGCGGTGCGCCGGCTCGAGGGCGCGGTGACTCGATTCGACGAGGCGCTCGGCACGCTCAGCGCAACGGCGCGCGACGTGCGCGAGCTCCAGCTGGTCGTCTCGATCAAACCCGCCGGGCCGCGCTGAGACTCGCACCATGCGGAAGCGGCGCGCAATTCTGTCGGACGGCGATGACACGCACGTGATCTGGCCGTCGTTCACCGACGTCATGTCGACGATGGCGCTCGTGCTCTTCGTCCTGATGCTCCTCGCATACGTGAGAAACCTCGTGAGCGCGAAGCGCCTCGAGGCGCTCGGGCACCAGATCGACGTCTCGCAGCACCAACTGGGCGATCTTCGATCGGAGATCGTGACCGCGCGCGCGGCTCTCGCCGACTCGCGCGCCAAGCTCCAGGACCGCGAGGCTGTCGTCCAGCAAGAGGCGCGCGAGCTCGACACGCTCCACGGGCAGCTGGAGAGCATCGCCGTGATCCGCGTCACCGTCTTGAACAAGCTGAAGGCGGCGATCGAAGAGCAGCTCGGCGCCTCCCGGCCCGGCGTGACGAATCTCGTGAGCATCGGCGACAACGGAAACATCGTCGTCAACGAGAGCCTCGTGTTCGAAACCAACTCGTATGCGATCAAGCCCGAGGCGCGGCCCACCCTCGACGCGCTGGCGAAGGCGCTCGCCAACGTGCTCGCCGATCCGGAGACGCGCGCGAACATCGACACGATCCTGATCCAGGGACACACCGACGACCGCGGAAGCGCCGCCTTCAACTGGGATCTGTCGGCCAAGCGGGCGACGGCAGTCCTCGACTACGTATTTCACGCCGACAGATCGCTCGCCGATTCGTACGGCAGCTTCTTCGCGGCCAGCGCGTACTCGAAGTTCCGGCCGATCAATCCGGCGGAGAACGAAGACGCCTACCGGCAGAACCGCCGCATCGAGATCGCGGTCGTGGCCAAGGACGACAACGTCCGTCGCATCATCGACGCGTATTCGCACGCGCCGGACACGGCCAACGCGACCGATGCAGCGGCTCCTGTTCCCCCCGGCGCCCCGTAGCGTTTCGTTGCCGAGGACGGACGCGAACGCGTCGTCCTGCCCGGTGCTCGTGAGCGTGATGGGGCATGGGATTACGGGCGTTCTCCGCCGCGGCACGTCGGAAAGTGGCGAACGCGCTTGACGTGGCCTTACGCCCGAGCAAAACCGCACGATGGAGAGGGGCTCTGGCTCATGGCTTGCCGATATTTGCATCGTGGGTTGATGGCGTGTGCATCCATCGCGCTGGCGGGTGCGACGGCCGCGTGCGACTTCGGAGACGACAACGCGGCGGTCGATGGGGGAAACCTCGCGTTGGACGGGTCGCTGGCCTTCGACGCGAGCGAGCCCGAAGGAAGCACCGGCCCGGGCACGACATCCGAAGCAGGCTCCGCAACGGTGGACGCGACGACGATCACCGACGCGGGCCCGCTCCCGTGGGATGGCGGTCCACCGGCCCCTGGCACGTGCGTGCCGACGGGCAGCATGATCGTGCCGCGATCGCTCTTCAGCGTCACCCCGCTTCGTGACGGGCGTGTCCTCGTCAGCGGGGGCGAGACCCTCACCGCCGACATCTACGATCCCACGACGGGCACGTTCTCCGCCGCGGCGCCTCCCACGCACTTCTTCTTCAATTACCCGAACGGTCTCATCCCGCTTCCGGACGGAACGATCCTCGCCATCGGCGGTTCGGACCCCTCGTGCGTGTCCTCGACGACTCCCGAGATCTACAACCCCGCCACCAATACGTGGTCGCCGACTGCGGGTCCGATGAACGTCCCTCGCCACAACTCGATCCCCGCCGCGCTCGCCGACGGGCGCGTCCTCGTCATGGGTGGGTACGACCAGAACACGGAGTGCGGCGTGACGACGCACACGTCGATCACGAGCGCGGAGATCTACGATCCCGTCTCGGGCACGTTCGCGCTGACGGCGAGCATGGCGACGCCGCGCGCGGCCAGCTGGGCGGTGCGCCTTCTCGACGGCCGCATCTTCGTCGCCGGGGGCGAGGAGTACGGGTCCGACAGCTACAACCAGACGGCCGAGATCTTCTCGCTCGCCGCGGACGCCGGGGCAGACGCCGGCGCGTTCACGAGTGCCGGCACGGTGCCGGGGACGACGTCGACCGGCGGCGAGGCGATGCAGGCGTACGTCCTTCCCGACGGCCGCGTACTCGTCTCCAACGTCGGCACATGGTCCTTCTACGATCCGGCGGGCGGCTCGTTCACCCAAGTGTCCTCGGATCCGATTCAGAGCGGTGGATGGGGCATCGCCCTGAAGAGCGGCGACATCTTCTTCGCCGGCGGGAACGACGCCGGTGTGCCGACTGCCAAGACGGAGATCTATTCGCCGTCCCGCGGAGGATGGATTGCGCTCGGTAGCACGATGGCGCTCCGCCAGTTGCCGGCTCTCGCCGAGCTCTCGAACGGGTATATCCTCGTTGCGGGTGGAAACGACATCAACGGCAACGGGCAGGCGACGGCGGAGCTGTGCAACCCGCTGCCTCCAGGCGATGCGGGCGTCGTTCTGGTCGACGCATCGGTGGGTGCGCTCGACGGGTCGCCGGAGGCTTCGGACGACGGGTCGCCGGAGGCTTCGGACGACGCATCGCCGGAATGAATCATCCGTCGCTCGTTTCCGTCACGTGGGCCTTCACCGTCCTCCGGTCGAGCCCCGTTCTTCGGGCGACTTCTTCGTAGGTGCCGTAACGCGCGTGGAGCGCCCGGCAATACCGTGCAACGAGACCGCGCGCCGTCGCGGCCCCCGCGGCGACCAGCAGGATCTCGTCGCCACCGGCGCCCCGCGCCTCGACGGGCGCGTCCCCGTCGTACCGCCCGGTGAGGAGAACGCGGCGCACGCATTGTTCGAGCTCGCGCACGTTGCCCGGCCATGCGTAGTCCGGCCCGAGGCTCGTATGGACGGCGGCGCGGACGAGCGCGCGTGTCTCCGCGGGGGCCTCTCCGAGGATCCGCCGCAAGATGAAGCCGAGGAGCACGTCGAGCTCCGTCTCGTCTTCGCGCAGGCGGCGGCGTAGCGGTGGTACCTCGATGACGTCCGAGCAAAGCCGGTAATAAAAGTCGTCGCGAAACGATCCCCCGGCGCGGAGCTCGGCGAGCGGACGGTTGGTCGCGGCGATCACGCGACCCGCAAAGCGCGACGTTTCGTGCCCCCCGACCGGTGAAAAGACCCGCTCCTGCAGGACCCGCAGGAGCTTGATCTGCACGGGCACGGCCACTTCTCCGATCTCGTCGAGGAAGATCGATCCGTGCGAACTGCAGCGTGCGAACGCACCCTCGTGCGCTTCCACCGCACCGGTGAAGGCGCCTTTCTTGTGGCCGAAGAGCTCCGACTCGATGAGGGCCTCGGGGAACTGCGAAAGATTGATCGATAGGAATGATCCCACGAAGCTCTCGGCAAACGTCGCGGAGCGCTCTTCGTAGGGAATCCATCCGGAACGACCGATCGCGGCGGCGGCGGTGCCTTTGCCCGTCCCGGTTTCCCCGAGCAAGAACGTCGAGAAGTCCTCCATGCGCTGCCAGAGAGAGCGCGCATAGAGCTGCATGTCGCACGTGAAGACGTTCGTCCACAGACGCTCGCGGAGCTGCCGCATCGAGGCGCTGTCTCCCGGCAAGGTGTGATCGATGAAATAGAACGCGCGCCGGAGCTGGTAGAAAATCGCGAAGGTGCGGCGGCACTCTGCTTCGTCGACGCCCGCTGCCGCGATCGCGCGCAGCGCCTCGGCGCCGAAGGGGACGGGCGCAGGGCGGTTTCCGCGGGCGAGCTGGTCTTGGATGAGCCCGTCGAACGCGGGGGCATAGCGGTGAAACACGTCGAACAGGACGGCCTGCTCCACGAGCGTGCGGTCGGCGTCGGAGAGGCGGCGGCGCTCCGCCGTGCGGAGGTCGCGCAAGCGCTCGCGCACGAGGACGAGCAGCCGGTCGATCGATTCTGCCCGGGTCGCCGTCTTCGGTGCGCGTGCCAGCGCGCGGTCGAGTTGCTCGCGCTCGTGGCCGAAGGGATTGGCGAAGGCCGCGTCGCGCACGCGGGTGAGAAATTCACGATCAGCGGGGGAGAGCATGCGCGCCCAATGTACGTTGGACGTACGCAGGGCCGTGCACGCAATGTACGCGCCGGTTGTGTCTCCCGCGGCCTGGCGCCGGGAATGGCGGGATTTTGCCGGCTTTCGCGTTTGGACCGCTCCTTGCGAAGACCGCCGGCTCGGAGGTGACGGTGATGATGCGAAACGACGATGTGCAACGCGATACGCAAGCGTGGATCTTCCAGGTGTGGGCGAGCTTCGGGCTCGCCGTCGGGATGACGACGATCGGTATCGCCTACGTGCCGCTCGACGCGTGGATTCGGGCGTTCCTGGCGATGGGGCTTCTCTTCAGCGTGGGCTCCGCGTTCACTCTCGCCAAGACGGTGCGCGACAACCATGAAGCGCGGCGGCTCATCAATCGTCTGAGCGAGGCGAAGACCGAGCGGATCATCCGCGACTTCGAAGTCGGCGAAGCGACCGGCCGGGTGGGGACCTGAACGCCATGGGATATCTCGAGACGGTCGCCCGCGTGATGCACGGGAACTTCGACGATGCGACCGACGCCGAAAAGCTCGCCGCCGTACGCGACGTCACGGTGGTCTGCAGCGTAGGCGCCGCTGCCATCGCCGTACAGCCGGTGCCTCTCCTCGACGTCGCGCTTCTCGCGCCGGTGCACATCGGCATGGTGCAGGCCATCGGCCAGGTCCACGGCCACAAGCTGGATGCCAAGAGCGTCGTCGAGATGCTCGCGACCTTCGGCGGATCGATCGTGACGCGCAGCGTGCTCGGGTCGATCGTGAAAGTGCTGCCCATCTTCGGGTGGGCCGCATCGGCCTCGATGGCGTACGCGATGACCTACGCGATCGGCGAAGTAAGCCACGCCTACTTCGCGAGCGGCCGCGGCCTCTCCGCGCGGGAGCTCCGGAGCCTCTTTCGTTCGGTGTACGACGCGAAACGCGCCGAGAAGGACGCCGCCGCGAAGGCGGATCCCTCGCTGCGCGAAAAGCTCCGGCAGCTCGGCGAGGCGTATGCGGCCGGCCTTCTGAGCGAAGAAGAATACCGGGCGAAGAAGGAAGAGCTCCTCAAGGCGCTTTGAGGTCCGGCTAGAGTGCCGGGGAGGAGGCGCGCCCGTTCCGGAACTGCCCGACGTCGAATTCGCGCGAAGCCGCCTGCAGCGGTGGCTTGCCGGCGCGACCGTGACGGCCGCAGCATGCGCCGACGCGCGCCTCGCTCGCCCGGCGTCTCCGCGCGCGTTCGCGTCCGCGCTCGCCGGCAGGCGGTTCACGGGCGTGGTGCGCAAGGGCAAATGGCTGCGCCTCGACGTCGAGGGCGGGGGACACGTCTTTTCGCATCTCGGGATGACCGGCGACTGGGTGCGCGTCCCCGCAGGCGCACCGGAGCCGCGCTTCGAGCGTGCGCGCCTCGACGTGCTGCGCCGCGGGCGCACGAGCAGCGTGCGCTACGTCGATGCGCGCCGGTTCGGCCGGCTGATCGCGACGGACGACGACATTCCCGAATGGACCGAGCTCGGGCCCGACCCGCTGGCCGATGGGCTCGAGGCGCGCCACCTTTCGAAGGCATTCGCCGAGAGCCGGCGCGCCGTGAAAGAGATCCTGATGGACCAGCGCGTGCTGGCCGGAGTCGGCAACATTCTGGCGACCGAGGCGATGTGGATGGCTCGCATCGATCCGCGGTCGCCCGGCGCGTCCCTCGCGCTCGCGGACACCCGGGCCGTTGCCAAGGGCGTCCGGCGGGCGATTGCGCTGGAGCTCGCCGAGCGGAAGAAGTACGGAGCCACCGCGCTGGACTCGTTTTTCGTCTACGGACGTGGAGGCGAGCCTTGCCCGCGGTGCGGCACGATCCTGTCGAGCATCGTTCTCGGTGGCCGGACGACTGTGTTCTGCAGCACGTGCCAGTTGCGCCGGTGACGCTTTCGACCGGCGGGCTGGCGTGCTTTGGTCACGCCGTCCGCCATGCTCGAAACGCTGCAAACCATCGTCGGCCTGCTCGTCGTCCTCGCGGTCGTCGCATTCGTGGCCGCGCGGCTCCGGGTTCCGCCCTCCATCTTGCTCGTGCTCGCGGGGACGGTGCTCGCCCTCATTCCCGGCTTGCCCTTCCTCGAGCTCGCGCCGGAGCTCGTGCTGCTCGTGATTCTCCCGCCCGTCATTTACTCGGCGGCCGTCGCGATGAGCTGGCGCGAGTTTCGTTTCAACATGCGGCCCATTTCGCTCCTCGCCGTGGGCGGCGTCATCGTCACGACGCTCGCGATCGGGGCCGCGTCGCACTGGCTCCTCGGGCTCTCGTGGCCCGTGGGGTTCACGCTGGGCGCGATCGTATCGCCGCCGGACGCGGTGGCGCCCCTCTCGATCGTGCGCCGGATGCACCTGCCGCGTCGCCTGGCCGTGATCCTCGAAGGCGAAGGCCTCGCCAACGACGCCACGGCCCTCATTCTCTATCGCTTCGCGGTCGCGTCCGTGGCGGCGGGAACGTTCTCGTTCGGGCGCGCCGTCGGGTCGTTCGCGATCATCGTCGCCGGCGAAGTCGCATGGGGGATCGCCGTCGGGTGGGCCATGCTTCGGCTCCGCCGCCTCGTGGCGGAGCCGCGGATCGAAATTCTGCTCTCCGTCCTCACGCCCTTCGCGGCGTACTGGCCGCCCGAGGAAATCGGCGGGTCGGGCGTGCTCGCGACGGTGGCCGCGGGTCTCTACATCAGCTGGAACGGCCTTCGCCTCATCAGCGCGTCGACGCGCCTGCAAGGCATCTTCTTCTGGGATTTTCTCAATTACCTGATCGAGGGGGTCGTGTTTCTCGTCACCGGCTTGCAAGCGCGCACGCTCATCGAGGGAATTCGCGGATATTCCACCTTCACGCTGGTGTTGTCGGCGGCAGTCGTGAGCGTCGTGGCGATCGGCACACGCTTTCTCTGGGTCTTCCCTGTCACGTATCTCCCGCGATGGATGAGCGCCCGGCTGCGGGCCGACGATCCGGCGCCGCCCTGGCAGTTTCCGTTCCTTCTTTCGATCGCGGGGATCCGCGGCGTCGTCTCGCTCGCGGCGGCTCTCGCATTGCCCGAAACGATCGAGGGCGGCCAGCCGTTTCCGCATCGCGATCTCATCTTGTTCATTGCGTTCTCGGTCATCGTGGTCACGCTCGTCGGGCAAGGGCTCGCGCTGCCGGCCATCGTGCGGTGGCTCGGTCTCGGCAAGATCGGACGCGCGGAGGAGCACGCCGACCGCCGCGAAGAGCATGCGGCCAAGCGCCGCGGGGTCGAGGCCGCGACCGAGCGGCTGGAAGCATTGGCCCTCGAGCGGCACCTGTCCGACGAACTCGTCCATCCGCTTCGTGCCCACCAGCGCGAGGAGCTCGAGAAGATCGACGGCCGGCAGGACGTGCGCGAAGGCCACACGGGGAAACTCGGTGTTCAGCGCGATTCCCTGGCTCTCGAGCTCCTGCAGACCGAGCGCGATGCGGTCAACGACTTGTATCGGGACGGAGGGCTACGGGACGAGGCGCGCCGTCGCCTCGAACGCGATCTCGACCTGCGCGAAGCCGCGCTTTTGCGTCAAGAAGACGGCGATTAACGGTAGCAAGGAGGAGCCGTGGGCAATGACTACCAAGCCCTCATGGCCGTCGACGTTTCGGAAGCCGAGGCGTCCTCGCTCGGGGATCGAGCGGCCGCGTGGCTCGTCGCGCGCGGCATCGTCGCGGCGGAGCTGACGGATGGCCTGCGCCTGCCGCGTGTCCACGCTGCGGCTGGACCGATCCCATCGGGGACTTCCTCGCAAGCTGGGCCGTCGGTCAGCTGGCATTCATGTTCTGGAATTGGCCCGTACTCGCCAAAACCTTCATCACGGACTTCTCCCAGGCGCTGGGAGGACACCGGCTCCGGCACGTGTCATTCAAGATTTGAGAGCGCCTTTTGGCGAGCACGATGCGAAAATACGATCTGGTTATTTTGGACTTCGACGGCACGCTCGCGGACACCTACGCCTGGTTCGAAAGTGCGCTCAATGAAGCGGCGGCGCGGTTCTCTTTTCGTCCGGTCGACCCCGCCGATCGCGCCGTGCTTCGCGCGAGCGGTCCGCGGCAACTCCTCGCGTATCTTGGCATTCCGTGGTGGAAAGTCCCTCTCGTATCGAGCCACATGCAGAAGCGGATGGCCAACGATCTGCACCGGCTCTCGCTGTTCGAAGGGATTCCCGGCATGCTCGCGGCCATTTCCGCCGCGGGGGCGCGCTCCGTGATCGTGAGCTCCAACGCCGAATCGAACGTGCGAGCCCTGCTGGCGCCCGAGGCGGCGGTGCACATCGCGGACTACGAATGCGGCGCGTCGATGTTCGGCAAAGCTTCGCGGGTCAAGAAGGTGCTTGCCAGGATGAAGGTCGCGCCGTCCCGCGCTCTTCTCATCGGCGACGAGATCCGCGACGCGGAGGCTGCGCATGCGTCGTCCGTCGCGTTCGGCGCGGTCGCATGGGGCTACAACACGCGCGAAGCCCTTCGCGGACAAGACCCGGCGCATGCGTTCGAAACCGTCGAGGACATTGTTCGGTTGTTCCGCGAGACGGCATGACGGGGACGCTTCCAGTCCCCGGCAACGGCCATGTCGGTGCGGCCAGGGGTTGGCACGGGGTGCCTAAGGGCCCGGGAAGGGCCGAGTCGATCGAATCAGCCACGAAACGGCTGCTAGGGGATCGACAGGATCTCGGCGGCGTGATCTACCGTCGATGTGAGCGTGGGCGCGGAGAAGGTAGTTCGCCAGA
>DATHQY010000662.1:0-8986 GCA_035482215.1 Polyangiaceae bacterium | reverse complement strand
GTGAAGTTCGAAGCGTACCTCGCCACGCAATTCGCCAATCTCGTCACCGCGCTGAACACGACGACCGACCCGCTCGGAAGCGACGGGCAGATGCTGCTCGACAACACGCTCGTGATCTGGGCGCGCGACATGGGCGACGCGCAGAACCATAACCAGCAGTCGATGCGGTTCGTCCTGGCGAGCGGCAACAACGGCGGCTACTTGAAGACGGCGACGGGCGGCCGTTACGTCAACTCGACGGAGCGCCACGAGCGCATCCTGCTCAGCGTGTGCGACGCATTCGGGATTACGAATTTCGCGAGTTTCGGTGATCCGCAATTGCCGACGAAGCTGCCGCTCCCCGACATCGCGGCGTGAGTCGCGACCGCCACCATAGGGCTGGCCGGCGCTCACCCGCGCCCGAGCGCCCGCGAGCGCCGGCGCTCACCAGCGCCCGTGCACGCTCGCGCGCAAGTGCCGGTCGTAGACCGCCCGGACACGCGCCATCGCCGCTTCGCTGAGCGCGGGGTACGCCGCAGAGGCTGCGTTGTCCTCGGCCTGCTTCGGCGTCTTCGCGCCGGGAATGGCGCACGTCACCTCGCGGAACATGAGGATCCACCGCAGCGCGAGCTGCGCCATCGACGCGCCCGGCCCGAGCTCGGCGGCGAGCGGCCGGAGCTCTTCGACCGCGTGGAGGCCCTCTTCGAAGGGAACGCCCGAAAACGTCTCTCCCACGTCGAACGCCTCGCCGTTCCGATTGAACCGGCGGTGGTCATCCTTGCCGAACTCGGTTTGCGCAGTCATCTTCCCGGTCAGAAGGCCCGACGCGAGCGGGACGCGCGCGATGATCCCGACCCCGGCTTCGGCCGCCCGCGCGAAGAGCGCCTCGGCCGGCTTCAGGCGGAACATGTTGAAGATGATCTGGATCGACTGCACGTTCGGATAGGCGAGCGACGCGATCGCCTCGTCCACGGACTCGACGGACACGCCGTAAAACCGAAGCTTTCCTTCGCGGACGAGCGCGTCGAGCGCGCCGAAGACCTCGGGCCGCCCGTACACGTCGGGCGGCGGGCAGTGCAGCTGCAGCAAGTCGATCGTCTCCATATCGAGATTGCGAAGGCTCCGCTCCACCCAGGCTCGCAGATTGGCCGCGCTGTACCCGTCGGCCGTCTGTTGCGGGAGGCGCCGCCCTGCTTTCGTCGTGACGTACAGCGTCTCGCGCCGCTCCTTGTGCAGCCGTCCGACGAGGCGCTCGCTCCTGCCGTCGCCATAAACGTCCGCCGTGTCGATAAAATTCACCCCGACGTCGACGGCGCGATGGAGCGCGCGCAAGGACTCGGCGTCGTCGACTTCGCCCCACGTACCCCCGATCGCCCATGCGCCAAAGGCGATTTCGGACACCGCGAATCCCGTACGGCCCAGGTTGCGCCTCAGCATTTTCGTCGCAGGAGCCTACTGCGCCCGGAGGTCCCCTGCTATCGGCACCCGCGCCCCGCCCGGCCCATTCGCGAGTGCCGGACACGCGAGCGAAACACGCATCGGGTTACCAACCGGGACCGGAGGCTTTGTTCATGGTCAAGACGCGGCGGACCCCTCATCGCGAGCGATCGACGTCGATCCTCATTCTGGCCCTCATGGGCATGGCGTCATTGTTCTCGTCGTCGTGCAAGAAAGACTCGCAGCCCGAGAGCAGCGCGACGACGGCGAGCGCACCGGGCGCCGCTGCACCCGCTCCCGCTTCGAGCACGCTCACGGTGGGGTTCGTCTACGTCGGCGCCAAGGACGACTACGGATACAACCAGGCCCACGCCGAAGGCGCGAAGGCCGTCGCGGCGATGCCCGGCGTCAAAGTGCGCGAAGAAGAGAACGTCCCCGAGACCGTCGCCGTGCAGAAGACGATGGAGAGCATGATCAACCTCGACGGGGCGACATTGCTCTTTCCGACGTCGTTCGGGTACTTCGATCCGCATATCCTGACCGAAGCCCAGAAGTTTCCGGCCGTGACGTTCCTGCACTGCGGAGGGCTGTACGACGAGACCAAGCATCCGAAGAACGTCGGCAGCTACTTCGGATACATCGACGAGGCGGAGTATGTCTCCGGCATCGTCGCGGGCCTGACGACGAAGACGAACAAACTCGGCTTCGTCGCGGCCAAGCCGATTCCGCAGGTCCTGCGCAACATCAACGCATTCACGCTCGGCGCACGCTCGGTGAACCCGAAAGTGACGACGAGCGTCGTCTTCACGGGGGACTGGTCGATGCCGGTGAAAGAGGCGGAGGCCGCGAACAGCCTCATCGATCAGGGGGTCGACGTGCTCACCTCGCACGTCGATTCGCCGAAGGTCGTCGTCGAGCAGGCGGAGCGCCGCGGCATCTTCAGCACGGGCTACCACGCGAGCCAGGCCGCCCTCGCCCCGAAGGGCTACCTGACCGGCGCCGAGTGGAACTGGGCGAAGGTGTACACGGGCTACATCGACGCGATCCGCGCGAACAAGCCGTATCCGCACTTGCTGCGCGGCGGCTTCAAAGAGGGATTCGTGAAGATGTCGGCCTACGGTCCGGCGGTCTCGGACGAAGCGAAGAAGAAGGCCGATGAGGCAAAAGCGGGACTGACGGCGGGCACGCTCGTGATCTTCCAGGGCCCGCTCAAGGACAACGCCGGCAAAGAAGTCATCGCCCCGGGCGTCTCGATGGTCCAGACCGACGTGAACCTCGAGAAGATGGCGTACCTCGTGGACGGGGTGAAAGGGAAGCTCCCGTGAACGCGAGGGTCTACGAGACCCTGTCGATTCGCGTGGGCGCACTTGCGCTCTCGTTCGTGTTGTTCGGCGGGTTCGTCGCCCTCGCGGGGGCGGACCCGCTCGACGTCTACTACCAGATGTACCGCGGCTCGATCGGGACCTGGTTCTCCTTCCAGAACGCGCTCCTCCGCGCAGCGCCGCTGATGCTCACCGCGCTTTGCACGGCGATCCCGGCGCGCCTCGGGCTCACCATCATCGGCGGCGAAGGCGCGCTCGTGCTCGGCGGTCTCGCCGCTGCGGGGACGGGGCTCGCGCTGACGGGGCTGCCGGGCAGCGTGGTGGTCGTTGCCATGGCCACGATCGGCTTCGCCGCCGGCGCTCTGTGGGTCGGCGCCGCGGGCGCCCTCCGCGCCTACCGAGGGGTCAACGAAACCATCAGCAGCTTGCTCCTCTCGTACATCGCGATCGCGCTCATGACCTACCTGGTCGAAGGGCCGATGCGCGACCCGACGAGCCTGAACCACCCCACGACGCGCGCGATCCCACCCGACGCGATGCTCGGCAACATCCCGGGGTTCGACGTGCACTGGGGCCTCGCGTTCGGCATCGTCGCGTGCGTGCTCGCGCACATTCTCATGATGCGATCGGTGTTCGGATTCGGCGGCGCGATCGTCGGAGGCAACCTCCGCGCCGCGCTCCTGTGCGGCCTGCCCGTGCGCCGGATGATGGTCATCGCGTGCGCCCTCGCCGGTGGCGCCGCGGGTCTCGCAGGCATGGCCGAAGTCGCCGCGATCCACGGCCGGGCGAGCGACTCGCTCGTCGCCGGGTACGGCTACACGGGGATCCTCGTGTCGTTCATGGCGCAACACGAGCCGCTGGCGATCGTTCCGGTCGCGGTCCTCTTCGGAGGCATCGGCGCGAGCAACGGCCTGATTCAGCGGGCGGATCACCTTCCGGACGCGACGGTCAACGTTCTTCAAGGGATTCTCTTCGTGGTCATTCTCGCGAGCGAGACCCTCTACGGGCGCTTCTCGCTTTTCCGGCCCGCGTCGAAGAAAGACGAGCCGCTGTCGTCTGCGGCACCGCCTGCGCCGCCGGGCCCGCCCGTGCCGCCTGTCGAGAACCTTCCCGAGGCGGCGGCGTGAGCCCCGCCGTCGCATCCGGCCTCGGGCTCTGGGGCGTGCCGCTCGCCGTCGCCGCGGGCGCCATCCGCGTCAGCACGCCGTTCCTTTACGTGAGCCTCGGCGAGTGCATCACCGAGAAGAGCGGGCGCGTGAACCTGGGGCTCGAGGGAACGCTCGTCATGGGCGCGATGAGCGCCTACGGCATTTCGTACCTGACCGGATCTCCGTGGCTCGGCGTCCTCGTCGCCGGCGCGGCCGGCATGGTTCTCGGCGCGCTCCACGGATGGCTCTGCGGCCTGCCGCGCGTGAACGACGTCGCGATCGGGATCGCACTGATTCTGTTCGGGACGGGGCTCGCGTTCTTCTTGGGCAAGCCGTTCATCCAGCCGGTCGCCCGGCAGCTGCCCGCGATTGACCTCGGCTTCTGGAGCTCGTCGCCCGAAGTGCGTTCGGCGCTGCGCGTCAACGCGCTCTTCGTGCTCGGCTTGGTCCTGGCCCCCGGCGTCGCGTTCTTCCTCGATCGCACGCGCTGGGGCCTCATCCTGCGCACCGTCGGCGAGAGCGCCGACGCGGCGCGCGCCATGGGCTACTCGGTGCTGCGCGTACGCCTCCTGGCCACGATGGCGGGCGGCTTCTTCGCCGGAGTCGGCGGGTCGTTCCTCTCGCTCTTCTATCCGGGCTCGTACAACGAGCGGCTCTCGAGCGGCCAGGGCCTCATGGCCGTGGCGCTCGTGATCTTCGCGCGGTGGAGCCCCGTCCGTTGCCTCTGGGCGTCACTGCTCTTCGGCGCCGCGAGCGCGCTCGGCCCCGCGCTGCAGTCGATAGGCATGACGTCGGGCTACCAGCTGATCAACGCGGTGCCTTACGTGCTCACCCTCGCCATCATGATCGCCACGAGCTCCGCGAGCCGTTCGCTTCCGGGGCAGCCCGCGGAGCTCGGCGCCGCGCGATGACACCGGAGGCTTACGACCGATGACGCACATTGCAGCGAACCCCTATCCCTACCCCTTCGACGGTGATCTGCGGCGCGAGAATACCGCGCTCATCGTGATCGACATGCAGACCGACTTCTGCGGTCGCGGCGGCTACATCGATTTGCTCGGCTACGACATTTCGCTGACGCGCGCGGTGATCGCCCCGATCCAGCGGCTGCTCGGCGCGTTCCGGCGCGCGGGGTTTCCCATTCTGCACACGCGCGAAGGGCACCGTCCCGATCTCTCGGACCTGCCGGCAAACAAGCGATGGCGCTCGCGCCACACGCCGTCGGGCGTCGGCATCGGCGATCCGGGGCCTTGCGGGCGTGTCCTCGTGCGCGGCGAGCCGGGGTGGGAAATCATTCCGGAGCTCGCGCCGCTGCCCGGCGAGACGATCATCGACAAGCCGGGAAAGGGCAGCTTCTGCGCGACGGATCTGGAGCTATTGCTACGACTCCGGGGCATTCGCAATCTGGTCCTCACGGGGATCACGACCGACGTGTGCGTGCACACGACGATGCGCGAAGGCAATGACCGCGGCTTCGAATGCGTCATTCTGAGCGATTGCTGCGCGGCGACGGACGTCGGAAACCACGAAGCCGCGCTCAAGATGGTCACGATGCAGCAAGGTGTGTTCGGCGCCGTGAGCGACTCGGGCGCGCTCCTGCGGGTCATCGAATGAGCGCCGCGGCGAGCGCCGCGCTGCCCGCGGAGGAACTGGCTCCGCCGCAACGACCGCCGTCGCACCAGGGCGCCGCGCTTCCGCTGCGGCTGGCGGCGACCGGCATCCACAAGCGCTTCGGCGCCGCCCACGTGCTGGACGACGTGTCGTTCGCGCTCGAGCCGGGCGGCTTTCACGCGCTCCTCGGCGAGAACGGCGCCGGCAAGAGCACGCTCGTCAAGTGCATCATGGGCTACTACCGCGCCGACGCGGGCCACATCTCGCTCGGCGAGACGCCCGTGACGATCGCGAGCCCGCGTGACGCGCAGGCGCGCGGAATCGGCATGGTCTACCAGCACTTCACGCTGGTTCCGAACATGACCGTCGCGGAGAACCTCGTGCTCGCGCGCGCGAAACTCCCGGCGGTGCTCGACTGGCGCAAAGAAGAAGAGGCGCTCCGTAGTTTCATGCGCAAGATGCCGTTCCAGATCGATCCTGCGCGCATCGTGCGATCGCTCGCCGCCGGCGAACGACAGAAGCTCGAGATCCTCAAGCAGCTCTACCTCGGTCACCGCATCTTGATTCTCGACGAGCCGACCAGCGTACTGACGCCGGCCGAAGCCGACGAGATGCTCGAGATGCTGCGCGGGATGACCCGCGAGGGGCGGGTCAGCGTCCTCATGATCACGCACAAGTTCCGCGAGGTGATGCGCTTCGCGGACGAGGTCACGGTTCTTCGGCGCGGCAAGCTCGCGGGATCGGGGGCCGTGGCCAAGCTCACGCCGGCGGAGATGGCCTCGATGATGGTGGGAGGCGAGCCGCCGAAGGGCAGCACGACGCGCACCGAATCCGAAGCCGGAGACGTCCGCCTTTCGCTCCACGAGGCGAGCGCCGACGACGACCGCGGCATTCGCGTGCTCGACGGCGTGACGCTCGACGTGCGCGCGGGCGAGATCGTCGGCATCGCCGGTGTCTCGGGCAATGGACAGGACCAGCTCCTCGAGATCATCGCGGGGCAGCGCGACCTGGCGAGCGGCCAGGTGCGCGTCGACGGCCAGCCGTACGGGCGTACGCGGCGCGAGGCACGCGACAAGGGCGTGCGCTGCCTGCCGGAGGAACCGCTGCGGAACGCGTGCGTCCCGACGATGACCGTCGCCGAGAACCTCGGCTTCCGCAGCTACGACCGGCCGCATTTCACGCGCGCCAGATGGCTCGTCCGCGGCTCGGCGATGAAGCGCCACGCAGCGGGCCGCATCGCGGAGTACCGCGTGCGGGCGCCCGCCGTCGACGCGCCGATGGCCGCGCTGTCGGGCGGCAACGTGCAACGCGTCGTCCTCGCGCGCGAACTCGAGGGCTCGCCTCGCGTGCTGGTCGTGGCCAATCCTTGCTTCGGTCTCGACTTCGCGGCCGTCGCGGAGATTCGCACGCGCATCGTGCAAGCGCGCAATGCGGGCGTCGCCGTGCTCTTGATCAGCGCGGATTTGGACGAGGTTTTCGCGCTCGCCGACCGCATTCTGGTGATGAGCCGCGGGCGCATCGTCTACCACACGCCCACCGAGGGCGCGGACATCGCCGCCATCGGCAAACACATGGCCGGCCACGGCTAGCGCGGTAAAAAAAGATTTACTTACGGTTCCCTTTACCGCGCCGTAACGGCGCGGAAACAGCGCTCGCCTTACGGTCGGAGAACCAAAAGCGGCGCGAGCGGCCCTGACAATCGATTCGTCGTTTCGTGTTTTCGGCCTCGCGCGTCGCCCGAAAGGGCAGACCCGATGCCGGACACTCTCATCGATGCAGAGCCTTCGCCCGTCGCCGTGGACCTGAGTCGCACGGCGATCGTCGTCATCGACATGCAGCGCGACTTCCTCGAGCCCGGCGGGTTCGGCGAGACGCTGGGCAACGACGTCTCGCGCCTCGCCTCGGCCGTCGGGCCGATCAAGAGGCTCCTCGAAGCCGCGCGAAAGCGCGCCATGCTCATCATCCACACGCGTGAAGGGCACCGGCCCGACATGACCGACGCACCGAAGGCGAAGGTCGAACGCGGAGGACCGAGCATGCGCATCGGCGACGTGGGCCCAATGGGACGCATCCTGATTCGCGGCGAACCGGGTCACGACATCATCGAGGAGCTCTATCCGAAGGACGGAGAGCCCGTGATCGACAAGCCGGGCAAGGGCGCGTTCTACGCGACCGACTTGCAGACCGTGCTCCAGAATCACGGCATCGAGAACCTCGTCGTCTGCGGCGTCACGACCGAAGTGTGCGTGAACACGACCGTGCGCGAGGCGAACGACCGCGGATACCGGGTCGTCGTCCCCGGCGACTGCTGCGCTTCGTACTTTCCCGAATTCCACGAAATGGGCTTACGCATGATCAAAGCACAAGGGGGCATCTTCGGATGGGTGTCCGACGCAGCGCGCGTCGTCGCGGCACTCGCGTGAAACTCGCGCGCCGGCGAGCTCCGTCGCCGCGCGCCCTGCATACGGAAGGATTGGGCCAATGACCGCTATCGTATCGAAACCTCCGCCGCCCGGATTTCAACCGAAGCTCTGGGTGCCGGGCGACTGGAACGCGTTCTTCGGCTTCGGGACGAACATTCTCGTCAACCTGCTGACCCTGACGGGTCTTCTGCGGTTCGTACTGCAGATGCCCGACGACCTCGTATTTCGACGCATCTTGCCCGCCACCGGGCTGATGATGTTCATGAGTACGATGTATTACGCGTGGCTCGCCTATCGCCTCGCGAAAAAGACGGGGCGCAAAGACGTTTGCGCGCTGCCTTCGGGCATCAGCGTGCCGCACATGTTCATCGTGACACTCGTCATCATGCTCCCCGTGAAGCTTGCCACCGGCGACCCGATGAAAGGCTGGCAAGCGGGCCTCACATGGGTCTTCATCCAGAGCTTCGTTCTGATGGCCGGCGGCTACCTCGCACCCATCGTGCGGCGTATCACGCCGAAAGCCGCTCTCCTCGGCGCGCTCGCAGGTGTGTCGATCACGTTCATCTCGATGCGCCCCGCGCTCGACATGTTCCTGACGCCGATGGTCGGCGTCGTCTGCTTCGCGCTCATCCTCGTAAGCTGGTTCGGCGGCGTCAAATACGGCGGCATTCCGGCGGGGCTCGTGGCGATTGCGGGCGGTACGCTCGTCGCCTGGGGCTCGAATCTCCTCGGCCTCAACTTCGGCGGCATGAGCGCCGAAACGGTGAAAGCGTCGTTCCAGACGTTCGGATTCTCCTTCCCCATGCCGGTCGTGGGCCTCGTCCTGGGCGGACTGCAGTGGTCTTTCCTCAAGACCATCCTGGTCACGGCGATTCCGTTCGGCATCTATGACCTCGTCGAAGCGATGGACAATGTCGTCAGCGCCTCGGCGGCAGGCGACGAATACCCCACGACGCGCGTCCTCACGGCGGACGGAATCGTGAGCCTCATCGGCTGCCTGATGGGCAATCCGTACATCAACGCGGTCTACATCGGCCACCCGGGCTGGAAGGCCATGGGCGGACGC
>DATHQY010000661.1:0-11897 GCA_035482215.1 Polyangiaceae bacterium | reverse complement strand
GTGACCGTCGCCCTCGGCATCGCGACGTCCTCGGGCGCCGCCGCCGTGACGACCGCGGCCGTGTCGCCGTCGCAAACGCAGTCGTTCTACGTCGCGAGCCTGGGGTCGACTTTCACCGGTACCTACACGTGGTCCGTCTCGGGGACCTCGACGACGCCGACCGTGAAACCGACGAGCGGCATCACGACCGTCTACACGGCCGGCCCCAAAGCCGGCACCGACGTCGTCACCCTCACAGACGCGTGGGGCAACTCGGCGACGCTCACCGTGACGGCGGGGCTCGCGATCAGCCCGGCGAGCGCGACGATCGCGCCCGGCGGGACGCAGACGTTCACGTTGACCGGCGCGGCGACGTGCACGTGGAGCCTGACGCTCAGCGGTTCGGGCACGCCCGCGATCAGCACGACCTCCGGCAACTCGACGATCTACACCGCGGGCCACGCGAGCGGCACGATCGACATTCTCCAATGCGCCGACGCCGCCGGAAATACGGCGCTCGCGAAGATCTCCGTGTCGCTGTCGCTGTCCGCATCGACGGCTTCCGTCACGCCGGGCGGATCGCTCACGCTCTCCATCAATGGAGCTCCCTTCCCGGGGACCGCGTACACCTGGGCGCTCACCGCGAGCGGATCCGGTGCGCCGGCGCTTTCGACCACGCAGGGGTTGACGACGATCTACACCGCGGGCCAGGCGCCGGGTTCGGACACGGTCACGCTGACCGACCCTTGGGGCAACACCGCGAGCTGCAAGGTCACCGTCGGCATCGTGATTACCCCGTCTCCGACGAGCGTGTCGCCTGGTGCGACCGTGGCGTTCACGCTCACGAACGGACCGGCGGCCGGCGTCACCTACACGTGGGCCATCACGACCTCGGGCTCGGGTTCGCCCACGCTTTCGACGACGACGGGTCTCGGGACGACGTACACCGCGGGCCACGGAACCGGCACGGACGTCGTGAAGGTGACCGACTCGAACGGCAACTCCGGTACTGCGACGATCACGGTGGGGGTGCAGATCTCGCCCGCCACGGTGACGCTCGCCGCGGGCGGGACGCAGTCCTTCTCGATCACGGGCGCGCTGGCGGGCTCCTACACGTGGACGACGACGACGAACTCCGGCTCGCCGACCCTGAGCCCCGCGACCGGCCTCACGTCGCTCTTCACCGCCGGTCATACCGGTGGCGTGACCGAGACGGTGACGGTCACCGACCCGTGGGGCAACAAGGCCACTGCGACGGTCACCATCAGCGGGCTCACGCTGACGGCGTCGGCGACGACGATCGGACCGACAGGAACGATCACGCTGAAGGCGAGCGGCGGCGCGCCCTCCGTGGGCTCCGGTCCGTACACGTGGTCGCTGATCGCCACGGGGTCGAACAACCCGTCGCTCAGCGCGGCGACCGGCCCGGTGATCACGTACACGGCCGGTACGAAAGACGGCGTCGACGCGGTCAAGGTCCAGGACAGCTGGGGCAACTCGGCCACGGTGACGATCACGGTGCAGCTCGCGATCACGCTGGTTCCGAGCTCGGTCTCGCCCTCGGGGCAGGTGACCCTCGGCAGCAACGAAGGCGGATCGTTGAGCTGGACGATCAGCACGAACAACTCGGGCGGCACGATCGGTTCGATGTCGGGCGTGTACCAGGCGGGGGCCAACGGCGGCGTCTCCGACACCGTCACGGTGACCGACGCGAACGGAAACCAGGCGACGGCCTCGATTCCGGTGGGCGAGAGCCTGATCATCACGCCGAACAACCCTTCGGTTGCTCCGGGCGGCGCCATCGCGTTCACCGCGAGCGGCGGAAGCGGAGCCGGCTACACGTGGTCGGTTCTCACGAACCGATCCGGCGGATCGATCGCCGCTGGGACCGGCGCCTACACGGCGGGATCTACGCCGAATCAGGACGTCATTCGGGTCACGGACTCGTATGGCAACACGACGACGACGACCGTCACCGTCGTGTGCGGCGCTGATGCGAGCCTGCAGATTCTCTACCCGTACAACAATACGGTGCTCCCGCTCGGCCTGTCTCCGCCGCTCATCCAGTGGTCGGACAATGGGACGGCGAGCTACGCGAAGATCACGATCCAGTACCCGGCGACGGGCACGGCGACGTTCACGTGGTCGGAGGTCGTGCCCGAAAACGGAGCTCTCTCTTCGCCGTACAGCTCGTTGCCGACCCAGCTGCCGGTGACGGCCGGCGGCCGCGCGCAGATTCCCGCGACGGTCTGGACCGCCTTCTCGAACACGGCGGCCGGCAACAACGCGCTGATCTCGGTGCAGACGCTCGAGAACGGATCCGGCAGCGTGCCGGCGACGATCACGATCCACTTCGTCAACGCGCAGCTGACGGGCACGATCTACTACCAGTCGTACGGCTCGGGCATGGTGCAGAACGCCGGAGCCGAAGGCACGGCGCTACCGAACGGAACGGGATTCGGCGGTGCGACGCTCGCGATTCAAGTCGGTGCGGCGACGCCGACGGTCGCCGCGGGGTACTCGACGCCGGGGACGTCGACGGCCGCCGAAGCGGGATGCCGCGTGTGCCATTCGGTCGCATCGGGCGGGTCCTTCTTGATCACGCAGGAGGGCGCGAGCTACCCGACGTCGGACATCGTCTCGCTGCCCGCCGACGTCGATACGGCCATCGCGTCCCCGACCAACGACGGGCGCTACGCGTGGCCCGCGATCTCGCCGGACGGCACGATGCTCTTCAGCAACTCCGGAACGAACCCCGGGGCGCTGTCCGGCTCGAACGGAACGGCGCAGAGCGGGCTCTATGCGCTGCCGTCGGGCTCCGCGCTCTCGACGACGGGCATCCCGTCGGGCCTCCACGCGATGATGCCGACGTTCGCGAACGATACCTCGGCGGTGGCGTTCAACTACAACAGCTACGACGCCAAGTCGCTCGCGCTGATGAACGTCTCGTCGGCGGGCTCCACGTGGAACTTCACGTCGCCGTCGGTGCTCTTCACGCCGTCGCAGGGCGCGGTCGTGTGGCCGTCGTTCTTGCCCGCCGGCCAGAACGGGATCGTCTTCGAAGATCAGATTCAGTACAACTGCCAGGAGTTCGGCGCGACGAACGCGAGCGCGTACGGGGCCGACCTGCGCCACAACATCGGCGCGCAAGGCGAACTCTGGTGGATCAATACGAACGGGACGCCCGTCGCCGCGCGCCTTGCGAACGCCAACGGTGCCGGGTACCTGCCGAACGGCCCGAACGGCCACGGGCTCGCGTCGTCGCCGCCGACGAGCACGACCGGCGGCATTCCAACGCAGTCGCAGCTCCTCGCCGCGGGCGCCGACTCCTGCCGCCTCGCGCTCGGACAGGCGATCGGCAACGGCAACGACGCGGTCCTCAACTACGAGCCCACCATCAACCCGAGCGTGACCGGCGGCTACTCGTGGGTGGTCTTCACGTCGCGCCGGATGTACGGCAACGTTGCGACGGTGAACCCGTGGGCGAGCGATCCGCGCTACGCCGACACCAGCGTGCAGCCGACGCCCAAGAAGCTGTGGGTGGCCGCGGTCAACGCGAACCCGACGCCGGGCGAAGACCCGAGCTACCCCGCCTTCTACTTGCCGGGCCAGGAGCTCCTCGCCGGCAACTCGCGCGGCTACTGGGTGCTCCCGGCCTGCGTTCCGCCGAGCTCCACGCTCACGAGCGCGAGCGCGTGCAACACGACGGCCGACTGCTGCCAGTCGACGCCGTCGACGTGCACGCTCGACATTCCGATCGCGACGAACCCGCCCACGCGCCACTGCGTGCCCAACTCCTCGTCGTCCTGCTCGGCCGACGGCGCCGCGTGCAACACCGACGGCGACTGCTGCAACCTCGCCACGGAGGGTGCGCGCTGCGCGAGCGGGATCTGCCAGCGCCCGTCGCAGCTCGTCTACACGTCGCCGCGCACGGTGAGCTACGACTTCCAGGGCACCTGCAGCTCGCCCAACCTGCCGGTATGGGAGCTCCTCGAATCGGACGAGGAGGTGCCGAACGGGACCTCGGTCTCGTTTACCGTGCAGACGGCGCAGACGGAGTCCGCGCTCGGAGCGGCGCAGACTGCGTCGATGGGTTCCGTCTCGATGACCGTCGCGGCGCCCCAATACGCAACGTCGTCGCAGACCGTCGACGCCGCGCTGCGAGCCCTGAGCCCGACCGTGGTGAGCCAGGGTTGGCTACGCGTCAACGTGACGCTCACCCCCTCGGCCGACCAGTTCTCGACGCCGACGCTGACGTCGCTCGTACCGACCTACGACTGCGTGGCTGGCGAATAGCGACGCGGGTCGCGCACCGCACGTCGATCGCGTCGCACGTCTTGACGATGGGAAGCGAAAACCGAGAAGGAACCGCCAGGACGCAAGGGACGCCAGGGACAAAGAGAGGGATGGGTAGGGAGGACGACTCCAATCTCTTGGCGTCTTTGGCGTCCGGGCGGTCAATCCTCTCCCGTCGTCTCGTGCCACTTCGACCCCCCTCGATTGGCAACGTTAGTTGGATCAGAGAATCCGTCGCGTTTTCACGTCGAGGTAGGTCCTCACGAGCGACGGCGTCAGTTCTTCGGGAGTCGTGTCGAGCACGAGGGCGCCGATCTTCTGGAGCTGCCGCACGAGGGCGTCGCGCCATGCGAGCGCCTCGGCGGCTGCGGCCCGTACGTAGAGATCGCGCGTTCCGTTCGGAGGCCGGAGCGCGAGGCTCTCGATCTCCGGGTCCCGCATGAGCACGCAGAGCGGCACGTGCTGCGGCAAGAGCCCCCTCACCGAGCCCGCGAGCTCGGACGCCGACCGCGCGTCGAGCAAATGCGTGAACACCACGAAGAGCGATCGCGCGCGCGTTCGCGTGCGCAGCGTCGCCATCGCGCCGCGGTAATCGGTGGCCGCGAGGCCCGCTTCGAGCGCGTATGCGGCGTGGGCGAGCTTGCGCCCCGCGGCGGGTCCGCTGGCCGGGGGGACGAAGCACCGCGTCTGGTCGTCGAAGGCCATGAGCCCGGCCCGATCGCCCGCGCGGATCGCGACGTCGGCCATCAAGAGCGCGGCGTTGAGCGCCCGGTCGAGCGTCGAGATGCCGTTGCTTTCGCCGCGCATCGCGCGCCCCACGTCGAGCGCGAGGAGGACGTTCTGGTTTGACTCGGTACGAAATTCCCGCACGGTGAGGTCGTCGCGCCGCGCGCTCGCCCGCCAATCGACGTGGCGGACTTCGTCGCCGTGCCGGTACGGGCGCAGCGTCTCGAACTCGGTGTCCCCCCCGCGAGCGCGGAGCGAGCCTCCGAAGGTGTTCTCGCGGCCCTGCCTTCGAAGGAGCTCGAGCGCCCGCGCCGCGTGCACGTCGGGATACACCTCGACCCGGCCGGCGACGGGCGCGCGGTCCTGCCGCGCGACGAGGCCGAGCGGCGAGCGGTACCGCGCGGTGACGGCCCCGAACGCACGCGGCCCGCGGCGGGTCGGAACGATCTCGTAACGAACCGAGGCCGACTCGCCGGAGCGGACCGCGAATGGCGCCGGATTGCCGTTCTCGGAGCACGACTCGAGCGGGTCGTCGGCGATCGTCCCGCGGAGCGCGCGCGTGCGCCAGGAGCGGCTGCGGACGTGCAGCACCACGGGGTTCGGCCGTCCGAGCGAAAAGATATCCGCGGTCTGGCGATCGAATTCGAGCCGAGGGCCAAGCACGAAGAGCGCGTCGACGATCGCGACGAGCGCGAGGATCCCGTCGATCGCGAAAACGGTGGGGCGCGCGCCCCGCACGAAGCCGTCGCTCACGGCGATGGCCGCGACGACGAACGCGAGGAACGCGAGCCTTCCCGTCGGAAGGATCCAGGACGCGGGTCGAGCGGGCTTCACGGGTCAGCCCGCGAGCCGCGGCACCGGGACGGCCCGCAGAATCTCTTCGATGCGATCGTCGGCGGTGACGCCTTGCAGCTGCGCGTCCGCGTGGAGCATGAGCCGGTGCCTCAGCACGGGGGCCGCCATCGGCTTCACGTCGTCCGGCGTCACGAAGGCGCGGCCCTCGCTCGCGGCCACGACGCGGGCGGCGCGCATCATGGCGATGCTCGCGCGGGGGCTCGCGCCCACTTCGATCGCCCGGTCCTCGCGCGTACGCCTCACCACGTCGACGATGTAGTCCACCACGGCGTCGTCGATCCGCACGGTGTCGGCGATCGCGTGCATCCGCACGATGTCGTCGGGCGTCGCGATCGGCCTGAGCTTGCCGAGGTCCGTCGGGTCGAACCCCTGCGCGTGCTGCCGGACGATCGTTCGCTCGATGTCCGGCGGAGGGTGCCCGACGAGGAGCTTGAACAAGAAGCGATCGAGCTGGGCTTCGGGGAGCGGATACGTCCCGTGCGACTCGAGCGGATTCTGCGTCGCGACCACCATGAACGGACTCGCGAGAGGCCGCGACGTCCCGTCCACGGTGACCTGCTGGTCCTGCATTGCCTCGAGCAACGCGCTCTGCGTCTTCGCCGGGGCACGGTTGATCTCGTCGGCCAAGACGACATGCGCGAAGATCGGCCCCGCGACGAAGCGGAAGGTCGACGTGTCGCGGCTGTAGACGTTCGACCCCGTGATGTCGCTCGGCATGAGGTCCGGCGTGAACTGGATGCGCTTGAACGAGCTGCCGCTCACGACGCCGAGCGCGCGAGCCGCGAGCGTCTTTCCGAGCCCGGGCGAGCCTTCGATGAGCACATGGCCTTTCGCGAGGAGCGCCACGATCATGCCGTCGATCGCCGCGTCCTGCCCGACGACGACTTCGGCCATGCGCGCCTTGATGCGCAAAAACGTTTCTCGAAAATAGGAAATATCCATTTGCGTTCAGGGGTCCCGCCGGGCGATGGCCGAATGCACTTCGTAGAGCGACTGGAGAATCCGCAGGTCCTCGGCGTTCCCCTGGCCCGCAGTATGGGTCGCCGCGACGGCGCGGCTCCAGAGGTTCGCGCATTCGGCCGCGGGAAAACCGGAACGCGCGGACAGGAACGCGGCGAAGTCAGCCCCGTCCTGCGTCCCGTTCCGCGTAGTCCCTCGCGGCATCTGCGCGCGCAAGCGCTGCTCGAGGAAGCGCGTGTACGCGGTCAGCACGTGGCGGGCCGCGCCCGCCGTCGCGTAGAGCGCGCCCGCGGCCACGATATGCTCGACGAAGCCCCGGCGGGACGGAGGCGCCGTCGGCCGCGGCGCCACCATGCGTACGCCTGCGGCTGCGAAGAGCAGCGCCGCGGCCACCGCGGCTTGAAGGAGCGCGAGCCCGAGGCCCGAACGGATCAACGCCGCAATCGGCGAAGAAGCCGGAGCCGATCCGTCCTCCGGCTCCGCGACGGCGAAGCGCGACCTGCCGGCATACGCGAGGACCGTGGCGAGGACGGCTGCGTTGCCCGGCCGCGCGAGGCCTGCGTTGGTCAAGAGCTCGTCGGACGCGATCCCGATGACGGCGCCGTGGCCTATCGGCTGCACGGCGGCATACGTCGAACCGTCCTCGAGCCATGCGACGGTGCCCGAGTCGGCGCGGACGTCGTCGTCGTCCTCGTCGTCGTTCACTTCGGCCCCGGCGGAGCCCTCGGAGGCTGCGTGGCCTGGCTCCGCTGTAGCCGGTGCGAGCTTCATCGAAGCCGCCCGCGCGAGGTTGCCCGTGAAGCTCGCGCCGTCCGCGCTCGTCTGGCCGGTCGTCTGGCCGCTCGCTAGGGTCATGCGGGCGGTCACGTTCTGCGCCGTTCGTTCGCAGTGGCCGTCTTTCGCCCCGAACGCCTTCGGCCACGTCGCCGGTGCGCCCGCGAGGACCAGCGTGCCGCCGCTCGCGACCCACGTTTCGAGATGGGTCTTCGTCTCGTCGTCGAGGGGCGTCGTCTCGGCGTCGATCACGACGGCGCGCGAACGCCCGTCGCGCGTCGCCTCCAGGTCTTCGAGCGGCGCGTCGAGGAAAGCCACATCCATCCCCTGTTGCCGTAACCAGGGAACGAAGAGGTCCTGCCCCGCGGGATCGGCGCCGGCGCGCGGGGCGTGAAGGCTCGAACAGCCGGCGATCGCCGGCAGAATCAGGACGAGCAACACCGCGGGCGTCCACCGTACGATCCCCGATGCGAGCGCCGCCGCGCGCGTGACGGCGGTCTCCGTCGCCGGGATGCGGCCGAACTGCGCGTGATCGACTTCGCGCACGATCGCGCGCAGCGGTTCGCGCGACGGCGCTTCGAGGCAGGAGCGGACGTATTCGCCGTTCGTGCGGTCTCGGGCCCAGCGGACCGCGCCGCGCCGGTCGAGCGCGCGCAGCGCGGCGGCGAGATAGAGCTGGAGCGCGGCGTCGTTCTCGCCCTGCCTCGCCCGGTCGCCGGCTTGCGCCAGGAGCGCCTCTTCGTCCGTCGTCACGAGGGGGGCGGGCTTCTCCTCGCGATTGCGCAGGGGTGCCCGCTCGGCCGGCGCTTGGAACGACGGGCCCCGCCGCATCGCGCGCACCGACCGCACGACCGCAATGACCGCGACGACGATCGCCACGCCGACCGCCGCGAGGAACGCGAACCCCGGAAGCTTCGCCAGCACCATGAACACGTCTCTCAGCCAGGACGGCGCGTGCGCGGCCAGCCAATGCGAGAAGCGCTTCAACCAAGAGAGTTCGTCGTCCGGCACGTCGCTGCACGCCTTCCGGAGCCCCTCGCAATCCGGGATGGCGTCCGCATGAGGGCAGAGCGCGCGCCCCGCTTCGGACAAGGGCTTTTCCGGATCGCGGCAAAACGCGTAGCCGCGAGCGCGCATCGTCGCGTCCACGGCGGTTTCGGCCTTCGCGGGATCGAGCGGCGCCGCGTGCGCCGTGCGCGCGGGAAGCATCACGAGCACGCCGAGCGCGAGCAGAGCGGCGGCGGCGCGGGCGGCGAGCGCTGCAAAGCGTGTTTGAATGTCCCAGCCTTCGATGCGCGTACGGACGTCCAGGTAGACGAAGAAGCGCGCGGTCGCGCGGAGCGGCAAGGCGAGCCAGAAACCGAGGAGAGCGAGGGCGCTGCCGCCCTCCGTGAACATGCTTTTCGGCGGGCGAATCTCCAAAAGAGTCTCGAGGATCTCGCGCCCCGCGACGTCCGCTACGAGGGCGGCGCCTACCGGGAGGACCGAGAGCAGGATGACGGCGGCGGTGACGGCGCCGAGGCGCACCATCGCGAGCCCGGGCGCCCGGCCACACGCGGCCGGGACCCTGGATCGTTCGAGCACCACGACCTCGGGCAGGAAGAGGAAGATGGACCCGAGCCAGAGCCACGGCACCCCGCCGAGGACGAGGCTGAACGCGAGTCCGACGCCCTGGAGGGCCCGCACGAGGAGGAGGCGCGGCAAGAGCGCGGCGGTGGTTCGGATCGCGTCACGTATGGACGCCTGCTGCGAGAAGACGAGCTTCGAGGCGAGCTCGACGAACGACGCGTCGACGAGCGACGCAAGAACGAGCGCCGCGATCCATCCGAAGATCCAGCCTGCGGCGCGCGCCACGCCCCAGCAGACGGCGAACGCGGGGACGATCGTCGACGCGGCGAGGAGCGCGTAGGGCTTCGCGTTGGCCGCGAGGAACCGTACCGCCAGGTCGACCACGTCGAGGAGCGAGCGCTCGCGGAACGCCACGCGGGCTTGCATCAGGTCCACGGTGCGGGCTCCGCGGGGGGGGCTCGGCTGCCCGTCGCGCCGCCATTCGCGCGAGCCCGTCGCGCCCGAATCGGTCGGCCGGCGAAAACGAAATAGGCGACGAGGAGCACGAAGACGACGGCGCCGGCGGTGCGCTTGGCGGCGGCGGGCAACGCGGACGCCGACCAGAATCCCTCGACCGCGGCGGCCATGAAAAGCATCGTCGCGGCTCCCAGAACGATCGGCGTCACGCTCCGGGCCGTGGTTTGCAACGAACCGAGACGCGTGCGTCCGCGCGGCACGACGAGCGACCAGCCGATCGCCAGTCCCGCGCCGCCGGCGAGCACGATGGCGCCGAGTTCGAGCGAGCCGTGGCTCACGATGAACGTGAAGATGTTGCCGCCGGCGCCATGCGCCGTGACGTACCCGGCGATGGCCCCGGTCGCGAGGCCATTTTGTACGAGATAGAAGGCCGAGCCGGCGCCGAACGCGAGGCCGGTCGCGAAGCAGCGGAGCGCGATGCCGACGTTGTTGTTCACGTAGAACCCGGCCATCGCCGCATCCGTCCCGGCGCCGCGGCCTGCATCGAAGCCCTCGCGGTAGGCGTGCACGAGAGGCCGGAGCATCGACTCGGGAGCGACGCGCGTCGCGAACGACGGATCGGCGAGCGTCGCGAAGAGGCCCCCGAACAGCGGCACGAAAAAGAGCAGGAACGAGACGAGCATCGCTCCGCGGTGCCGCCGGACGGCCTGGGGGAATGACTCGAGCACCGCCGCGAACGCGCGCCTCGCGACGGCGCCGCCGCCCCAGCCGGCCTTCGCGTGGCCCCCGTACATGATCGCGTGCGCGGCCGCGGTCAGCCCCTGGAGGTAGTCGACGAGCGCTTCGCCGTACGTCGCCGCCTGCGCGCGCGACAGATCCGCGCAGACTTCGAGATAGAGCGCGGGGAGCGCCGCCACGTCGCCCGCGCCGAGCTTGCGCACGCCGCGCCGTTGGACATCGAGGACGATGCCGTCGAGCTTGTCCCAGGCGGTCTTCCGCTCTGCGACGAACCCCGCTTCCGTCGTCCCCCACGTTTGCATCTAGCCTTGCACCTCCGCGGGTGGGAGCTTCGCCCGTCCCGCGCCGTTCAGGCGATCGTAGACGAGCGCCAGGGCGCGCGCCGGGTCCGCGGGGAGGACGCCCGCGCAGCGTGCCTGCACGACGGGCGCGAGCATGCTCGCGAGCTCGAGCGCCCGCTCGCGTCCCAGCCGGCCGCGCCGGCGCAAGAACATCTCGATCGCCGCGAGCTCCAGGGCATCGACGGGAATCACGTCGGGCAGCAGTGCCAGCTCCTCCGGCCGGGCGGGAGGGGTGAGCACGATGGCGCTCGTTGCCTCCGCGCGGTCCACCGCGATGACCATCGTGCCGGCGACGAGATCGCCGAGGCGCTGAAACCGCGGCGTCGCCGCCATCGACGCGAGGCCCGCGATCGAGAGAAGGCCGCCCATGTACGAAAGCGGCAGCGCGTCCGCCGCGCGGAGGACGTTGCGGAGCGCGGCCTCCCGGAAGCCGATCGGATGGCCGAGCGTCGTCACGACGCGGAGCCCCATGGCGGCTTTGCCCGGCGTCGTACCGCGGACCCCCTCGAGCGCCGCGAAGTAGACCCACTGGATGGCGAAGAGCGCGACGAGCAGGATCCCTGCTGCCGCGCCGAGTGCGCTCTCCGCCGCGCCGAGCGTCGCGCCGGCGCCCACGAAGGCGAAGAGCACGAAGGTCGCCAGGATGGCGAACGACGTGTAACAGAGGAGCAAGTCGAGCAGGTACGCCGCGAGGCGCCGCGCCGGACCCGCCACGCGATGATGAAAGACGATGTGCTCGGGCGTCTCGATCGCCACGTCCGTGTCGAGCGGAGCCGATGCGGTCACGACATGGCCTCCGCGCGCGACCGCACGCTCAGGCCACGGGATTGCGCCCGCTGATACGCGTGAACGCGATCGCCCATGCAAGATAGGCGAGCGGACCCGCGGCGAGCGCGCCGATGCAGCAGACGGCGAATCCCGCGAGAATGACGAGGAACGAGAGGAGCGCCAGAGCGAAGAGCTGTCCGCGCTGGCCTTTCGTGACCTCCCAACTCGCGCGTATGGCCTCGATCGGGCCCATGTTGGCTTCGATCACGTAGAACTGCGCGAAGCCGAGGCCCAGCGAGAGAATGACCCCCGGCACGATGAGGAACAGGAACCCGACGGCGAGCACGGGCAGCGTCACAAGCTGCAGCCCCAGCAGCGGCAGCCAGCGATCACCGCCGAGAAAGAGCGTGCCGAATCGGAGCGGGCGATTGCGCG
>DATHQY010000660.1:0-9024 GCA_035482215.1 Polyangiaceae bacterium | reverse complement strand
TGCCAGGCGACGTGCCCGACGGGCGCGATCGCCTTCGGCGACATCGCCGACGAGACGACGCGCGTCGCGCAGACACGGCGCGATCCGCGGCTCTACGAGGTGCTCGGCGAGCTCGGGACGCTCCCGCGCACCCGCTACCTGACGCGCATCACCAATCCGAATCCGGAGATCGCATGACGCCGGACGTGAGCGCCGCTCCGGTGACGATCTACGAGGGACCGGTCGCCTCTCGCGTCCAGGAAGAGCCCACCGGCGGCGAGCCCGTGCTCCTCCTCGAGGGGACCGACGCGGAGCTCACCGACCAGCTCCTCGCCCCTCTCTGGACGCGCTGGCCCTGGTTTCCGTACGCGCTCGCCGTCACGGGCGCGGGCGCCGCCGTGCTTTTTCTCGCGCTCACGTACACGGTGACGACGGGGATCGGCCTGTGGGGCAACAACATCCCCGTCGCGTGGGCGTTCGGGATCGTCAACTTCGTGTGGTGGATCGGAATCGGTCACGCCGGCACGTTCATTTCGGCGATTCTTCTCCTCCTCGAAGTCCACTGGCGCACGTCGATCAATCGCTTCGCCGAGGCGATGACGCTCTTTGCCGTCGCGCAGGCCGGGCTCTTTCCCATCTTCCACATGGGCCGGCCGTGGTTTGCGTATTGGCTGATTCCGTATCCGTCGGAGATGGGCCTGTGGCCGCAATTCCGTTCCGCCCTGCCGTGGGACGTCGTGGCGGTCACGACCTATTTCACCGTGTCGGTCCTCTTCTGGTATCTGGGCCTCTTGCCCGATCTCGCGACTGCGCGGGATCGCGCGCCGACGCTGATCCAGAGGCGCATTTACGGCATCGCCTCGCTCGGCTGGCGCGGCGACTCACGGCATTGGAGGCATTACCGCATCGCGTACCTCGTGTTCGGCGGCCTCGCGACGCCGCTCGTCCTCTCCGTGCACACCAACGTGAGCTTCGACTTCGCGATCACGCAATTGCCAGGCTGGCATTCGGCCATCTTCCCGCCCTACTTCGTGGCCGGCGCCATCTACTCGGGCTTCGCCATGGTGCTCACGCTCATGATCCCGGCGCGCGCGCTCTTGCGGCTCGAAGGCGTCGTCACGAAAAACCACCTCGACAACATGGCGAAGATGCTCCTCGTGACGGGCTGGATCGTCACGTACACGTACATCGTGGAACCGTTCATCGCCTGGTACGGCGGCAATGACTACGAGGGCTACATGCTCTTGCACGATCGCCCCTTCGGGCCCTACGCGTGGGTCTACTGGGGAGTCATCTTCTGCAATTGCGTCGCCGTGCAAGTCCTGTGGGTGAAGCGCGTGCGTACGACCCCCGCGGCTCTCTTCGTCGTCGCCGCGTTCGTCCAGCTCGGCATGTGGTCCGAGCGGTTCATGCTCATCGTCACCTCTTTGCACGCGGACTACTTGCCATCGAGCTGGCACATGTACACCCCGAGCTGGATCGACTGGACGATCCTAGGCGGCACGATTTCGTTCTTTCTGTTCTTGTTCCTTCTCTTCCTGCGCTTCGTCCCGTTCATCCCCATTTCCGAGCTGAAAGAGGTCCGGCACGCGATCCGCGGCGAGCGGCGCGCGACCGCGCCGGCGCGAAACGAGATCGGAGCCGCGCATGCATGACGGCGTCGTCGCGGAGTTCGAGACGCCTGAAGCGTTCGCCGCGGCCTACGCGAGCCTCTGCGATCGCGGGTACACGCGCCTCTCGTCGTGGACGCCCTACCCCGTGCGAAGCGTCGTCAATCGCCTGCCGGAATCGCGTGTGGCGCCCATCATGCTCGTCGCGGCCGTCACCGGGGCCGTGATCGCCTACGCGATTCAATGGTGGTGCAACGCGGTCAACTACCCCATCAACGTCGGCGGCCGCCCGTTGCACTCGGCCGTGGCGTTCATCCCGATCGCGTTCGAGACCACGGTCCTGTTCTCGGCCATCGCCGGATTCTTCGCGACGCTCGCGCTGTGCGGATTGCCGCGCCTCTGGCACCCGCTCGCCGAAGTGCCCGGATCGGAGCGGGTCACGATTGACCGATTCTGGCTCGGTGTCGACGCTGCGGATCCCCTCTTTGCGGACGCCGTGGAGGAGGACCTCGTGCGCCTCGGCGCACTGCAGTGCCGGCGCGTGGGAGTCAGCCGATGAAGACCACGGCGCCCCGGACCGGCATCGCGACGGCGATCGCGCTCGCAACGTTCGCCGTCGCCGCGTGCCGCACGGAGCAAACGATCGTGACGCCCGATCCGCATCTCGAGCGCATGCTCGTGCAAGAGAAAGTGCTTCCGTACGGGGCTTCGCCGGTCCTGCCGAACGGAATGGCCATGCAGTCGCCGCCGGAGGAAACACTGCCGGTGAGCGCGCCGGAATCCGATTCGCTCGTGACGAGCGGCGCGATCGGCGGCCACTTCGCGGACCGCATTCCCATTCGCATCGACCACGCGCGGATCGACCGAGGAGAAACGCAATTCGACACGTTCTGCGCGACATGCCACGGAGCGCGCGGTGACGGGGTGAGCGCGGTCGCCCGCAAGATGGCGCTGCGCAAGCCGCCGAGCCTCGTCGCGGCCGATGTCCGCGCGTACGCCCCGGGACGCATCTACCGCGCGGTTCGCCACGGGTACGGCCTCATGCCGTCGTATGCCGAGGCGCTCTCGGTCGATGACGCGTGGGGGATCGTCGCGTACGTTCGCGCGCTCCAGTGGGCGCAGGGAATTCCCGCGGCGGACTTGCCGGGGGCGATGCGCGCCGAGCTCACCAGGGAGGCGCCGTGAGCGCCGCGCGAACGAACCGCGTTCTCGTGGTCTCACTCGGCGCCGCGGCCGCGGGCTTCGCGGCGCTCGTGTTCGGGCTGCGCGGCGGCGATCGCGGGTGGTTTGCGTATCTCGCGGCGTGGACGTTCGCCACGAGCCTCGCCCTCGGGGGCCTGCTGCTGCTCATGGTCGGGCACGTGGCCAAGGCGGGGTGGATGGTCGTCACCCGACGCCTGGCGGAGGCCGTGGCGTCCGCATTGCCCCTCTGTTTGCTCCTCTTCGTTCCCATCGCGCTCGGGCTCTCGCACCTCTATCCGTGGGCCCGCCCCGAGACCGCCGACTCGCCGTCCCTGCGGCGCGCGATCGCCCATACGCACGCGTACTTGAATCCGCCGTTCTTCGTCCTTCGGACGGCCGTCTATTTTGCGATCTTCATCACGATTGCCGCCCTCCTCGCTTCCTGGTCGGCGAAGAACGACCGTGCGCCGAGCCTCGCGCTCGTGCTGCGAATGCGGCGCGTGAGCGGAGGAGGGCTGCCGCTCGTCGCGCTGGCCCTCACCTGGGCTTCGTTCGACTGGATCATGTCGCTCGAGCCGGATTGGTCGTCGACCATCTTCGGGATGTACTTCTTCGCCGGCTCGTTCGTCGGGGCGATCGCGCTCGTCGCCGCCGTGATGGGCTTCGTGCCGGGGACGAGCGGGCGCGTGACCGCGGATCACGCGCAGGCACTCGGCCGCGTGCTCTTCGCGATGATCATTTTCTGGGCCTACATGGCATTCAGCCAATTGCTGATTTACTGGATTGGCGACGTCCCCGAGGAAATCGAATATTATCGCTTGCGCACCGCGGGCTCGTGGAGCGGGGTCACCGCGCTCCTGATCTTCGGTCACTTCTTCGCGCCGTTCGGCGCGCTCTTGAGCCGTCACTGGAAACGGAACCTCACGTTTCTTGCGTCGGTCGCTGCGTGGGTCCTCGGGATGCACTTCGTCGACGTCTACTGGATGGTGCTCCCGAACATCGATCGAACGGGCGTGCGGCCCCACTGGCTGGATGCCGCGGCGTTGCTCTTCGTCGGAGGTCTATTCTCTGCGTGGGTCGTCCGCCGGTACGCCGCGCTCCCGCCGCTGCCCTTGCATGTCCCGGAGCTCGACGCCGGGCTCGATTACGAGGCCGCGCTGTGACGCCCTCCGAGCCGCACGAGCCGCACGAGCCGCACGAGCCGCACGCCCCGCACGCGGGTTTCTCCGTGCACCAGGACGAGGACGTCATCGCCGCGCGAGCCATCCTCCGTGTCGCCGCCTCGGCGCTCGTCATCGGCGCCATGGGCGTCGGCGTCGCGTGGCTCGTCCTCCGTGCCGGGGCACCGCCGCCGCAAGAAGGATCGCCTGCGACGGCGCCGCGGTCGATCGCGAGCGTCGAGCAGACACCCATCTGGCAAGCCGAGGACGGCCTCACGCTGCAGGCGCAGCAGCGCGCCGAGCTCCGCGCCTGGGGCTGGGCGAACCGAGACGCGGGGCTCGCCCGCATTCCGATCGACCGTGCGAAGGATCTGGTGGTGGAGCGGGCGCCATGAACGACTGGATTCTCTGGCTCCTCGACCTGCCGCCCGAAGCGTCCACCTACGCCGCGGGCGTCGATTGCCTGCATTTCGTCGTCATCACCACGACCGTCTTCGGCGCCGTGCTCGTCTTCCTTCTCGCGGTCTACTGGCTCGTGCGGTATCGGCAGCGGCGCCCGCTCGAAACGACGGCGACGTCGTCGATCTCGCTGCGGCACGAGATCGCCCTCATCGGCGGGCTGCTCTCGCTCTTTCTCGCGTTCTGGGTGGTCGGCGCGACGCAATACAACCATATGCGCTCCCCGCCGGCCGGGGCGATGACCGTCTACGTGACCGCGAAGCAATGGATGTGGAAGTTCGGGTATCCGAGCGGACGCGCGTCGATGGATATTCTCACGGTCCCTGTGCACAGACCCGTGAAGCTCGTCATGACGTCCCGCGACGTCATTCACAGCTTCTACGTGCCCGCCTTTCGCATGAAGCAGGACGTCGTGCCCGGCCGCTACTACACGGCATGGTTCGAAGCCACGTCGCCCGGACAATACGCAATCGAGTGCGCCGAATATTGCGGCGTGAGTCATTCGCGCATGGGCGGAGCGGTGCAAGTCCTCTCCGACGAAGACTACGCCCGCTGGCTCGGCGGCAAAGAGTTCGACGCGCCGGGCGCGCGCTTCGAAGGAAGCGTCGCCGAAAGAGGCGACCTCGCGAGCGCGGGGCGCGACGTGGCGGCGCGGCGCGGTTGCTTCGCGTGCCATACGATCGACGGCCAGCCTCACATCGGGCCGACGTGGGTGGGGCTCTTCGGGTCGGAGGTCACTCTCGCGGATGGGACGTCCGTCGTGGCGGACGAGGCGTACCTCACGCGTTCGATGATGGATCCACAAGCGCAGATCGTGCGCGGCTACAAGCCGGTGATGCCGACCTATTTCGGAGTGCTGGAAGCGACGGAAGTCGCTTCCCTCGTCGAATTCATGAAATCGATCGCCGATGTGACGCCCACTCCAGCAATCACGCTGCCCCGGGTCGCGCCCGAGCCGGGCACGGGATCGCGAGGATCGTTGCCATGACAACGATCGACGCAAGCGCACTTTTTCCGGGCCGGGCGACCGGCGACGACCCCGCGCAAGAGCCGGCCGCGGCCGCCCCCGGGCAAGCGGGGCCCTCGTATTTGACGGACGGGACGACGGTCTGGTCATGGATCGCCACGACCGACCACAAGCGCATCGGCGTCATGTATTTCGTGACGACCGTCTTCGCCCTGGCGATGGGCGGCGCCTTCGCGCTGCTCTTGCGCGCCGAGCACCTGACCCCCACGCGCACGATCGTGGACGCGTACACCTACAACCGGCTCTTCACCATGCACGGGATCGTCATGGTGTGGCTCTTCATGATCCCGTCGATTCCCGCCGCCTTCGGGAACTTCTTGCTTCCGATGATGCTCGGCGCGAAGGACGTCGCTTTTCCGCGGCTCAATTTGTTGAGCTACTACATCTATCTCGTCGGCTCGATCTGGGTCCTCGTCGCGCTGTGGATGGGCGGATGCGACACGGGGTGGACCTTCTACACGCCCTACAGCGCCCATTCGCCCAGCGCGGTCGTGCCGACCGTGTTCGGGATCTTCATCGTGGGCTGGTCGACCATTCTCACGGGGATGAACTTCATCGTGACGACCCACACGATGCGCGCGCGCGGCCTCGGGTGGTTTCGCATGCCGCTCTTCGTCTGGGCCATGTACGGGACGAGCATCATCCAGGTGCTCGCCACGCCGGTACTCGCGATCTCGCTGGCCATCGTCGGCGTCGACCACGCGCTCGACTGGGGCCTCTTCGATCCGGCGCGCGGCGGCGACCCGGTTCTCTACCAGCACCTCTTCTGGTTTTATTCGCACCCCGCGGTCTACATCATGATTCTCCCCGCGATGGGCGTCATCAGCGAAGTCGTCCCCACGTTTTGCCATCACAACATTTCTTCTTACAAAGCCATCGCCTACTCCACGCTCGGCATCGCGTTCGTCGGCTTCGGCACGTGGGGACACCATATGTTCGTGGCCGGAATATCGGCATTCGACGCCGGGGCGTTCGGCGTTCTCTCGATGCTCGTCGCGATCTTCAGCGCCATCAAAGTGTTCACCTGGGTCTTCACGATGCGCGCGGGGTCGATCGTCTTGCGGACGCCCCTCGTCTATTTCTTTGCGTTTCTCTTTCTCTTCGTATTCGGAGGCATGACCGGCGTCGCCGTGGCGACCCAGAGCCTCGACGTTCACTGGCACGACACGTACTTCGTCGTCGCGCATTTTCATTTCATCATGGTCGGCGGCACGCTGACCGCGTGGCTCGCCGCGATTCACTATTGGTTTCCGAAGGTGACCGGCAAGATGTACTCGGAGCGATGGGCCACGCTCGGCGCCGTGCTCGTCTTCGGTGGCTTCTTTCTCACGTTCTTTCCGCAGTTTCTTCTCGGCAATGCCGGAATGCCGCGGCGCTACTACGATTATGATCCCGTCTACCAGCCGCTCCACGTGGCCTCGACGATCGGCGCGTTCATTCTCGGCGCCGCGATGCTCCTCGTGTGCATCGTGCTCGTCGTCGCGATCTTCACCGGCGAGCGTGCTTCGGCCAATCCGTGGGATTCGCGAAGCTACGAGTGGTACGCGCCCTCGCCGCCGCCCAAACACAACTTCGATCGAGAGCCCGCTTTCGGACGCGGGCCGTACGACTACGCCGAACCGTTCGCGGGCGCAGCCGAATTCGAAGCTTCGCCCGAAGCCAAGGCGGGTACCTCGTGAGCGTGCGCGCGGCCGCCCACTTCGAGGACATCGAGCGGCAGGAGCAAGCCGCGCGGCTCGGCATGTGGGTCTTCCTTGCGAGCGAGATCCTCTTCTTCGCGGGCCTCTTCGCGCTCTATTTCGCGTACCGGAGCGAGCACCCGCGCGGCTTCGACCTCGGCATCGCGCGCAACACCATCGCGTGGGGCTCGGTGAACACGGCGGTCCTGCTCGTGAGTAGCTACACGGTGGCGCTCGCCGTCCACGAGCTGCGCCGCGGAAAGCCGGTCGCGGCAGCGTGGCTCGTGGGCGTCACCGTCGCACTCGGCCTTTGTTTTCTCTGCGTGAAGACGGGCGAGTATCTCGAGCATTTTCGCGAAGGCATCTACCCCGCAGGCGCGGGCGCCTTCTTCGCCGAGAACGACGAGCCCGGGATCAAGATGTTCTTCACGCTCTATTTCTGTATGACCGGCTTGCACGCGATTCACGTGATCGTCGGAATGGGAGTCCTCGTGGCGCTGCTTGTGCGCGTCCTGCGGGGAAGCATCGTCCCGGCCGCCTCGTACCCGCTCGCCGTCGGCGCGGTGTACTGGCACCTCGTCGACGTCATCTGGATCTTTCTGTGGCCGCTCTTCTACCTCACACCGGGAGGCCTGCAGTGAGCGCCGCCGGCGCGACTCCGAGCGCGAAAGCGGCGAGAGCCCCCGGCGAAAAAAGGGCCGCCGGCGCCAAAGAAACGACCGCCCGGGGCCTCGCGCTGACGCTTTTTGCCTTGCTCGCGCTCGCGGGGCTGAGCCTCGCGCTCCGCTACGCGCACCTCGGGGCGTTCGGGGTGCCGGTGGCCCTCGTCATCGCGGGCGCCAAGGCGGTCCTCGTCGCGGTCTTTTTCATGGAGATCCTGGTCGAACGCGTGACTGTCCGCCTCGCGATGGGCACGGGGATCGTGCTGCTCGGGATCCTGCTCGCGCTCATTGCCGCCGATATCCTGACGCGCGAGCCGGCGCCGCTCACCAATCCGCCGGGAACCGAGATGCGCGACCGCGGGTAGCCGGACGGCGGGCGGCAAGAGCGTACTTGCCCGATGACGCGAATCGGTCGAACGTGCGGTGAGCATGATCTTCGTCACCCCAGCACGGCTCGCCCGGCGTCAGATCGCGATCGACGAGGAGCGCACCGGGTCCTTCCCGCACCTCTTTTTGCGCAAGAGAGAGCGCATGATGGCGTCTCCGCTCGCGCTCCTGCGCGGCGCGGCGCCGATCTTCTACGAGCTCCTCGAGCGCAACCCCGTACTCCGCAAAGGACCGCCGGGCGCGGGGTGGCTCGTCGGAGACGCGCACGTCGAGAACTTCGGGGTGTATCGCGCAGGTGTGCTCTCGACGAAGGAGACCGCCGCGTCCCGTTCGAACGAAGACATCGTCTTCGACGTGAACGACTTCGACGACGCGTTCATCGGGCCCTGGCGGTACGACGTGCTTCGCCTCCTGACGAGCCTCGTGCTCGGCGGGCGCGAGTCCGGCACCGACGGGCCGCGCACTCTGGTGCTTTGCGCCGCGCTTCTCGATTCGTACACGAGCGCGGCGTTCGGTCGGACCACGCCGAACAAGGCGCCGACTCCGCCGCCCGTCATCGCCGCGCTCATCGAGAAGGTACGAGGCCGCACGCGCAAGGAACTGCTCGACGCGCGAACGCGCGTCGTCGACGGGCAGCGCCGCTTCATCCTGGGCACCCGCTACGAAGCGCTCTCGTCCTCGATGCAAGCCAAGGCGGTGAAGGCTTTCGGCAAGTTCGCGCGGCGCCTGCCGAAGGCCGACGGGATCCCGGCCGAGGCGCTCGAAGTGGTCGACGCCGCCTTTCGGGTGGCGGGCACGGGGAGCCTCGGCTCCTTGCGCATCGCGGTCCTCGCGCGCGGCAAGGGCGGCCCCGACGGCGCGTGGATCTTCGACATGAAG
>DATHQY010000659.1:0-16625 GCA_035482215.1 Polyangiaceae bacterium | reverse complement strand
ACGAGCGTGGAACGCACGCCGAACTGGGTCATGAGGCGCGCGCGCGCGTTCTTGTAGTGGAAGTCACCGCCGAACCCCATGAAGGCGAGCGTGAATTCGTTGTTGCGCGAGAGCGCCGTCGACCCGACCACGGTGTTGTCGATGGGATTGTTGGTCGACGCCGTGTAGTTGACGTCGAGCAAGAAGCTCCCTGTGAAGATGTCCGAGTCGAGAAGCGCCTTGTGCTGGCGGTTCGATCCGTTGAGCCACGTGAAGTCGCCGAACGCGAAGGGATCCGCCGCCTTTTCGGGCGCGGCTTCAGCGGGGGCGGTCGGAGGCGGCGCGGAGGCAACGGGCGGCGCAGACGTCGCGGACCCGGGGGGAGGCGGCGCCGGCGGCAGGTCCTGCGGCGCAGGCCCGGGAGCTACCGGCGGCGGCCCCCCCGGTGGCGGGGTGACGGGCACGGCGTCGTTCGGGGGCGGCGCTTGCGCGATCGCGGGAGCCTCGAAAAAAAGGACGCTCGCGACGGCCCCCAGCAGGGCACACGATCGCCCAACTATTTGGCCTCCCATTGATTTGAATCGAACCATGAGCAACTCCTCCAACTCTTCCGAGTGGCGCAAAATGAACGAATCCAAAAAAAGCCCTACGCCGTGCCCGAGCGCGCGGCGGTCATTCTCGTCAGCGGCGGACTCTAAGACTCGGTCATATAAAATTGGTGTAAATTGAAAGATGAATTCTGCTCTTTATTCGTCAATGACGGGAGGCGTATTCCCGGCAGAATCACGCGAATCGCGACCGATCATTTCTCGAAACAAATCAGAAATACGAGAACCGCGAATGACTCTTTGCAGCGAAAGCGGCTACTCGACGCGAAGCCGATAGCCGATACCGGATTCCGTCACGAAGTAATGAGGGCGCGCAGGATCCGCCTCGAACTTGCGCCGGATCTGGCCCATGTACACGCGCAGGTATTGCGTCTCGTGGGTATACGACGGACCCCACACCGACAATAGAAGCTGTTCGTGCGTCAACACCTTGCCGGCGTTGCGCATCATCATCGCGAAAAGCTTGTACTGCGTCGGCGTGAGACGCACTTCCTGGTCGCGCAGGTAGGCGAGCCGCTTGTCGAAGTCGATGCGAAGCTCGCCGACTTCGAGCGACGGCTGCAGCGAGTCGGCATGCGCCCGCTGCGTGTGCCGGAGCCATACGCGAATGCGCGCCAAGAGCTCCGCCGTCGAGAAAGGCTTCGTCAGGTAGTCGTTCGCGCCCGCGTCGAGGGCCGCGACCTTGCCCTGCTGCTCGTCGCGCGCCGACAGAATCAGGATGGGCGCAGCCGACCACTCCCGCAGGCGCGTCGTGACCTGGATCCCGTCGAGGTCGGGCAGCGTGAAGTCCAGCACGACGAGATCCGGGTTGTGCGCCGCGGCCTGCACGAGCCCTTCCGTTCCCGTCTCGGTCTCGACCACCCGAAGGCACTGGTCGGTGAGGGTCTGGTGCAGATATTTCCGCATTCGCGGATCGTCCTCGACGAGCAGGACGAGGGGCGCGTTGGCCGCCGGGCCGGTCGAAGCCGGTGCGGCGCGGGAAGACGTGGACGGCGTTGGTTCGATGTAGGTTGAAGTCAATGCAACTTGCACCCGAGAAGCCTGTCGCCGGGGCTCCTTTGAGGAATGCAGTATGAGTCGTTCGAGGTAAAGGCTGCGTAAAAACTCGCAGCACCGGAGTTTCAAAAGAATAAATACGGGGCGCCGCGCAACCGAGAAGGAGGCCGCTCCCGACTCCCGAAACGCTATTTACGGCAAATTGATAAGACGGGGACGTATCGTGTGCGGAGAACGTTTGCTTCCTCCGAAGAGGACCATGCCGACCCTTTCCTCCGCGCCGCGGCCCACGAACCGCGCGGCACTTCAACCTCTCGTGCTCGTCGTCTCCGGGGGCGCCGCCGAGGCGGACGAGAGACACGGCGCGCGGCCGCTCATGTCGGCGCTGGCGGGGCGGGGCTACCGCGCGGTGTTCGTCGGTCTCGCGTTGTCGACGCTCGCGCGCGGCCTGGGTCACACGCCCAGCCTCGTCATCCTCGACTGGAGGCGTGCGGAGCTCGACGGCGTGAGCCTCACCGCCCGCATTCGCTGCGAAACCGGCGCCCCTCTGCTCGTTCTCCTCGACGCCGAACGGGAGCGGTCACGCGCAGCGCTCCTCGAGGCCGGCGCGAGCGAGTGCCTGGTCGGTCTTTCGGTGGGCGAGCAGGTGCTGCGCGTCGGCGACTGGCTCGCACGCGCCGCGGCGCCCCCGCCATTCTCGGTGAAGGCGGTCTACGGGTCGGCGCCGAATGTCCTTCGGTTGGACCCGGACCGGCGAGCCGTCGTCGTCGACGGCGTCGACGTGCACGTCACCCCGCTCGAATACCGCCTGGTGTCGATACTGCTCGAGAACCATGGCGCCCTTGCGTCCGAAGACGGCCTCTGCGAAGCGCTCTGGAAAGCGCCGGCGATCCGGCGGGGGCAGTCCCTCCGCACGCTCCTTCGTCACATTCGCCAGAAGATCGAGCGCGATCCCTCCCGCCCGACGTACCTCGTCGGCTCGCCACGGTCCGGCTATCGGCTGACGCTGCGCTGAATGGACTCCCCCGGCGCCCCCGAACGAAAGACGCTTCCGTTCGTTCTCGGTACGTTCGTCAGCGTCGCCGTCGTCGCCGCCGAGACCGGCGCGGGCTGGGCATTCTTCGATCGGCGCATCGCGGACGTCGCGATGCTCTTCCTACTCGGCGTCGTCTTCACGTCGGTCGTCTTCGGATACCGAGCGTCGCTGACGACGACGTTTCTCAGCGTGGCCGCGCTCGATTTCTTCTTCACGGTTCCTTACTTCAGCTTCACCGTCAGCGATCCGCGCGACTACCTCACCTTCGCGATCCTGGGGCTCGTCGCTTACGTCATCAGCAGCCAGACCGCGCGCATCCGTCGCGAGGCGCTCGAACGCACCCGCTTCGCCACGGAGCGCGTGCGACTTGCCGCCGAAGCCGACCGCGCCGCGCTCGAGGTCCACAACGAACGCACGCGCAACGCGCTTCTGAGCACGGTCTCGCACGACCTCCGCGGGCCTCTCGCGGTCATCCAGGCCGCCGCCTCCGGTCTCCTGCAGGCGAGCCCCACGCTTCTCGGGTCGCAGCGCGGACGCGACCACCTCTCCACGATCGTGGACGAAGCGGAACACCTCGGTCGCCTGCTGCAGAACCTCATGGACATGACGGCGCTCGAGGCCGGACCCGTTCGCGTGCGAAAGGAATGGCAGCCCTTCGAAGAAGTCATCGGCACCGCGCTCCGTCGTCTCGACGCACAGCTCGGCCCGCGCTCCGTCGACGTGCGAATCGCGCCGGACGCGGAGTACGGGGCATTCGACGCGTCCCTTCTCGAACAGGTGTTCGTCAATTTGCTCGAGAATGCCGCGAAATACACCCCGCCCGGTAGCCGCATCACCGTGACAACCACGCCGGCGGCGGGCGGCCCCGAAGTCGAAGTGCACGACGACGGACCCGGCGTGCCCGCCGGCGAGGAAGAAGCCGTCTTCGAGAAGTTCCATCGCGCGACGCGGCAGGGAGTCGGCATGGGCGTCGGCCTCGCGATTTGCCGGGGCGTCCTGACCGCCCACGACGGATGGATTCGCTGCGAAAATCGCCCTGAAGGAGGTGCGTCGTTCCGTTTCTTTCTGCCCGGTGAAAGGTCTTCTTTCGTCCCGGAGGCCCGTGCCCCCGCGTTGGAGAACGAAATCTGACGGCGGCTACTTCGAGAAAGCGATGTAATGCCTCGCTCTCGCGAGGACTTGCTTCGCGTCGCCGAGGTTGTCTGCGCGCACGACCGCGACGAAGCCGTCGGCTTCCGTGCCGACGTCGAGGTCGAGCCATCGTCCCGGCAGGACGAACGGGTCGTCGGGCGCCGATGGGGCCACACCGAGCACGGCGGCCCTCTCGTGGCACTCGAGCGTGCGCTGGAGGGCCTGCGCGGTCGCACCGGCCAGGGGTCGCAGATGAAGCTTTGCCCCCTGCAGCCTCTGCTCGCTCGCATTGCCCGTCGGCACGTGCGCGTAGTCTGCCTCGACCGTGTCGACGCCGGCGGGCGTGAGCGCGGGGGCGGATGCCCGATCGGAGAAGGTGCGGCATCGCACGTCGAGCTCGCGCGCGCGATCGGCTGGAGTGCGCATGTCGGGAATGGGCGACAAGAAACATCCAGTGGAGGCGAGCGCGACTCCGAGCACCATTCCCATCGGCCGACGCAGCATTCTCTTCCAGGTAACGCGCTTCGGATCAAAGTCCCATAAAAACGACCGCCTCCCGATATCGTCTTTCCCTCGCGCCTACGCACCGTGAACTAGAATCCTGCGCATGCTCCTTCATGCGATGGACGCCCCGCCGAGCCCGGGCGGCGACGGACGGGCGAGTGCGGACGATACACGGCTCGGCCGCGCGATCGAGCACGCCCTGCGGGCCACTTTGTCGCAGGCTTCTTCGATGGCGTACGTCCTCGCGGACCAGGTCGACGAAACCCAAGTTCCGCTCGTGCGATCCATTCACGACGCGGTCGGACGCGCAGAGGACATGCTCCTCGATCTCACGGAGTTCCTGCGGTGCGACGACGATCTCTACCCGGAAAGCGTGCGACGACGAACGAATCTCGCGAGTCTGTGCGAGCGCGTCATCGACGCAATTCAGCGCCGCTATCCGACGACCGCGTTCCAGCTGCGCCTCGACCGCGGCGTCGACGGCTGCTGGGATCGCGACGCGGTCGCGACGATGGCCGCCCGAATCGTGCTCAACGCCGTGCAGCATGGAATCGAAGGCAAAACCGTGCGCGTGCAAGCCGGGGTTTGCGACGACTGCGCGCTTCTCGAAGTCTGGAACGCGGGCACGTTCCCCCCCGACGTCGCCCCGCAGCGTGTCTTCGAGCCTTTTGGGTCCGCCCGCCGGCACCGATCCGGCAAGGGGCGCGGCCTCGGCCTCGGCCTCTACCTCGCTTCGCGGACGGCTCGCGCCCACGGCGGCCGGATCGAGCTCGAGAGCGACGCGGAGCGGGGTACGACGCTCCGTGTGGTCCTGCGGCGGACCTGAAACGGCGGTTATTTACGATATTAATATGGAGTCGCCAGTTCGTTTTACGGATTGATTACGTGCTCCGTGCTTAGATTCTTCTCGTTGTCGCGACGCGGAAGCGCCGCACCTCGAATCAGAAGGAGAATCATCATGGTCGTCCAGAAGACGGTTCGCATTGCGCTTTGCACCGCGGTCGTGGTCATGGCCCCCGCGTGCGCGTCCCAGTCGGGCGCGTTCCTGCACATGAGCGCCACCGAGCACGAAGCGGCGGCTCACTCCGTGAGCGATCCGGCGCTCGCGCAACAGCACGAAGAAGCCGCGCAGCGAATGCACAGCCAGGAAGCTGCGCTTTGCTACGGCATCTCCGAGGCCGATCGCGACCGCGGCCCGCTCGCCAACACCGGCGAAGTCACCTCGGTCGAGATCGTCCGCGATCGCGGCCTCTTCCCCAAGGGACCGCTCGTTCCCGTGGGCGTCGCCGTCGACCTTCGCGCCGAATCCGGCATGACCGAACAGTGGCTCGGCCGCGTCGTCGCTTGCCACATGGCGCACGTCGCCGTCGTCGGGCGCGACCGGTTCCCGGGACCGCTCGAAGTGCCCGACGCGCAAGCCAGCGTATCGTCCACCGGCGTCGGCTTCCGCGTGACCATCACGTCGCGCGACTCGGACGTCGCGAAGAGCGTCGTGACGCGCGGCAAAGAGCTGGCGCTCGCCTCGTCGGTCCCCGTCGCCGCGTATTGAACGGCCCCGCTCGCCGCGTCAGCGCCGTGCTCGTTCGGCGGCCGAGCGCGCACGATACGCTTTCCACGCTTCCGTACGCTCGTGAATGTAAGCCTGCGCTTCGGCGCTGGTCTTGAACACGGGCTGCGTATCGTGCGAACGCGTATCGCCCGAAATCGGCAAGCGTGACACGAGATCCGCGTGAATCTCTTCGAGGTGGGACGGCGGGCTCGCCTTCGAGTGCGGACTCGCCTCCTTCGATACGGGGGGCGTCACGCCTTGGAGAGGATCATCGGTGCGCGGCGTCGCCAGCGTGAGAACGCCCTCGATCGAAGGCGCCGCCGCGTCGCGCGCCGTGAGCGCAGGCAGACTCCAGCGCGCCTCTACCGTCTTGAGAATCGACGTATGGTCGAGCGGCGTCGCTCCGCCGACGCGAAAGACCGTCCCCTCGGCAATGAGAGGCGAGACGAGCACGGTGGGCACGCGAAGACCGAACCGCTTGAAGTCGAATCCGTTCTCGCCCGGCGTGTCGTCGGGGGGGACGGCGTTCGTCGGAGGCGGGACGTGGTCGTAGCAGCCCCCGTGCTCGTCGTACGTGATGACGAGGAGCGTCTGGTTCCACGCCGGCCCGTTCCGCAATGCGTAATACACGTCGTGAATCAGCTGCTCCCCGAGCGATACGTCGTAGTTCGGGTGCTGGCTGTTGCCGGAGGCACCCCAGCTCGGCTCGAGAAACGTGAACGACGGGAGCGTTCCCTTCGCGGCGGCGGCCTGGAAATCGGTGAATTGCCCGAAGTGGCTGTCGTCCGCGTTGGTCGTATCCGGGAAATTCATCCGCGTGAGGGGGGGCGCGTCGTACCCGTAGACGGCCCAGGAGACGTCGTGCTGCAACATGAGCCCGAAGATGCTCGGCACCGTGAACGAGTGCACGGTGTCGTCCACGCGGCCCTGGCTCGTCCCCGCGGTCGCGAAAATGCGATTCGGCATCGTCTCCGTGGGAGCGGACGAAAACCAGTGATCGCAGACCGCATAACCGCGCGCCAGCCCGGAGAGGACGGGCAGCGACTCGGGGGTGAATATCGCCATGATGTCGCTCTCGGTCGTGCCGGCGATGATCGACCACTTCTCCTTCTTCTCCCAGACCAGCGTCGACGCGAAGTCCTTCACGAATCCCGAATTGGTCGCCACCGGCGACGAAGGCGGCGTCGTCGTCCCGAAGAGCTGATCGTTGGTCGCGGAATACCCTTCGCCCGGGTCGGCGCCGGGTTTGAAGTACGCATTCTTGGTCGTCCCTTCGATCCGCGAAACCGTGATTTTCTTCCCCGACGCGTCGGCGTTCGATTCGTTCCCCTTGAGCCCCTCGAACGCTTGATTCGTCTTGGGCGATACGTTCTGGCTGTCGGCGTAGAGAAAACCGAGCATGTGATCGAACGAACGGTTCTCGAGCATCAGAACGACGACGTGCTGAATCTGGGCGAGCATGGTCTTTCCCCCTTTCAATGAGTTTGCGCGAAGACGACGAGCGGCTCGAATCCGTCGAGCGGCCCCGTGTGGGCAAACGCGAGCTTCTGCACTTCGGCCTTTCGCGGAAAAAGGCGAGCCTCGAGCGCCTTGAGCGAGGCGACGTTCTCCGCAGGGTCCTTCGAGAAGAACCGGGCCGCAGGCATCACGACGCCGTCCTTCGACCCGCCCGCGCTATCGCCGAAGAAGAGGACGCCGCGCGCGAAGTAGACGATGGATCCCGGAGTGTGGCCCGGCGTCGCGAAGGCTTCGACGCGTGTGCCGCCGCCGATGTCGATCGCGTCTCCGTCCTTGATCGGCGTGACCGTCGCGGCGGCTCCGACGAGGGCGGCGTCGGCCTGCATCGCGTAGACGGTCGCGCCGGGAAAAAGATGACAGCCCGCCGTGTGATCCGGATGGCCGTGTGTGAGGAAGATCGCCTTCACCGCCGACGGCTCGAGGTGGCGCTCCGCGAGCGCGGTGAGGATCGCCTTGCCGTCCGTGTCGTGGCCGGCGTCGACGAGGGCCACTTGGTTCGGCCCCGCGTCGAGGACGGCGATGCTCACGAACCCGTCCTTGACGATCTCGACACCGGGCTCGAGGACCTGCCGATCGGCGATCGGGCGATTGTGGCCGAACGCCGAATAGAAGATGTAACCGACGACCACGCCGAGCAGCACGAGCACGGCGAGAGCGCCGATCAGGACCCGTTTGACGAGGGGGCTCACGGCGCCGAGCATAGCGCCGGAGCTCGACGCGCCGGTCCCTCCGTTCGAGCTCAGTTCGACGTGAGCGTGACCGTCGCCGTCGTGAAGTTGATGCTCCCCGTGCCCCCGCCCGCTTCGACGAGGATCCTCGCCTCTTCCAGGTTCCCCATCTGCAGCCCCAGCGTCGCCCACTCCGCGAAGTGCTGCGAGATCGAGATGTGCCCACACTGGCGGGCATGCTGCCGGACGCTGAGAAACTGCACGAAGGTGGCGTTGCCGCCCGTGATCGCCGGTTGGTTGTTCTGCGTATGCTGGTAGACGACGTACGTGTCCCCATCGACCTCGAACGAACCGGCCTTCGTGCCCGAGACCGGCGGCCCGTTCCCGAACCAATCGTCCACGATGTAGTATTCGTGGAGCGGATTCTCGGTCCAGCCGTAGATCCCGATGTTCGAATAGCCGCCGCCGCTACCCGTCTTGGTCTCGGCGAAGTCGGCTTCGAGGGTTCCGATCTGGGTCGGCGTCATCGTCGAATTGAACGACAACCCCACGCGCGCGATGAAGTCGCCGGCGTTGGCCCACATGGCGCTGAAGAGCGCGTCCGTCCCGGCGACCGTGATCGAGTCGGACCCGCCGCCGGCGGCGTACAGATTCCAGCTGTAGCTGCCGTCGGCCGTGCCTGTGCCGTAGGTGCCGGTGTGGGTCGTGCCGCCTGTCCACGCGGGACCGGGAACGCAGGCCCCGCCGTCTCCCGTCGTGGTCGATCCCGAAGAGCCGGAAGAAGCTGCATCATGCCCACCTGTACCCGCGTCGTGCGACCCTGTGGTCGACCCCGACGTCCCGCCGTCGCGCGAGCCCGTCGTCGACCCGGACGTCCCACTGGCGCCTGATCTTCCCGAGACGCCCGAAGCGCCGGATTCGCCCGAGGTGCCAGCGGCTCCGGTGGTTCCGGTGGTTCCGGTGGTTCCGGCGGCGCCGGCGGTTCCGGTAGCGCCTGTACTTCCCGACGAGCCGGTATTCGTGCCCGTGGCGCCCGAAGTACCCCCATACGTGCCGGAACTGCCGGTGCCCGCACCCGAAGAGCCCGAGCTCCCCGACGTTCCCGGGTCCCCCCCGGAGCCGGAAGCGCCTGCGCTCCCGCTGGAATCATCCGACGACGAAGAGCACGCCGCGAGCGCCACCACGGTGGCGCCCAGCCAGAGGCGTAAGCGAGATTTCATGCGAGTGTCCTTTTTCAGAGAAAATCGAACGGAATGGACCGCGGAGCGCTCAAATGGCGATCCCCCCAATGAATAGTGTCTCGTAGACGGCCCGAGAGGCACGCTCCAAACCGGATTGGCGCAAATGAGACGGTTCGAGAAGCCCCAAGCAGAAACAGGCCGAGCGAATACGTATTGCCCACGCCGCGCCTTGACGCCAACGCTTTCGTACGAGCCAGCGCTCCGTTTCGCCTCCCTGCGCTTTTTCTGCTGTGGATGATCCATCTCGCTCGACACTCGAAAGCCTCGCCGGCCCGCCAGTCACGGATCGCGGACGAGTGGATGGGCACGAAACGTCGCTGTCGCGGTTCCACGAACGGGTGCCTTCCGCATGCATGCTTCGCCGATCTCCGAGTCAGCTCGAGTCGGCTCTCGCGTGGCGCACGCGGTGCGCGGCAATCGAAGTACTTTGGATATGACGCGCCGCGCTCCAGGCCCTCGGGTGCGTCGTGAACAGGCCAATAGCGGAGCCGGCACGATTGTCTGTCCGCACGCTAACCGCTTGCCATCGTCGTCGTGAGACGCGGACGACGCCTTCCTCACGAGCATCGGGCGCGACGTCGTCGTGAGACGCGGACGACGCCTCCGCTTCCGTTCCCTCGTGGCGATGCTATGGCCGTCGAGATGCGAGATCTCCTGCGCGCGGGGTTTTTCGTTCTCGGGGCGTTCATCGCGTGTACGCCCGCAAGCTCGGGGCTTCCGTACGTGTCGTGCACCGAGGACAGTGATTGCAATACCGGCCTGCGATGCCTGACGAACTCCCTCCCCGAACTGGACGGCGGGTGCACGAGTGTCGGCATGGAATGCGTACAACCCTGCAGCCAGGACAGCGAATGCACCGCAACACTGGGCTCCGGCTACGCCTGCTTGCAAGGTCCCTGCGGGGCGTCGATTCCCATTTGCCAGCCCATCGTGGAGACGGACGGGGCAAGCTCGCTTCCTTCGGACGCCTCGGCATCGGACGCGACGATCGTCGGCTCGGACATCTGACGGAGGACGGTCAAGCCTCGCGGATCGTGACGCTGCGATCGACGGGCACGCGCGGCCACGCCCTCGCCGGCGCTCCGCCCTGACCTCCGACGCTGGCCAGGGGTACTCTTCGCGCATGGGCCTTGTCCCTCGCTTTGCGAATCCCCTCTATCGCTCCACGGCAACGGTGGCCATCGCACTCGTTCTCCAGTCTCGCACGGCGTTCGCGCAATCGCCTTCCGCGACCGACGATTCGACGTCTGCGGCGGACGTGATCGTGGAAACGCCGCCGCGACCGGCACCCGCTCCCGCACTTGCACGTCGATCCGTGTGGGTGCACGTCGATTCCCCGGAGCCGGTCGACTTGGGTTACCGCGCATCCGATCACGGCGAGTTCGCGCCCATTTGCACGTCGCCGTGCGATACCGACGTCCCGTCGGCGGGCACTTACCGCATTCTTCCAGTCACCCGCGGCGACATCTGGGGACCGCAATCGCACGAGGGGTCCCTTCGCCCTTCAGCCGAGTTCCCGCTCCGCCACGATGCCCCAAGGCAAATCATCGCGGTCCGGCCGGCGACACAACCCGGGCTCACCGGCGGCATCGCGCTCCTCATCGGCGGGGGCGCCGCGGCTGCCCTCGGCTTTTTCTGGCTGCTCGCCGCGGAGTTCAACGACATCCCCGACGCGACCACGAGCGATACCGACCTGGCTCTCGTGGCAGCCATCGCCGGCGGGGTGGCCGTCATCGGAGGCCTCGTGCTGGTGATTGTCCACCGTCGCTCCGGGGTGCAAGTCACGGCCGATCCTCCGATGCCCTCGGGGAGGCCGCAGTTCTTCGGCGCGCCCTCGCCGATGCGTACGGAGGGCTCGTCGCACGCAAACGTAGCCTCCGCCCCGGCAGCCGCAACCTTTCCGCTGTTTCAGGTCGCGTTTTGAGGAACGTATCTTTTTGGCGACCCTGTTCGTCTCTCCCTTGCGAGGCCGATTTCGGCGCGGGTCTCGCAAAACCCCCCTCCCCCCATTCGCCGAAAGGATCACCGTCATGTCCCTCACGCTCTATTTCCATCCGCTGTCTTCGTATTGCTGGAAGGCGCTCATCGGCCTTTACGAGCTCGAGGTGCCGTTCGAAAAGCACCTGGTCGACCTCTCGAACCCCGCGGAGCGCGACGCGTTCGCGCACATTTGGCCGCTCGCCAAGTTCCCGGTGCTGCGGGACGCCGCGCGTGATCGCACGCTGCCCGAGTCGACCATCATCCTCGAATACGCGGATGGGCTCGCGGCAGGCCCGAGGCGTTTGATCCCGACGGACCCCGAGCTCGCGTTGCGATGCCGCCTGCAAGACCGCCTCTACGATCTGTACATCCACCAGGCGATGCAAAAGATCGTCGGCGACCGGCTGCGACCCGCCGACGCCCGCGATGCGCTCGGCGTCGAGCAAGCGCACGCGCAACTCGAGAGCGCATACGCGCTGCTAGACCCTCACGTGCGTCCCGGCACCTCCGAGAGCGGCGCGAACGGCACGAACGGCGCGGACTTCACGCTTGCCGACTGCGCGGCCATGCCCGCGCTCTTCTACGCCAACAAGGTCGCGCCCTTCGTCGGCCGATGGAAGAACCTTGCCGCGTACCTCGAGCGCCTCGAAGCGCGCCCTTCGGTGGCGCGCGTCCTCCGCGAGGCCGAACCGTACATGCACGCGTTCCCGGGCTGATGTCACCGCGACGAACTGCCTCAACCCATCTCGAGCTCCTGCGTCATCGCCATCGCGACAGTCATCGGACTTGCGATCAATCGATTAAGCGCTCTATTGAGCCCCAATTCTTTGTCTTTTGAGGAGGCGGGGTCATGCGATTGCGAGCTGGCTGGCGAGGCATCTATTTCAGCTCTGCGTGGATCGTGGGCCTCTTGGCCGCATGCGGCCAAAACGCCTCGTCGACCTCGAAGGGCAGCCCGAATGGCTCCGGCACACCCGGCAGTACGGGGAGCTCAGGTGCGGGGACCGGGGGATCGACGGGCGCCACCACGGGGACGGGATCGGGCAGCGCGGGCGGCGCGGGATCCGGCACCACCGGGTCCGGTGGCACGGGATCCGGCACCGGGGCGACGGGCAGCGCGGGCTCGGCTACCGGGGCCGCCGGCGGCACGGGCGGAACGGGCGACTCAGGCACCGCGGGCTCGGCGAGCGGCGCCGGGATCACCGTAGGGGGCGGTTCTGGGTCGATGAGCGCGGTCCCCAGCACGGAGATGTGCGAGGCGCCGGCGACGGTGCCCGCGCTGGTCGACGACAACTACGTGTCGACGACGAACGCGACGGGCAGCTTCGCGCTGGCGGCCTCGGGTCAGGTCCCGCCGCTCGTTGTCAATTCGACGGATTGGGCCGGCGTCGTGCGCGTCGCGGGCGTTCTGCAAGGCGACATCCAGAGCGTGACAGGCACGATGCCCACGCTCGCGCAGGACACGGTTCCGGGCACGGCGGCGCAGGCCGTCATCATCGGAACCGTCGGCAAGAGCGCGCTCATCACGCAGCTGGTCAACGCCGGAAAGCTCGACGTGAGCGGGATCCAGGGCAAGTGGGAGAACTACCTGGTCGAGGTCGTCGCCTCGCCGATGGCGGGCGTCAGCAGCGCCCTCGTCATCGCGGGCAGCGACAAGCGCGGGACGATCTTCGGCATGTACGATCTGTCGTCGCGGATCGGCGTATCGCCGTGGAATTGGTGGGCGGACGTGCCCGTCCCGACCCAGTCTTCGCTCTACGTCACGGCGGGCGCGCACTCGAGCGGCCCGGCCGTCAAATACCGTGGGATCTTCATCAACGACGAAAATCCGTGCGCCGACGGCAACGTGCAGGAGAAATTCGGCGGCTGGAAATCGAGCTACTACGTCAAAGTCTTCGATCTCCTTCTCCGCCTCAAAGGCAACTATCTCTGGCCCGCGATGTGGGATCCCAAGCAGTTCAACGTCGACGACCCGATGAACGCTCCGCTCGCGGACGAGTACGGGATCGTCATGGGGACCTCGCACGAGGAGCCGATGATGCGAAACCAGGAGGAGTGGGACGCGGTCAGCTCCACTCTCGGCGCGTGGGACTACTCGACCAACGCGGCGAATCTCAATACGTTCTGGACCGGCGGGATCACCCGCATGGGCACCAAAGAGAGCCTCGTGACGATCGGCATGCGCGGCGAGAACGACACCTCCCTCGCCACGACGACGGACGTTCCGCTTCTCGAGAGCATCATCACGGACCAGCGCGGCATCATCCAGAGTGCGCTCGACGTGGACGCGGCCGCGGTGCCCCAGATATGGACAGTCTACAAAGACATCGAGGCCTACTACGATCAGGGGGAGCGCGCGCCGGCCGACGTCATCACGAGCTTCACCGACGACAACTTCGGCAACCTCGTTCGGCTGCCGACGGACGCCACGCCCCCCGCCGGCGGATACGGGCTCTATTATCATTACGATTACGTAGGCTCCCCGCGCGACTACAAGTGGATCAACACGAATCCGATCGCGCGCGTTTGGGAACAGCTCCACATGGCGTACGCGAACGGCATCACGAGCGAGTGGATCGTCAACGTCGGCGACCTCAAGCCGATGGAATTTCCGATGTCGTTCTTCTTCGATTACGCGTGGAACCCGAATCGCATCGCCGCCGGTAACCTCCCGGAGTGGTCGACGAATTGGGCCGCGCAACAGTTCGGCCAATCGCAAGCCGCGGCGATCGCGGGCCTCATCACGGACTATGCGAAGTTCAACGGGCGGCGCAAGCCGGAGCTTCTGGACCAGACGACGTACAGCGTGACGAACTACCGCGAGGGGGCGAACATCGTCGCCGCTTACAACCAGGATGTGACGACGGCGCAGACCGTCGCCAACGCGCTGCCATCCGCGTACCAGGACGCGTTCTACCAGCTCGTGCAATACCCTGTAGAGGCGGTCGCGAACCTCAATGAGATGTACGTCGCCGACGCGAACAATCTCTTGTACGCGGGGCAGGGCCGCGCGTCCGCGGCCGATCAGGCGACCCTCGTGTCCACGGACTTCACCAAGGACGGGACGCTGTCGACCTACTACAACCAGACGATGTCGGGCGGGAAATGGGACCATTACATGGACCAAACCCACATCGGATATACGACGTGGTCGGACCCCGCGACGCAGACGCAGCCTTCGACGATGTCGGTCAGTCCTGGAACGGCGGCGAGCATGGGCGTCGGCATCGAAGGGTCGTCGAATTGGTGGCCCAACTCGACGTCGATGGCGGTGCTTCCGGAGCTAGGGCCCTATCAGGCGCAGGCCAATCGCTATATCGAAGTCTTCAACCGCGGCAAGACCGCGTTCAACTTCACGGCGACGTCGACGGCTTCGTGGCTCACCATCACGCCGGCGAGCGGGAGCGTCACGGAGCAGCAGCAGCTGCTCGTCTCGGTCGCCGATTGGACCAAGGCGCCCACCGGCACGATGCAGGTCCCGATCACGATCACGGGGCCGAACAACGCGACCGTTACCGTACAACTCGCGATCAACAACCCGACCACGCCGGCCTCGCAAATTCACGGATTCGTCGAGAGCGATGGGTATGTGTCCGTGGAGGCGGAGCACTATGCCTGCGCGGTCGGCGCGAGCCCCATCCAGTGGACCCGCGTCCCCGACTTGGGGCGCACGCTGTCGGGGATGACCCCCCTTCCCGTCACGACCGCCAGCCAGACGCCGGGCACCGGCACCCCGCACCTCGACTACGCCGTTTATCTCTTCTCGAGCGGCAGCGTGAAGGTCGACACCTACATTTCGCCGACGCTCGACGTCTTCGAAAAGGGCTTCCACTACGCCGTCTCGATCGACGACGGCGCGATTCAGACCGTGACCGCCGTCACCGCCTCGACCGCGAACGTCACCACGGACGACCCCTGGTCCACGTGGGTGTCGAACAACATCAACGTCGGAACGACGACGTTCACCGTTTCGTCGCCCGGCCAACACCTCGTGAAGTTCTGGATGGTCGACCCGGGAGTGGTGCTCCAGAAACTCGTGGTGGAGACGACCGGCGTCCGTGCGTCGTATCTCGGGCCGCCCGAGAGCGTGAACATGCCGTAGGAGGCGGAGGGCGACCGCGCCGTCACGCGTGGACCCTCGTCGTCTTCAATTCGCCGGTTCGTATCCCAAGTTGGGTCCGAGCCAGCGCTCCACCTCTTGCCGCGTCATCGACTTTCGCACCGCGTAGTCGACCACCTGGTCGCGGTCGATCTTGCCGAGCGTGAAGTACCGCGACGCCGGGTGTGCGAAGTAAAGACCGCTGACGCTGGCCCCCGGCCACATCGCGAACGATTCGGTGATCTTCATGCCGGTGTTTCGCTCGACGTCGAGCTGCTTCCAGAGCGTCGCCTTCTCGGTGTGGTCGGGGCAGGCGGGGTAGCCGGCGGCGGGACGAATTCCGCGGTACTTCTCGGCGAGGAGGTCCTGGTACGAGAGACTCTCGGCCTGGCCGTAGCCCCACTCGGTACGCGCGCGCTTGTGGAGGTACTCCGCGAACGCCTCGGCCAGCCGATCGGCCAGCGCTTCGGCCATGATCGCGTTGTAGTCGTCGTTCTTCGCGCGGAACGAATCGCACAGCTCGCGCAGTCCGAATCCCGTGCTCACGGCGAAGGCGCCGAGATGATCCGGGAGACGCGGCACGTCGGCGCTCTTCGGCGCGACGAAATCCGCGAGCGATCGGTGCGGCTCGGTCTTGTCTTTCTTTTCGCCCTGCTGGCGCAGAAAGCGAAACGTGTCGAGCACGGTCGTGCGCGATGCGTCGGTGTAGAGCTCGACGTCGTCTCCGACGGCGTTCGCCGGAAAGAACCCATACACGCCTCGCGCTTGGATCAAGCTCTTGGCGATGATCTCGTCGAGCAGCACCTGCGCTTCGGCGTAGAGAATGCGCGCCTGCTCGCCGTATTTCTCGTGCTCGAGGATCTGCGGGTAGACGCCGCGAAGCTCCCATGTGTGAAAGAACGGCGTCCAATCGATGTACTCGCGCAGCGCAGCGAGCGGCACATCCGCCACGACCCGCACGCCCGTCCACGCCGGGACCGCGATGTCGCTCGCGCGCCACTCGATGGGCGTCCGGTTCGCGCGTGCCGCTTCGAGCGGCACGAGCTTGCCTTTGGGCGCGCCGTGCATGCGCCGGAGCTGCTCGTAGTCGGCACGGAGCTCCCGGAGGAACGATTCGCGCCGACCGTCGCTGAGCAAGTTCGTGCTCACCGGCACGGCGCGGCTCGCGTCGAGCACGTGGACCACGGGTTCGCTGTAGAACGGCGCGATCTTCACGGCCGTGTGGGCGCGGCTCGTCGTCGCCCCGCCGATGAGGAGCGGCTGCTTGAACCCCTGGCGCTCCATCTCGCGGGCGACGTGCGCCATCTCGTCGAGCG
>DATHQY010000658.1:0-22910 GCA_035482215.1 Polyangiaceae bacterium | reverse complement strand
CCGGGTTCCGAGACGCGGCCGACCAGCACCCCGCCCTTCGCCAGCACGATGCGCACGCCAGTGGTCGTCGCCCCCGCCTGGACATCGATCGACGCGGAGCGGGAAGGTGGCTTCCCCGCGGCCGATGCGGTGAGCACGTAGCTGCCCGGCTGGAGCTTGTCCCATCGAAACGCGCCACCCGGGTCGTCGAAGTTGTGCGACCCGTGTCGCTCGCCGCCGCGCCCGTGGAGCGGCGTGAACGACTCGATCCCGACCACGAACGGCGTCAACACCGCGCCGCTCTCGTCGACCACGACGCCCTGGATCGCGCCGCCGGTCCCGAGACGCAGAACGAGGCGCCGGCCTTCCACGACCGGCTGCGGCGGACTTGCCGCGAATTCGGGGTGCTCGGCCACGGCGTTGCAGCCGATCGCCGACGCGGGCAGCTCGAACGCACCATCCGCCCCGCTCTGCACGCGCGCCTCGGCGGCCGTGTCCTCGCACGCGACGACGCTTGCCGCGATCAGGTTGCCCGCGTCGTCCTCGATGCGGCCGGCGACCGGATTCGCGGCGGTCAGCACGATGCGGACGACGAGCTCGCGGTCTTCTTCGCGCGCGGCGAGCGAAGCATGGGCCGTTCGAAAGCCGCGCGCGACCGCGACGAGGCCCGTCGCTTCGTCGGGTACGGTGGTGAGAACGAACGCTCCTTCCGCGTCGCTCGATGCGCTTACGATCCACGGCAGCCCGTCGACCGAGACGACGGCACCCGCGACCGGACGGCCTTGCGCATCGACCACAGCGCCGCGGACGGCGCCCGCCGGTGAAAGCACGAGCGTGAGCTCGAGGCTCTGTTCCGAGGCGACCCGCAGCTCCGCGCTCGTGACCACGCCGTCGCTTCCGTGGTCCGCGACGACCCGCACGCGCCACCCGCCGACATGCGCGAAGGAAAATGCTCCCGTGCGGTCGGTCTTCGTTTCCTGGTAAACCCGATACGGAGCGGCGGCCGAGACGAGGCGGACGGTCGCGCCTTCGACAGATGCCCCGTCCGCGTTGAGGATGTGGCCGCGGATCTCCGGCGCGGGCTCGGGCGGCCCTGCCTCGACGGCCATAGAGGCCGAGGGCACCTGCGGCACCGCGGGCTCCTCATTTCGTTTCAGCGACAGAATGAACGCGGCGGCCGCGACGAGCAGAGCTGCGCTAGCGACGAAGGCGAGGATCGCGGCTGCCTTCGCGTTCATCGCGGTGCGTTAGTATCGACTTTGCGAGCCTCGCAATCCACAAACGCGAACAAGCGCGACCCGAAATCCTGGAGGGAAGTCAAGCGAATACGGCACCCATGCATCGCCTCAACCGTTTCGCACCCGAGCCTTGACTGTCACGCCAACGACACGTAGCTAGCCTGGAGTGTCGCCGATGCAGACCCTCGACGGGGCGTTCCAGCAGGTGTTCCGGCACCTCTTCGTCTACAACATCTTGTGGGAGGACACCGAGATCGACGAACGGTTCCTCGAAGTGGGACCGAGCTCACGTGTTCTTGGGATCTCCGGCGCCGGGTGCGGCATCGCGAACCATATGAGCCGCCAGCCCCGCAGCATCGACGCGGTGGACATCAACGCCCGGCACCTCGCGATCTCGGCGCTCAAGGCGAGCTCGTCGCGCGAAATCAAAGACTATGACGAGTTCTACGGCCTCTGGGGTCATGGCACGCACGCGGACCCCGCGAACATGGTCGACAAGGCGACCGCCCGGATGCCGCGCTGGATCCAGCGCCACTGGAGCAAAAACTACGGTATTTTCGCGCACTCGTTCCACCGGCGCGGCCTGACCGCGCAGTTTCTGACGGCGCTTCGCAAGCTGTCGGGCGTCGACGCGAGCTGGCTGCGATCGCTCTTCGCAATTCCGCTCGCGGAACGCCGCAAGGTGATCGTGGACCGCTTCACGCCGGTGTTCCGGATTCCGTGGGTCGCGGCGATGCTGCGTTCGCCTCTGCACCTCGTGGCGCTCGGCGTCAACTACGCGCAGTGCGATCGCATGCTCCGTGCAGAGGGCGTGAACGACGTCATCGACTTCCTCCTCTTGCACCTCGGGCGCGTCGCGGAGACGGATCTCGAGCGCAACTGGTTCGTCTGGTACGCGGTCGCAGGTCACTTCAACCACGATCGCAGCGACGCGGTGCCTCCGTTCATGCGGAAGGACCACCACGAAGCCGCGCAGGAGGCGCAGGACACGGACCTTCGCTTCCACCACAAGAACATCTTCGACGTGCTCGGCGACGCGGGGAAGAACTCGTGGACGCACTACACGCTCTGCGACGCGCCGGACTGGATGCCGCACGCCGTGCAAGGCAAGCTCCTGCGCGAGATCTTCCGCACGAGCCAGGACGGCGCGATCGTGTTGCACCGATCGGTCGAAGAAGGTTCGCTTCCCGAGCGCCACGGCCTCGAGCGCCACTTCCTGCCCATGGAAGAAGCGACGGAGATCGCTACGCGCCTCGATCGGACGCGCCAGTTCCGCCGGGTGGCGTTCTATCGAGTGGCGCATTGACCCAGGCGTTACCCGGCAATCACGACGAACATCGCGCGGAGCACCGCGCGTTTCTCAACCGGTACTACGGGATCTCGCGTTTCTTCTATGACGTGACCCGAAAGTACTATTTGTTCGGCCGCGACACCGCGCTCCGGCAGCTCGCGGCGGATCCGCTCTGGACGCGACTCATCGAAATCGGGCCGGGCACGGGGCGCAATCTGAAGTGGCTTCGGCGCGCGCGACCCAATGCGCGCCTCGGCGGCATCGAAGCGTCGGACGCGATGCTCGCGCACGCGCAGAAGCGTTGTCCGTGGGCCACGCTCCGGCAGGGTTTCGCGGAGACGGCGCCGCTCGCCGAAGTGCTCGACGGGCGGCCCGACCGGATTCTTTTTTCCTATTGCCTGTCGATGGTGAAGGACCGCGCCGGCGCCCTGGCCCACGCCCGCCGCTCGCTCGCGCCGAACGGCGAAGTCATCGTCGTCGATTTCGCGGACTTCGGGGGATTCCCCGGCGGGCTGGCGGCTCCGTTTCGCGGTTGGCTCCGCACGTTCCACGTCGAGCCGCTCGACGCGGCTGCCCTCGCCGGCGCGAAGTCGACGACGTTCGGGCCCGGGCACTACTTCGTCATCGCGAAGTTTCCCCCGGGCTGAGAACGGTCAGACGCCTCCATCCGGCGGCGCGGCCATCCTGTATTCGTCGGGAGTGACCCACGACATGCGGCCGAATCCACCGACATAGCGAAGCGCGGCCGGCTCCAGCCGGTAGAATGCGAAGTCGCGAAAGTCGATGTACTGTGCGGCGGCCGGGTGTTCGCGGAGGAAAATCTCTCGGACGCTCGCACGCTCGGCGTCGGGTACGCGAATGCACGCGCCCAGGATCGTGACCCGGCCGAGCGCGAGCGGGTCGTCGTTCAGACCTGCCGGTTCGGACACGAGCACCGAGGCCTCGGCGCGGGCGTGCAAGTTCCCGGTGTGCTCGGCGAGCTCCGAGAGGAGCAAGATCGGCCGGCCCGCGTCGTCGAAGGCGATCGCGACCAGCGAAGCGTACGGGAATCCCGCCGGATCGCGAGCCATCGTCGCGAGCGTTGCGGACTTGGCCCGTCCGACGAGGGTACGGCACCGCTCCGCGTTCGGCATGCCCAATTCCTACTACGAAAGCGCGGCGATCTCCGTCTCTACCGCCTCCCACTCCACGGTCCAGCGATCGATGTTCGCCGCGAGCTCGGCATCTTCGCGCTGCAGCCTCTCGACTTCGTCCTTCGGCGTCCGCATGAAGAAGCCATCGCTTCCGTACAGCGCTTCGATGGCTTTGCGGCGCGCCTCGGCCTCGTCGATCGTCGCGAGGAGCTTGTCGCGGCGCGCCGGGAGCGCGGCGAGACGGTTGCGCTTGCGTTTCTGCTCCTCCCAGGAGACGCCGCCGTCGGTCGCAGAGCTGGTGGCCGTCGCCGTCTGGGCCTTGCTCGATTTGGCTTTGAGGACGACCGCGTCGGCGTCGAGGTGGTCGTCGCCGCACCGCGCGAGGTATTCGGCATACGTACCCGGGAAATCGCGAAATCCGCCGGGCGTCACTTCGAGGACCCGCGTGGCCACCTCGGAGACGAACGCGCGATCGTGCGAAACGAAGAGAAGGGTCCCCTCGAACGTCTTGAGCGCTTCCGAGAGTGCGCCGATGGCTTCGATGTCGAGGTGGTTCGTCGGCTCGTCGAGGACGAGCACGTTCGGCTTCTCGGTCGCGATCCGGCAAAAAATGAGGCGCGCCGCCTCGCCGCCGGACAAGGACCCGATCGACTTGTCGACGTCTTCGCCAGAAAGGAGCACGCGCCCGAGCTGCCCGCGGACGTAGGACGTCCCTTCGTCCGGACAGGCCTCCCAGATGTACTCGAGCGGCGTCTGGCCGCCGTTCGGCAAGAGCTCGCGGTGGTCCTGCGCGAAGTAGCCGACGCGCACTTCGTGCCCGAACCGGACACTCCCGTCGTCCGCCGCCAATCGGTCCATCACGATCTTCAGCAGCGTGGACTTGCCCAGCCCGTTCGGACCGATGACGGCCACGCGTTCTCCGCGCCGCACGGTCAGCGATACGTCCTGGAGGACTTTCTTCTCGCCGTACGCCTTCGACAGGTGGGCGACTTCGAGTACGTCGCGGCCGCTCGCCCGCGTCGGCACGAAGCGAAAGTGCGGCGCGCGCCGGGAGGTCGTGGCGAGGTCCGCGACTTCGATCTTCTCGATCTGTTTCAGCCGGCTCTGCGCCTGCTTGGCCTTCGTGGCCTTGGCGCCGAACCGCTCCACGAACGCGCGCTTCTCGGCGATGATCTTCTCGGCGCGCACGACCTCCGCCTCGGCACGCTCGCGCGCGGCGGCTTTCTCGACCACGAACGATTCGTAGCTCCCGGGATACGACGTGATCGTCTGGTAATCGACGTCGAGAATGTGCGTCGCCACGTTCTCGAGGAAGCGCTGGTCGTGCGAGATCACGACGGCCACGCCGCGATACCCCGCGAGGAACTTCTCGAGCCAGCGAATCGACAGAATGTCGAGATGGTTCGTCGGCTCGTCGAGGAGAAGCACGTCCGGCCCGCCGACGAGCACCTGGGCGAGCAGCACGCGGAGCTGAAAGCCGCCCGAGAGCGTCGACAGAGGCCTGCGGTGCGCCGCGACGGGGATCCCCAGGCCTTCCAGAATGGCCGACGCGCGCGATTCGAGCGTATAGCCTCCCGAGACGCGCAATCGGTCTTCGAGGTCCGCGAGCCGGGTTGCGTCGCCGGCGCCGTGATCGATGATGCTCGTTCGTTCGCGGAGCGCGTCCCACACGTCGCGATCGCCCATCATCGCGAGGTCGAGGATGATCTCGCGCTCGTCGAGAAAGCGGTCCTGCCGGAGGACGCCGACGCGCGCGTTCGCAGCGAGGCTCTTCGAGCCGTCGCTCGCAGGCTCGTCCCCGGCGAGGATCTTGAGGAATGTGGTCTTGCCGCAACCGTTTGCGCCGACGAGGCCGTAGCGCGCCCCCGGATTGAGCTGGAGCGTCACGTCCTCGAAGAGAACACGCGCGCCGAACGACTTGGCGAGACCCGATGTGGCGATCATGAGGCGTGGAGGAAATAGTCGGCGACGGCAACGACCTTTGCGAGGCGCTCGCCGGCGCGCCCGGGCTCCGTGCTCGCCGCCGTCGGAGCTCCCACGCGCGCGGCGAAGTCGGCGGGCGAACCCGCCGGGCCGCGCGCGAAGAGCCGCGCATGCGCGCGGAGGTCGAAGCGGCCTTCGGGGGCGAACGCGCCGGCTCCCTCGAGAAGTGCGTTCCCATAAGGCCCCCACCCGCAGAGGACGTCCGTGTCGCGCACGAAGGCACGCCACGCCGTTCGGAACTCGGCGAGTGCAGCGCCGCTCCGAAGGACGGCCTCGGGGATCCCGCAGTGCCCCGCCGTGCTGGCGGCCAAGGGATTGCGCGGGGACACGAACATCGCGAACGTTTCGCCCGTGACGACGCGTCGGGCCACCCAGTGCACGAGTTCGTCGGCGTAGCCGGCGACGCCGGTCGCGCCCGTCGCGTTCGCCGCGCCCGTCGCATTCGCCGCTCGTTCTCTCGACCCGTACGGCCACGCGTTGGCCTCGCCCGCGATGCACACCACGTCCTGCGCGCGCTCGCGGAGGATCTTCGGGAACGGGAGGGGCGGCGGCCCCGCGCGCGCCCTTCTCGCGTGCCGGCTCCGCGCGCCTCGAAAGCGCGCCTCGCAGTCGATCTGCGCGTCGATCATCGCGCGAAACGGAGCGAGAAGTGCCTGAAAGCGCTGGGGGTCGCCCTCGATGGCGCCGAGGACCAGCACCAGTGCTTCGATGGTCGATACACACTCGAGGCTGGGCTCGCGGCGAATGCGATACTGGCTCGGCTCGGGCGGCGTGAACGCATAGCGCGGGAGCCCCGCGAGGATCGGGTTCTGGCGCACGATTTTCTTGGCCTGCGCCCACGTGCCGTCGACGACGACGAGCGTGAGCGGCCCTCTCGGCGGATCGCGCAGCACGTCCGCCGCAGTCTCACCCGGATACAGCAGCGCCGCCGATCGCGTCGTATCGGCGAGCACGCGGGCCAGCGGCGCCGACGCGCTCCAGTCGACGCCGACGTGCAGCTCGGAATTGGGCAGGCACAGACTCGCCATACGCGCCGTACCGATGGCCACCTCACGCTCGCGCGGGTGCTGCAAGACGATGACCCGCGTCGCCGTCGGCACTTGCGTCAGGTGCCGGCAGTAACAGACGCTCTGCGGGCGCAGGCAGTTCGTGCACGTGGGCCGCCGGCCCGCCGGCACCTCACGCCCGTCGGCCAGAGCGACGGCACTATTCACGACGCGACGCTCCACGCGCTCGTCGCGAGGCCCAGCGCCCCGAGGCCGCTCTCCAGATCGTCGGGAACGGGCGCCGTGACCTCGACACGGACGCCGGTCATCGGGTGATCGAACGCGAGAGAATGTGCGTGCAGCGCCAGGCGATGAATCCCGTACGCGGCGCGGTAGTGGCGATTGAGCTCGCCCGACCCGTAGTTCACGTCGCCGATGAGCGGATGCCCCGCGTGGCGAAGGTGGCGGCGCACCTGGTGGAGCCGCCCCGTCTTCGGAAGGGCGAGCACGAGCGAGCAGCGGTCGACGGAAGACCGCGCGATGCGGCGAAAGTGCGTCACGGCAGGTACGCGCGGGCCCCCCTCGCTCTTGGGAATCGCATAGTCGATCACGCCCGCGTCCTCCGGAGCACCGCGCACGAGTGCCAGATACCGCTTCTCGATGCGGCCCTCTTCGAGCGCCCGCGCGAGCACGGCGGCCGCCTCCGCCGTTCGCGCGAAGAGGAGCGCCCCGCTCGTGCCGCGGTCGAGCCGGTGGACCGGATGCACGTGGGCGCCAACCGCGTCGCGCACGCGAAAGAGCGCCACGTCGTCGTCATTGGCCCATCCGCGGTGCACGAGGAGGCCCGACGGTTTGTTCGCTATCACGACCTGCGCGTCGGCGTACAGGAGCTCGATCGAGGGCACGGTTCGCAGGTTATAGCGCCTGCGCGATGGCCTCGGCCATCCCTCGGAGCGGGACGACGCGATTCGAAAGGCCCGCCTCGAAGATCGAACGCGGCATCCCGTACACGACGCACGACGTGGCGGCTTCCGAGAACACCATTCCGCCCGCGGCGCGGATCGCGCGCGCGCCTTGGAGCCCGTCCTGCCCCATGCCCGTGAGAACGACGCCGAGGACGCGGCCTCCGTACGCCTTCGCGGCCGATTCGAAGAGCACGTCCGCCGAAGGGACGTGAGCCGTCTCGATGTGCGCGCCCAGCGTCACGATGCAGTCGGGGTCCGCGCCTTCCTCGCTCGGACCGCCCGCCGCGTTCCGCGCGCGCAGGGCGCTTTCCTCTGGCGTCCGCGTGCGCGGGCGCGCGACCACGATCTGCATCTGCCGGCCGGCGCGCGCGAGGATGGCGAGGCCCGGCCTCATCGCGAGCCCTTCGTGCGCTTCGACGACGTCGAGCCCCGCGGTCTCGTCGAGCCGCTTGGCGAGCGACGCGGTGTATCCGGCCGGTATGTGCAGGACCATCGCCACGGGAACCGGTAGGTCGCGCGGCAGATCGGTGAGAAGCTGCGTCAGCGCCTGCGGGCCGCCGGTCGACGTCGCGATGACGACGGCGCGAAGCTCACCGGCGCGGCGCGTCGGTCGCACGCTGCTCGCGATCGAGGCGGACGGCTCCCCGGTGACGATCATCGGGCGCGCCGGAAATGCGGCCTTGACCTTGGCCACGAGATCCGACGCGAGATCGTACAGGCGATCGGTGGCGAGCGCGGTCGGCTTGTGGACGACGTCGACGGCGCCTTCGACGAGCGCCTGCACCGCGAGGTCGCTCTGCTCGTCGCTCGTGCTGACGATGACGCACCGAGGAACGGGGTGCGGCGCGGCCGCCCGGAGGGCGCGCAAGACGCCGAGCCCGTCGAGGTTCGGCATCGTCAAGTCGAGCGTGATGACGTCGGGTTTCTTCGCCTCGATGAGCTCCAGCGCCTCCAAGCCGTCGCGCGCGATGCCGATGACCTCGATCTCGCCGTCGCTCGCAAGGACCTCCCGTACGACCTTGCGGGCGAACGCCGAGTCGTCGACGACGAGAACGCGAATGCGCCGCTCCGTCATCGCGCCGGCCTCCGGTACAAGAACGCGCCGCATCGCTCTTCGCACTGAAACGCCGTGCCGTAGCGGAGCAGCGACTCGGCGGTCCCGACGACGAGGACTCCGCCCGGCCGGATGACCTCCCGTAGCGACTCGGCCACGCGCACGACGGTCGGATCGGAGAAGTAAATGAGGACGTTCCGGCAGAGGACGATGTCGAACTGGCCGAGCGCCCGCACCGCCTCGGCGTCGATGAGGTTCACGCGAGCCCATTCGATCTGGGTGCGCATGTCGTCGGGCGCGCGCACTCCGCTCGCGTCCTCGATCCAGCCGCGAAACGGGGCGTTCGCCGGGATGCGGCGCAGCGCTCGCGGTCCGTACCGGCCCGCCCGTGCGTGGTCGAGCGCGCGCTCGCTCACGTCGCTCGCGAGGATCCGGACACGGTCTCGGAGGCCGGCTTGCGCGACCATCATCGCGAGCGTGTAGGGCTCCTCGCCCGTGGCGCAAGCCGCACACCAAACGCGCACCGCTGGTCTGTCCGCGAGCATCTCCGGGATCACCAAGGTCACGAGCACCCGGAGCGGCTCGAGCTCGCGAAAGAAATACGTCTCGTGCACGACGAGCGCCTCGACGAGCTTCTGGAGCTCGCGGCCGCCTTGGTCGTCGTAGCGAAGCAAATAGTAGTAATCGAGGAGCGAATCGAACCCGAGCTCGATCGCCCGCTCGGAGACCTTCTGCGCGAACAGTTCCCGATCGACCGCTTCGTAATGAAGGCCGGAATGGTCCTCGATGAACTGGCTCGTGATCGCGAACACCTGGGCGGACATGGTGAGCGTCATCCGGCGCTCAGATACGCTCCAGCCATCCTCCGCACGTGGACGTCGGAATCCAGAGTCATGGCCGCGTCGAGCAGCTTCCTCGCCGTGCTCGTGCCCGCAGCGGCGAGCGCGGGGACGACCGCTCTCCGTGCGTACACGTTGTCGAACCGGAACGCTTCTTCGAGCGCGGCGGCGGCGTCATCCCGCCGCGCTCGCGCGAGCGCGGAAACGAGCGGCGCCGCGAGCTCGGGCTCGGCGGTGCGGAGCGCGACGAGGATCGTCGCGACGCGACCTTCTGCAGGCTGCGACAGCGCGCCGAGAATGCGCTCGTGCATAGACGGATCGTGCAGCCCTTCGATAAGTATGTTCGTCGCCTCGGGACCCGGGCGCGACGCGAGCAGCGCGACGGCGGCTCCCCGCACGGCGTCGTCCGGGTCGTTCAGGGCCGCCCGCATGCGGAGGAGCGGCGCCTGCGCGGGGAACTCCGAAAGCGCCGACAGCCCCACGAGGCGCGTGGCGGCGTCCGGCGAATCGAGACTCGCCTCGATGTACTGGAGCGAAGCCGCGTTCTTCACGCTCCCGAGACCGAGCAGCGCCGCGCGCCGGATATCGTAATCCGCGGCCTGCGACGCCTCGTGGAGCGCGCCGAGGGCTTGTTCGCCACGCAGGTGAGCGAGGGCCTCGATGACGGCGACGCGCACCTGTCCCGCAGGGTCGTCGAGGAGACGCGCGATCGCCGCCGCGGACTCTTCGTCGCCGAGGCGGCTCAGCGCCTGGCACGCGTAGTACCGCACCCAGCCGTCTTCGTCGTCGAGCGCGCGCCGAACGATGTCGCGAACGTCGCCGTCGCTCCGCGAAAAGCCGAGCGCGCGGATCGCGGCCGCACGCGTACGAGCCGACGCGTGGCTCGCCGCGGCGACCAGACCCTGGCGCGAAGGCGCGTCGTCGATGGCGGCGAGCCCCACGGCGGCGAGATCGCGGATGCGCTCGTCGGCGTCGTCCATTCCGAGAAGGAAGATGTCTCGCGCCGAGGGCCAGCCGAAATACGAAAGGATGCGGAGCGCCGATCGCCGCTCGCGCGGGTCGGCCGAACGGGCAGCGGCGAGAGCCAGGCGCTCGGTCTCCGCGCCGCCGAGCGCCTGGATCGCCGCGACCGCGGCTTGCGAGACGCGGGCATCCGGATCGCGGAGCAACTCGAAAAGCGCGGGCACCGTGTTGACGTCGGCCTGCTTGCCGAGCGCATCGCACGCAACGGCGCGGACACCGGGGTGCGTATCGCGCAAGCAAGCGAGCACCTCGTTCCGGAGCGACGTACGGCGCGACGCGATGGGCAGGAGGAGCAGGCGCCGTTCGCTGTCGCTCTGCCCGAGGGCCGCCGCCAGGTACGGATCGGCGTCGGCCGAGAGAGACGCGAGGGCTTGCGCAGCGGCTTGCGCGGCATGGGGATCGGCGTCGAGCAACTCGATGAGCGCGGGCGCCGCGCTCGACATGCCGAGGATGCCGATGACGCGGCAAAGGCACGCGCGAGCCGCCGGGTCGGCGCCGCGAAGCGCGTGTGCGATCGGGGCGTCCACCGCGCTCCGGTCGACCTGCGCGAGGCCCTCGGTGAGGACTTCGTTGGGGCCGAATTGTTCGGTGTAGCGCTCGCCGATTTCGACGACGGCCGACGCGGCGACGCGCACGCGCGCGTCGTCGTTCGACTCGAGCAGGTGGGCGAGCGGGACGAGCGCGAGCGGCTGGCCGGTCGCGCCGAGGGCGCGTGCCGCTTCGAGACCGTAGTGCGGCTCGTCGAGAAGGGCCGCGAGCGGCGCGACCGCGCGCGGATCACCGGTTCTGCCGAGAACGTCGATCGCTGGGAACGCGCGGAAAAAGCTCTTGCTCTGCACGGCGTCGATCAGCAGATCGATCGCCGCATCGCCCCCGATACGGCCGAGCGCTTCGATCGCCGCCATCACCACGTTCTCGTTGGGCGACTCGGTGAGCTCCGCGAGCCGCGCGAGCGCCGGTCGGTACCGCCGCCGCCCGAGAATCTGCGCGCCGTCGCACACGACCGCGGGATCCGCCGACTCGAGGAGCTCGAGGACCTGCGGCTCGACGTTCCCGAGGCTCGCGGAGAGCGCGTCGACCGCCGCGGCGATCCGCCCTTCATGGTCGCGCTTCTTCGTGATGACCCCGGAGAGCGGAGCCACCGCCGCGGCGCCGAGCCGGGCCAGCGCGGAGACCACCGCGCGACGCACGGTCCAGCTGGGGTCCGTGAGGCGATTCACGAGCTCGCCGATGTCGCCTGCGCGGAACAGCGCCTCGACTTCCGCGCTCCGCCTCCGCTCGTGCGGGGAGACCGTAAGGCTCGGAGTCACGTCGGCTCCACGGACTTTTGCGGCGGACGCTCGAGTGCGTTCGACATGGCGGCCAGGGACGCGATCTGCGTGCCATTCTCTTTCGCGATGCGCGCCGCTCGACCGGCGACATCGGTCAAGTGCTCGGCCAACGAAGAGGACTGCTCGCCGTGCGAGACGGCGCCGCGCACGAGCTCTCGCGCGCGCTTCTGCAGGGTCTCGGTCCCTCGAAGAAGCCCGCCCAGCAAGTCCCCTTGCTCCGTCGCGGCCTTCGCGACCGAAGCGACACCCGCGCTCGCCTTCGCGGCGGACGCCACGAGCGCCGTGACGCCCTCGCTCTGCTCTTCGATCGCGCGCGACGTCTGCTTGGCGATCCGCCGCACGGACACGGCCGACCGCGCCATGGACCCGACCGCGTCCGCCTGCTCGCTCGTTGCGCGCGTCACTTGGGACGCGAGCTCCGCCGTGCGCTTCGCGGCCGCGTCGAGCTGCTTCATTCCGCGCGCTTGGTCCGCCACGGCCTTGGCCGTCGCGGCCGCGTGCTTTCGCGCCTCCTCCATGACCTTCGCGACTTCGCCGGCGCCGCGAGCTTGCTCCGCAAGCCCCGTCTTCGTCCTCGCCAGCGCCGCGGTCACTTCTTCGGCGCGCGCGCCGATCGCCGACACCGCTTTGCTCTGCTCCGCGATCGACGCCGCGGTCTGCTGCGTCGAGGTGCGCATCGCGAGCACCGATTTGGCGAGCTGGGTCGCCGCCGCGGCCTGCTCCTGGCGCGCGCGGCCCACTTGCTCGGCGCTCGTCGCGACTTCTGCGTTCGATCGGACGATCTCGCGCATCGCGCGGGCCTGCTCCGCCGTTGCCTGGGACGTCTGCTTGGCCATCTTGCGCATCTCGGAGCTGCCCTGCGCGAGCGACTGGATCGCCGCCGTCTGCTGCATGGTTGCCGTCCCGATGAGGCGCGCCTGTTCGCTCACGCGCGCGATCCCATGCGCCACGACGCGGCTCGTCTCGACCTGCGAGAGCGTGGCTTCGGCCGACTTCTGCACCGATCCGCCGAGCTCTTCGATCCCCGAGACGATCGACGACAGCGCGCGCTCGGCTTCCGCGACGAGCTCCGACCCGTCTTCGGCGACCCGCAAGCCGTCGGCCGAAGCGCTGACGGCGTCTCGCGCCGTCGACTGGAGGCCGCGCAGGATCTTGGCGATCTCGGAGCTCGCGGCCGCGGCGCGGTCCGAAAGCGCGCGGATCTCTTCGGCGACGACCGCGAAGCCACGACCATGATCGCCCGCACGCGCTGCTTCGATGCTCGCGTTGAGCGAGAGCAAGTTCGTTCGGTCCGCGATGAGGTTGATCGTCTGGACGATGTCGCCGATCTCCTCGGCGCGCTTGCCCATCTCTTTCATCACGCCCGCCGAGTCGGCCATGGCGTGGCGAATCTTCGTGAACCCGGCGATCGACCGCCCGACGGTCGTTGCCCCGTCGCGCGCGATGGTCGTCACCCTATCGCCGACTGTGCGCGCGCCTTCGCTGAGCTTCGCGAGATCGCGCGCTCTCGATTCGAGCTCCGCCGCGGCGCCCGCCGACGACGTCGCGGAGTCGACGATCGTGTCGACGTTCTTGGCGACCGATTGGGACGTCCGCAACAGTTGCTCGAGGCCGCTCGCGGCCGCGTCGATCGTCGCGGCGTTCTTCTCCGACGTCGCCGCCACCTCTTCGACCGACGCCGCCATCTCGGTCGCCGCCGACGAGGTCGACTTCGCGACCGACTCGAGCTGCTTCACGTGGTCGGCGACGCCACGCACCGAGCGCGACAGCTCTTCGGTCGCGGTCGACGTCTCTTCCACGGACGCGGCCAGCTCGCCTGCCGCACCTGCCACCACCGCCAACGCCTTTCCAATCGAGACGACCGATCCGGTTACTTCGATCACGCGATCCGAAGACGCCTGCCCGTCCGCTGCGAGCGTCGCGATGCCGGCCGCCATGTGCTCGACCGTCGCCGCCACCTCTTCGACCGAAGCCGCGTTCTGCTGGCCGCGCGTCGCCATTTCCGCCACGCCGGCCGTCGCCTCCGACGAGTTCGCCACCAATTGCTCGCTGGCGGCCGCGAGCTCTTCGGCGTTCTGGCTCACGCTCTTGATCGAACGAGCGACCTCTTCCAGCGTGCTCGCCATACCGTCGGACAGGGTGGCCAGCTCGGCCGCGTCTTTGCGGATCGTCACGATCGTGGCCGCGGCTTGGCTAAGGGAGGCCGAATTCGAATCCACGCCGGCGGCGAGAGACCGCACCGCATCCGTCACGCTCTGGTGCGTTCGCACGAGATCGCGGGCGGCACCCGCGGCTTCGTCGGTGCCGGCGACGAGCGCCTGCCCCGCGGTGGCGATCTGCTCGACCGAAGGCAACCCGTCCTTCGGCGAAGCCGACCGGCGTGCTGCCTCGTCGATCGCCATGGCCAGCGCAGTGGTTTCGCGCAGCGAGCGCTCGAACGACGCGAGCGTGCTGCGCACCGTATCGACGCCAGAGCCGTTCGGTCCTTCAGTTGACATCCAGCGCTTCCTCTCCAATGACTTTGGCGAAATCGAGCAGCATGAGCAGCCTGTTTCCGAGGTGGGCGACGGCCCGGACGAATCCCCCCTCGGCCTCGCCCACCATTTGTGGAGGCGGCTTGATCTGTTCGGGCAAAAGTTTGATGACCTCGCGCGCGCTGTCGACCAGCAAGCCCACGGTGCGGTCTCGAGCCTGGACGACCACGACGCGTGTGTCGAGCGTGGCGGTGGCCGGCGCAAGCCCGAATCGCACCCGAAGATCGACGACAGGGACGACACGGCCCCGCACTTGGATCACGCCGGCGACGAAGTCCTGGGCGCCGGGAACGCGCGTGGCACCCGTGTAGGACTCCATCTGGAGGACATCGGAGGCGGCGAGCGCGTATTCGGAGCCGTCCACCCGGAAGATGACGTGAAGCGTGCTCAAGAGCCGTCTCCCAGGCGCCGCATGTCGGACGCAGCGGCGCGCGGGAGCGCCGCGACCCCGCCGCGGCGCTGGCCCTGCGCGGCAAGCGTCATGAGATCGAGCACGAGGGTCGGCCTGCCGTCGCCGAGGTCCGTCGCCGCGCTGATCCCGGGAACGCGCACCAGCGGATCCAACAAGGGACGCACGACCGCTTCTTGCTGCCCGGCGACGCGAGCCAGGCTGAAGGCGAGCGGCTGACCGCCGCGCCGGATGACGACCGCCCGGGCCGCGGACGCTTGGCCCGGAAGCCCGAGGATCCCTCCGAGCTCGTAGACGAGCACGCTCTCGCCGCGCCGGTGCAGGATCCCGGAGGGCTTGTGGAACGCTCCCTTGGTCACCGCAGGCGGCATTAGACGGTCCGTCGTGAGGTCCACGATTTCTTCCACGACGGATACAGGGAGCACGAATCGCTCGCTCGCGCACTCGATCACGAAGACGTCGACGATCGCGACCGTCAACGGAATTTTCACGACGAAGGTCGTGCCGACGCCCGGCTCAGTTTCGAGCGAGAGCTCGCCGCCCAGATCTTCGACGATGATGCGGCGCGCGATGTCCATGCCCATGCCGCGGCCGCTCGTGGTCGTCGCGGCGTCGCGTGTGGAGAGACCCGGGCGGCACAAGAGCTCGAGGAGCGCTTCGTTCGAATGCGGGACCGGCGCGTTCGCGCGCTTCGCGACGGCTTCGGCATCGATGCCGCGCCCGTCGTCGCGCACGGCGAGCTCGAGGCGACCGCTCGTCCGCGCGATGGATGCGATCCGGATCAGGCCCTCGGCCGGCTTGCGCGCGCGGAGCCGCTCGGGGGCCGGCTCGATCCCGTGATCGACGGCGTTGCGCACGAGATGAACGAGCGCCGGAAAAACCCGCTCGGCGACGCCCTTGTCGAGCTCCGCGCCGCCCGTCTCGACTTCGAGGTGGACCTGGCGATCGGTGCCGCGGGTCAGCGCCCGAAGCAGCAGCGGAATGCGCTCGACGAGCTCGGCGACGGGCACCATCCGCACCTGGAGAATCGACGCGCGGAGGTCGCGCAGATTGCGAGAGTTCTCGCTCGCGACCTGGTTGAGCTCGCGCACGTCGACGCCCGCCTCCGCGACTTTCGCGATCGCCCGCAAGAGCCGCGAGCGCGTGACGAGGAGCGACGCAAGCCGATCCATCGCGTCGTCGACGCGGCTCACGTCGACGCGAAGCAGGTTGCGGCGCGGCGCTTCGTGCTCGGCCTCCGGGATCATCGATTCGGGAGGGGCGAGCGCCGACTCGTCTTCGCGGGGGGTCGTCTCGAGTTGCGGCGCGTCCCGCACGAGCGAGCGCACCTCGCCTTCGGCGATGCCGGCGGCCAAGGCCAGCTGCGCATTGCTCGCATCCGTCACGATGAGGAGGGCGAACGCGATCCCCGCCGGCGCCCCCTCGGCCATCGGAACGGTGAGCGGCACGATGCGTACGATTTCGGCAAGCGCGCCGATGCGCTCGCGCGCTGTGCTGATCGTGAGCCCCTCCGCGGCCCGCGCGGGACTCGGCGCGAAGTCGATTCGCAGCGCGCGCCGCCCCGCACGAATGCCTTTGAGGAGGAGATCGCGCTCGAAGGGGTCGAGCTTCGCGTCGATCGCCGGGTCGATCAGCAGGTCGGCACGAACCGCCGATCGCTCACCCTCGCGAGCCGCCGGCGCTCCCGAAGCGAGCGATTCGATCTGCGCAAGGAGCGCGTTGGAGGGAACGGGCACCGCCGCGCCCCGCTCGACGGCCCGAACGGCCCCGTTCATGGCGTGGACGGCCTGCAGGAGGAGATCGCTCGCGCCGGGCTCGAGCGGCTTGGTGGCCCGCTCCGCCTCGCGAAGCACGGTCTCGACGGCGTGCGCGATCGTCACGATCGGCTCGACCCCGACCATCGCGGCGAGGCCCTTCAGCGTGTGCATCGAGCGGAAGAGATCGCGAATCGGGCGGGGGTCCCGCTCGCCGCGGCGCGCCGCAGCCTCGATCGCGAGGAGCTTCGCGCCCGCCAGCGTGAGCTGTTCGTCGGCCTCGGCGACGAAGGCGGACAGAAACTCGGCGAGATCGAACGGGGTGCTCACTAGGTGCCCGAGGGCGGCCCCACGAGCTCCTGCGCCTCCCGGAGGATGGCTTCGGGGGTGAACGGCTTGCTCATGAATCGCGATGCACCCGCGGCCAACGCGCGCGTTCGCGACGTGTCGTCGCCCCGGGTCGTCACGACGACAATCGGGAGCGAACGGAGCTTGTCCTGGCTGCGAACGAACTCCACGACTTCGATGCCGCCGATATCGGGCATGTTGAGGTCGAGCACGAGCAAATCGAACGGATTGAGCGAAAGGCGCTCGATCGCTTCGAGTCCGCTCGATGCGTGCGTGAACGCGAAGTCCGCACGCGGCCGAAGGCACGCGACAATCATGTCGCGCATCACTTTGCTGTCGTCGACGACGAGGATTTCGGGCACGGCTCTCAATTCACGCTAGGGGTCCGGCGGACGCTGATGCGGACAGTATGCGGAGGGGTCGGGCGAGCCCGCTAGGAGCCCGCGGTGGGGACACTATAGCGCGACGCGACGCCGCGCGGGTGGCGGGAGAGCGCCGTACAGGTTGACGCGTCGTTCCCCGACCACCAATATCGCCAGTATCGGCTGATGATCGATCCCACGCCCCAAGCGTCGCCGCTCCCGATCGTTTGGATTGTGGACGACAGCCCACTCGAGGCCGAGCTCGTTCGCCGGTCGCTCGCGAGCGTGTATTGCGTCGAAGTCTTCACGGACGGCGCTTCCGTCCTCGAGCAAATTGCGGGATCGACGCCACCGGACGCCATCATTCTGGACTGGCAGATGCCCGGTATCAGCGGGCTGGAAATATGCGGCTTCCTACGGTCGCGGCCGGCGACGATCGCGATTCCCGTATTGATTCTCACCGTGCACCGCGAAACCGCCGATCTCGTTCGCTGCCTCGCGGCGGGGGCCGATGACTTTCTGTCCAAGCCGTACAACCCCGCCGAGCTCTCGGCGCGCGTCGCGGCCCTCGTCCGCACGAAGCGAATGCACGCGCGCCTCGAATCGGCCGAGCGCGCGGTGCGCGCGCTCCTCATGCAATTGCCGGAGGCGGTGATCAGCATCGACGCGGCCGGGCGCGTCACGTTCGCCAACATCGAGGCGCAGCGGATGCTGTCCGCCACCTCCGCTGCGCTCATCGGCCGGCCCCTCCGCGAACTCCTGCCGTCATTTTTCCCCGATCGCGAATCGCCGATCGATGGGGTAGCGCAGCCCCTCGAGGACGTGATCGTCGGCGATCGGGTCTATGCGCCGGCGGTGCGCCGCTACGCGGGGGTCGACGCGACCGACATGACCCTCTCGTTCCGCGACGTCACGGCGGAGCGAAGCCACGAGCGCGAACGCGCGCGCCTCCTCGCCTCGGAACGGGAAGCCCGCGCCGAAGCCGAAGAAGCGAGCCGCGCCAAGGACATGTTCCTGGCCACGGTTTCGCACGAGCTGCGGACGCCGCTCAACGCCATCCTCGGCTGGACGCGGCTCGTCCGCGAGGGGCTGTTCGACGACGCGAAGCGCGACCGCGCGCTCGACAGCGTGGAGCGCAATGCGCTCGCCCAGCAGAAGCTCATCGAAGACATCCTCGACGTGAGCCGGATCATCTCGGGCAAGCTCCGGCTCAAGTCTTCCGAAGTGGACGTGGCGGAGGCCATTCGCGCGGCGACCGATTCGGTTCGACCGGCGCTCGACTCGAAGTCGCTCCGCCTCGAGCTCCGGATCGACCCGGCGCTCCCCAAGGTGTGCGGCGACGAAGACCGCCTGCAACAGATTATCTGGAACCTGCTCAGCAACGCGGTGAAGTTCACCCCTCGCGGCGGGTCGATCGTCGTCAGCGCGCACGCGGTGGACGAATGGATCACGGTGTCCGTGACCGACACGGGCGAAGGCATTCTGTCCGAGTTCATTCCGCACATCTTCGAGCGATTCCGGCAGGCCGACAACAGCACGACGCGCGTGCACGGGGGCCTCGGGCTGGGTCTGTCGATCGTGCGGCACATCGTCGAATCCCACGGGGGGACGATTCGCGCGGAGAGCGCCGGGCGAGGACAGGGCGCCACGTTCACGGTTCGGTTGCCCCTCGCGCCGGGGATCCGCCCCGAGCGGGCGACGTCTCCGTCGATGTTGCCTTCGGGGGCCTCGCTCCGCGGCGTGCGCGTCCTTCTCGTTGACGATGACGTCGACTCCCGCGAGCTCGTCGCGGAGCTTCTGCAGCAACGTTCGGCGGAGGTCGTGGCCGCAGGGTCGGTCAGCGACGCGATCGACCGGATTCGCGATTCGCGCCCGCACGTCATCATTTCGGATATCGGGATGCCGAAGGAAGACGGGTACTCGCTCGCCACGCGCCTTCGCACGATGGGCGAAGCGGGAAGCGACATTCCCGCCATCGCGCTCACGGCGTATGTCGGCGCGAAGGACGGCGAGCGCGCGCTCGCGGCGGGATTCGACGCGCACCTCGGCAAGCCGGTCGATCCCGTCGAGCTCGTCGACATGGTCGCTCGGCTGTCGTCGGGTCTCTCGCCGCGCCCATAGGGCCGAGCGGAGATTCGCGGTGTCTACGGAATGACGTGAAGGCGGCGAAGCACGAAGTAGACGAGCGCGAAGACCAGCAGCAACGTCGAATAAGGAAACGGCCGGCGCTTGGCGAGGGCCTTCGGATCGCGGGCTGCCGGGACGACGCGCTCGTCGCGTGCGGGAACAATCGCTTCGCTCGTCTCCGGCTCGCCTGAAGCCGCGGCTTCTGCCGGCAGCGGTTCCACAACGGGGGCGGCGGCCGGCGCTTCGGTGCTCGCGGCAGCGGGCGCCGCTTCGGGCGCAGGCGCAGGGGCAGGAGGCTCGGGTGCCGGAGGCTCGGGTGCCGGAGCCTCGGACGCCGGGAGCTCGGACGCGGGTCCTGCGAGCGTAGCGGGCGCGGGCGCGAGCGCGGGGACCGGTGCGTCGAGGGCCGGCGAAGGCGTGATCGCCGCCGCGGGAGTCGGGGGCGATATTCGCGCCGCAGGGGCTGCGGCGGCCGGCGCGGCAGCCGCAGGAGCCGCGGCAGCCGTACGCGCCGCCGCGGAGGGTGCGGGAGCCGGAACGACCGCCGGCATCGGAGCCGAAATCGGGCCGGTCACCGGCGCCGCAACCCCGGCGAGCGTGGCGGTGGGTGATGCGCCGGGTTTCGCCGTGCTCGAAGCACCCGCCACCGCGGCGGTCGCGGCGGCGATCACGACGGGGTTCGGCACGGGGGTCGGCGCCGGCGCCTCTTCTTCCTTCGGCTGGCCCGTGACGAACCACAGAGGTTGATCGGCCAGGCGCAGCGTCTTTCCGCCGAAGTGCACGTCGAGGGCGGCGCGCACTTCCCGGCGCGCTTCGCCGTACAAGGGGACACGCAAGGTGTCGCCGCTGGCGCTTCCCGTCGCCGCCACGGCTTCCGCGATCTTCCGCGCGGGCCCTTCCCATGGTGCGGACTGGAGGGAGAGCCGGCGCGCGCTCGCGTCGAACGCATCGAGGTCCGTGCCCTGCAGCCCGGTCCCGTCGCGCGACAATCGCGGGAGCGCGTCGGCGAGCTCCACGTCGAGCTCCGAGAAGGAACCGTCCGAGAACGTGAGCAGCAGCCGCTCGATGAGCCCTTCGAGGAGGGCCTCGATCTCGGCGTTCGTCGCGTTCGCCTTGAGGCCCGGCGCGACCATTTCTACGAGGTTGCCCTGCCAGCGCACCGGCTCCGCCGCCCCGCCTTCCGCGAAGTAGTAGAAGCCCGCCGACACCCGGTCGACGCCGACCGTATAGACGCGGACCCCCTGCCCGCGCGCGTCCGCGACGAGACCGGTCGAGAGCGGAATGAGCGGGCTCGCCATCGCGGCCCGCGCGGCCATTGCGTACTTCTTCGGCGCGATCTGTTCGTGCGGCAACGTCCCCCGGAGGGCGCTCAAGAAGTCCGCCGTCGCGTCGGAGCGGCGCACGAAGGAGATCTCGCGCTCCCACTTCATGATGCCCCGCGGCAGGTGCCACCCCGCGGAGGGCCCAATCCGTATCCTCTTCTTGTTTGCGCCGGACGCCGTCGGGCTGACGCACAAAACGCCGGGCACGATCAGAGTTTGCTCTTCGATTTCCAGGAGGTCGGTTTCGTCGGGCATGAGCCTAGAGCACGAGTGAGGAGGGGTTGGAGCCTAGCCGGGCCGGGCTGAGTTGTGCGAGACGATATCAGGGGCGAAAGCCGGATGAGGAATTCAGCGGGCTTTTCGATCGTGCCGACCGTGCCGAACGTGCGGCGCGCGCAGGCCCTCGTCCTGGGCGCTGTCCTGATCGTGCACGGTCGTTCCGTGGCATTCGGTTTCATCGGTCTCGATGACCAGGACCTCTTGACGGACGACGCCGCGTTCCTCCGCGGGCCAGTGAATCTATTGCGGATCTTTACGCGGTCGTACATGCACGTCGTCGACCCGCGCCACCCTTATTATCGGCCCCTGGTCACGGCGTCGTTCGCGCTCGACGCGCACTGGCCGGGCTCGTTCCCGGTTGCCTGCCACGCGACGAATCTGCTGCTCCACGCGTGCGCGAGTCTCCTTTTTCTCGGCCTCCTTCGCCGCTTCGAGATGGGCACGGCCGCGACGGCAGGTGCCCTTCTGTTCGCGCTCCATCCGGCTCTTGCGGCCGCGGTCGCCTGGATTCCCGGCCGGAACGACTCGCTCCTGGCGCTCTTCGTCCTCGCGGCGTGGCAGTTCCTGCCGTTCGAGGGATTCGCCGCCGACTCCCGCATGCGACATCGCCTCCGCGACGCCGGCCTCCTCGGCCTGCACTTGGCATTCTTCGCGTTGGCTCTTTTGACGAAAGAAACGGCCCTGGCCACCCCCGTCGTGTGGACCCTCCAGCTGGCGCTGCGACCCGGAGCCGCCTCGACGGACCGCGAAACGAGCGCCAAACGCGCCGAACGCGCCAGGAGCCCGTGGGGCTGGCTCGTCGCGGGCTGGATCGTGCTCGTCACCGCGCGCTTCGCGCTTGCTGCCGCGCCGGTGCCTCCGCTCGGCCGCGGGGAAGCCATCGTCTTTCCTTCGCTTCTCCTCCGAAGCCTCGGCGCCGTCGTGTTTCCGCTGAACCCCTCCCTTCTGAGCGACGCTCCCGACCTACCCCTCGCCGCGGGAATCGCGGCTCTCGTGCTCGCCGCGGCGGTCGCCGCCCGGGCCCCCGGCGTACGGCCGCGCGTCGTCGCGCTGGGCACGGCCGCGTATGTCGTTTTCCTGCTACCGGGGTTGCTCGCGGGGACGTCGCTCCTTCTGGCGACGCGCCTCTATCTTCCGACGTGCGGAGTCTTGCTCGCCGTCACCGAAGTTCTACGCGGCCTCTTCGAAGGCCCCGCCACCCGCCGCGCGGCGCTTTCGTTCGCCTTCGTCACGGCCGGCGTCTTCGCGCTCCTCAGCCTGGCGTACGAGAGCACTTTCGCGAACCGCCGGCGCTTCGCTCGCGCCGAAGTGGACGCGGCACCCCGCTGCGCGATGGCCCACTTCTGCCTCGGAGCTTCGTACCAAATGGACGGCGACGATGCCCGCGCGATGACCGAATACCGCGACGCGCTCGCGCTCGGCGCCATGGAGGTCGTCCACAACAACGTCGCGGTCATCGAAATGGGCCGGGGCGACTGGGCCTCCGCCGAAGGCGATCTGCGCGAGGAGATCGCCGTGAGTCCCGGCTACGCGCGCGCCTACCGGAATCTCGCGGTCGTGCTCCGGCACGAGAGCCGCGCCGCCGACGCGGCCGACGCCGATGCGCGCGCGGCGGCGCTGGAAGCGATCACTTCAGGTCCGCCCCCACCCACGCGACGCTCCGCTCCCACAACCGGCGAGCGAGCGCGGGATCCTGCGCAATGACGCTCGGCGTCTTCACGGCGCACGTGTCGTAGTAGAGGCCCGTGTCGTTCTCGACGCGCACGGAAGTGGCGCAGTAGATCGACGTCTTCGCGCCGTCTTCGTTCGAGAGCATCCTCCTCTTCATGAGCGGCCGAATCGGCCACGGCACTCGCCGCCACGCGTCGGAGGCAACGACGCCCGGGTGCAGCACATAGCCGTGCACTCCGGCGGGGCCGAGGCGCCGGGCGAGCTCTTTCGTGAAGAGCACGT
>DATHQY010000657.1:0-7970 GCA_035482215.1 Polyangiaceae bacterium | reverse complement strand
CCGAGAAGGGCGAGGGCGATCGCCACGGCGGCGAGACGCGCGGCGCCGATGGCGCGCGAGCGTGCTTCGAGCCGGTCGACGACGCGGGCGTGGACCGCCCGACCGCCTTCGTAGAAGGCCCTCGCGTCGCTCATGCCGCTCGCGAAGAGGCCTGGCTTGCCGCGGAGGCGCGGCTCCCGCCGTGCGATGGCAGCATGGCCACCGCCACGGCAAACCCGGCCATGGTCAACCGAGGGGTTCGGTCCGCGCGGATCTCGACGAGGCCCGCGGCCTGCAGCCGGCGCAACGACCGGCGCACGTCCCGCGCCTCTCCTCCTACCCGAAGACACACGGCGTCGACCTCGGCTTCCACTCTCCGCCGCGCCATACGCAACATCGCCCGCAGCACATTGGCATCGAAGTTCATGGTCGGGAAGCTACCCTCGACACTGAACGTACGTCCAGAAACTGACGCCGAATTGGCGACGCCGCGGGCGCGCGGTATGCCCGCGGACCGCATGCCCGACCGCTCGTCTGATCGCTCGCTGGATGGTTCCCTGGAACGGCCTTTGGTCCTGCTCTCGAATGACGACGGGCATCGAAGCCCGGGAATTCGAGCCATGCGCGACGCTTTGCGTGCGGCCGGAGCGGATGTCGTACTCGTCGCGCCGGCGTACGAGCAAAGCGCCTCGAGTCATTCGCTCAGTCTACGACGACCTCTACGGCTGTACAGCGAGGCAGAAGGGATCTTCTCCCTCGACGGCACACCGGCGGACTGCGTGTACGTCGCCTTGCATGCCAAAGAACGGGTGCTGCCCCGCCGGCCGGATCTGGTCGTGTCGGGGATCAACTACGGGATGAACCTCGGGCAGGACGCGTTTTACTCGGGCACCATCGCGGCCGCGCGGGAGGCCGCGCTCCGAGGCATCCCGGCACTCGCGACGAGCGCCCACCCGTCGCTCGATCTCGCCGTGGTCGCGGCGCTCAGCGTGCGCGTGGCCCTCGCGATTCCTCGCACGGCGCGAGCGGCCCGCGCCGGGGGCGTGCTGCTCAATTTGAACGTGCCTCCGGGGTGGACGGGGCAGGTCCGTGCGACGCGCCTCGGCGCCCGCATCTACGAGGAGATCGTCGATTTTCGCTCGGATCCACGCGGTGCCGAGTACCTCTGGCTGGGGGGCCCGGGCGTGCGGCACGAGCGCGATCCGGGGACGGATACGGACGCGTACGACGACGGCGCGGCTTCGCTGACGCCGCTCCTCCTCGATCTCACGAATGCGAACGATGCGGGCATCGCGGCGACGGTCGCGGAGCACGCGGCGCGGCAGCCGTAGGGCTTCGCGGGCGCGCCCGGCACGGCCCTGTGCGCGCGTACCCCGTGGTAAAAGGACCGCCGAACCCTGATGGCGACCAAGCGACGACCCGGCAAGCCCTCCCCCGCCAAACGCACTGCCACCAAGAAGCCCGCGCCGCGCCGCGCCGCGCCTCCGCTTCCTCCGGTGGCCCGCCCCGTGGCCTCGTTCGATTTCTGCCGGTCGCTCATTCGCGACGTCCCGGACTTCCCGCGGCCCGGCATTCTCTTCAAAGACATCACGCCGCTCCTCGCGAGCCCGCGCGCGTTCCACATCGTGCTCGACTCGCTCGCCGAGCGGTACATCGGCGAGCACCTCGACGTCGTCGTCGGGATCGAAGCGCGCGGCTTCATCTTCGGCGGAGCGCTCGCCGCACGCCTCAACGCGAGCTTCGTTCCGGTGCGCAAACCGGGCAAGCTGCCGGCGGCGATCGACCGCGTCGAGCTCGTGACGGAGTACAGCCGCGACGCGCTCGAGATGCACAAGGGCAGCCTGCGGGAAGAAGCCCGCGTTCTCATCGTGGACGACGTGCTCGCCACCGGTGGAACGGCGAAGGGCGCGGCCGAGCTCGTACACAGGCAGGGCGGCTCCGTCATCAGCTACGCGTTCGTCGTGGAGCTCACGTTCCTCGGCGGCCGCGAGAAGCTGCTCCCGACCCACGTGGAGAGCTGCATTAGCTACTAGGCCCCCGCGAGCGAGCCCCCGTCGTAGCCCATTACGGCGTCGACTCCAGCACCGCCCGTTGCTTCGCCACGTTCGCCGCAGGCGCGCCCAGCGCCTCGGCGCGGTCCAGCGCGGCGCGCGCTTCGGCGCGGCGCCCGAGCTTCGCGAGCGCCCAGGCGCGCCCCAGCTCGCCCGCGGCGAAGCGCGGCCTCCGCGCCATCACCTGATCGTACGCATCGACCGCCCCCTGGGCGTCGCCGCGAGCGACCGCCACCGTCGCGAGCCCGAGGTAGCTCTCCACGGCGCGAGGGTCCGCCGCGATGCCGCCGCGGTACGCCTGCTCGGCGCCGTCCAGATCACCGAGATGGATTCGCACGAGGCCGAGCGTGTGCCACGTCTCGACGTCGCGCGCGCCGCGACGCAAAGCTTCTTCGAGGCGAGGCTCCGCCTGCTCGGCCTCGCCCCAGCGCGCGCAGCGCATGCCGCCCTCGCGGGGCCCGTCGGGCCGCGCAGGAGCGACCGCGGCGGCCTCGTCGTACGACGCGAGCGCCTCGTCGTAGCGGTGCGAAAGCTCGAACGCGTGGCCCAGCTCGACGTACGGCGCGGGGTCGTCCCCCGGCAAATGCGCCGCCAGCTCCTTCACCTCGGCCCGCGCTCCCTCGACGTCGCCGGTGAATCCCAGGACGCGCACGAGGAGCTTGCGGGCGGGCACGTCGTCCGGGTGCTTCGCGAGATCGTCGCGCAAGAGCGCCACCGCGTCGGTCTCGCGGTGCCGCCGGACGAGCGATTCGGCGCGCACCGTCACGCTCGCCGGCGCACACGCCGAGCTCCCCACGAGCAGCACGACGGCAACCCGCGCGCGAAGCAAGCCCCCGATGGCGCGCCAGAGCGTACTATGCCGGAAAGGCGTCATCGCGGAGGGCGAAGAGCATGGCACACGTCGACGAGATCAGGACCCTCGGCGTCCTCGGTGCCGGTCAGATGGGAACCGGCATCGCGCAAGTAGGCGCCGCGTGCGGTCTGCAAGTCGTGCTCGTCGATGCGTCCCGAGAGATGGCCGCGAAGGGCAAGAAGAAGATCGCTTCGGCGCTCGATCGGCAGGTCGACAAAGGCAAGATGGCGGCGACCGACCGCGACGCGCTGCTCGCTCGCATCGCCCTCGAGAGCGGGCCCGAGGCCTTCGCGGCGTGCGACTTCGTCGTCGAAGCGGCGACCGAGAACGTCGAGCTGAAGATCGCCCTCCTTCGCAAGTGCGACGCGATGCTCGGGCCTGGCAAATGGCTGGCGAGCAACACGTCGAGCATCTCGCTCACCAAGCTCGCTGCGGTCACGTCGCGGCCCGATCGCGTGGTGGGCATGCACTTCATGAATCCGCCTCCGCTCATGGGCCTCGTCGAAATCGTACGGGCCCTCCAGACGAGCGACGAGACGTACGCACTGACCAGGGCGCTCGCCGAGAAGATGGGCAAGGTGACGACGACGAGCCGCGACGCGCCCGGCTTTCTCGTCAACCGGATCCTCGTCCCGATGCTGTGCGAGGCCTGCTTTGCGCTCCAAGAAGGCGTCGGAACGCCCGAGGACATCGACCGCGGAGCCAAGCTCGGCTTGAACCACCCGATGGGCCCTCTCGAGCTCGCGGACCTCATCGGACTCGATACGGTCCTCGCCATCGCGGAGGTCCTGCAACGCGACGTGGGCGACCCGAAGTACCGGCCGCCGACGCTCCTTCGCAATCTGGTCGCGGCGGGCTGGCTCGGACGCAAGACCGGCCGCGGTTTCTACGTCTACGACGCGAACGGCAAGAAGCTGGGAGGCGACTGAACATGTCCACGCTCTCGATGACCCGTGACGGGGACGGCGCAATCGTCACCCTGACGCTCAACCGGCCGGAGAAGCTCAATACCCTCAACGAGGAGCTCTTGCGCGCACTCTTCGACGCGACGACCGCCCTCGACGCCGACCCGACGGCGCGCGTCGCCATCCTCACCGGCGCGGGGGACAAGGCCTTTGCGGCGGGCGCCGACATCGGCGCGATGGCGTCGATGAACGCACCGCAGGCGAAGCGCTACGCGGATCTCGGGCATCGCCTCGGCGCAGCGATCGAGCAAGCGCGGATTCCGTTCATCGCGGCGGTCAACGGATTCGCGCTCGGCGGCGGCTGTGAGATCGCGATGGCCTGCGACTTCATTTACGCGAGCGACAAGGCCAAGCTCGGGCAGCCCGAGATCAACCTCGGAATCATGCCGGGCTTCGGCGGATCGCAGCGCTTCACGCGGCGGGTCGGCGTCGGGAAGGCGCGCGAGCTGTGCATGACGGGTGACCTTGTCACCGCGGACGAAGCGCTGAGGATCGGCCTCGTCGACGCGGTCGTGCCGCACGCGGAGCTTTCGGCACGCGTGAGAGAAGTCGCCGCGAAGATCGCGGGCAAAGGCGCGCTCGCCATCGCCGCGATCAAGCGCGCGATCTTGCGAGGCCAAGACGTCCCGCTCGCCACGGCCAACGAGCTCGAAGCGGCGACGTTCGCGGCGCTCTTCGGCACCGACGACCAGCGCGAAGGGATGCAAGCCTTCGTCGAAAAGCGCCCGGCGAAGTTCAAGGGCAGCTGACGGCAAGCCCGCGTTGCCTGCCGCGCCGCGGCAGGCGGTACCGGGGTATCGGCGAACGGCGGCATCGCTTGTGAAAGGACGAGCGCTACCGGCCCTTTTGCCGCCCTTTGGGCTCGAAATCGCACCAATCGATCCCGAACGGCCTCTGGCAAACGGGACCAACCGTCCCACCACGGCCGACCCCTCCGCCCCACGCAAGCCTACGGAAAAGACGCCCATGACGCACCCCCATCAGGCCCATCCCTTGAACCAGGCCGGCGGCGACAAGGCTCCCGCCGCCGCGCCCCCGTCCTCGTCGTCGCAGCCCGCCACTTCGGCTCTGGGCACGGAAGCCAAAGCGCCCGCGAACATCCTTCTATTCGAGGACGACGACACGCTGGCCGCGCTCCTCGCCCGCGTGCTGCGGAGCGAGGGCCACCACGTCGACGTCTTCGACAGCACGGAGTCGATGCCGTCGACGGCCAAGCTCGCGCGCTACGACGTCGTGCTGAGCGACATTCACCTGGCCAATGACACGAACGGACACGAAGTCTTGCGGCGGGTCCGCGAAGCCAACAACGCCACGCCGGTGATCCTGATGACCGCGTACGCCGACATCGACGGAGCGATGAACGCGGTCGGCGAGGGCGCGTACGACTACCTCGGAAAGCCGATCGAGCCGACCGAGTTGAAGCGCATGGTGGCGGAGGCCATCGCGCGCCGGAAGATCGCGCAGTCCGCGGAGTCCGCCGCGCCGTCGCGGGAGGCCAGCGGCGCGGGCGGCGCCGCGCAGATCGTCGGCAGCACGCCGTCGATGCTCGCCGTCTACAAGACGGTGGCGCAGGTCGCGCCCACGACGGCAACGGTGCTCATCGTCGGCGACAGCGGGACCGGCAAGGAGCTCGTCGCGCGCGCCATCGCCGCAAAGAGCCCGCGCGCCAACAAGCCGTTCGTCGCCATCAACTGCGGCGCCCTTCCCGAGTCGATCCTGGAGAGCGAGCTATTCGGGCACGAACGCGGCTCGTTCACCGGCGCTTCGGCGACCAAGCGCGGGGTGTTCGAAGAAGCCAAGGGCGGCACGCTCTTTCTCGACGAGATCGGTGAGATCAGCCCCAAGATGCAAGTGCAGCTCCTTCGCGTGCTGCAAGAGAGCGAAATCCGCCGGGTCGGCGCCACCGAGACGATCAAGGTCGACGTGCGCGTCGTCGCTGCGACCAATCGCGACCTGAAGAACGAGGTGGTCGCGGGTCGTTTCCGTGAGGATTTACTTTTCCGCCTTCAAGTGGTGACGGTCGTCGTCCCCCCGCTGAAGGAGCGCCGCGGTGACATTTCCTTGTTGATTCGGCACTTTATCGCCAAGCACGCCGAGCGCCTCGACCGGCCCTCGATCCGGGTCGCGCCCGAGGTGTTCGAGATGCTCGAGGCCTATGATTTCCCAGGCAATGTGCGCGAACTATCCCACATCGTCGAGCGAGCGACGCTCCTCGCCCGCGAGGGGGTCATCACCGCGACCGACCTCCCGGCTGAGGTGACGAGCGCCTGGGCGACGCATTCTGCTGGAGTTGCCAATGGTTTGGGCTCGTTGGCCGACGATTGGCCGACCCTTGCCGTGCTCGAGCGACGCTACATCGATCGCGTATTGTCACGAACCGGAGGCAACAAGACCCGGGGGGCGGAGGTGCTAGGCATAGACCGACGCACGCTAAACCGGATCTTCGCTCGCGAGCGGGGGGCCGAGCAGGGCAAAGCCCTCTCGGAGACCGAGCTCGAGACCGGAGGCCGCCAGGAGGACTCTCCGTAGCCATGGATCTAGGACTGCCGATCGCTCCGCTCACACCGGCCACCGAAAGCAACCCCAACGCACGGCCGCTCCGCTTCGTCCCGCTTCCTTCGAGTGTCATCCGCGTCCCCTTCGTTCACCAAACGCAGGGCTACAGCTGCGGCGCCGCGGCGGCGCTCATGCTTCTCCGCTACTGGCGGTACGACTCGTTCGCCACGGTTCACGAGAGCGAGCTCTATGCAGAGCTCGAGACGAGCCAGGCGGAGGGCACCGAGCCCGAGCCGATGGTGGCGCTCTTTCGGCGCATCGGCCTCGACGCGGAGTACCGCAACGGGTCGGTGACGGTCGCGGACCTGGAACGCGCGGTGGATGCGCGGGAGCCGCCGATCGTCGACCTCCAGGCGTGGACGGACCGCACGGACCCCTACGCCGACACGTGGGACGCCGGCCATTATGTCGTGATGGTCGGGTACGACGCGGAGCGGCTCTACTTCGCCGATCCGAGCCGCGCGACCCTCAAGGGCTACGCGTACCTGAATCGGTCCGAGCTCGAGCTGCGCTGGCACGACCTCGCGGGGCTCGCGAATCGCAAGGTCGAGCGCATGGCGATCTTCGTCCGCGGCGCCACGCGGTGGACGCCGGACGTGGCGCTGCCGGCCGAAGCCACCCGCCTCGAGTAGATGCCCGCGCTGCTGTCGACGGTCCGCGCGCAGACCCCGGCGGTCGAGACGCTCCGGCGCGCTCTCGCCGGGGGGCGCGTGCACCACGCGTATTTGTTCGACGGGCCCGACGGCGTGGGCAAAGAACGCGCGGCGCTCGGCCTCGCGCAAGCCCTCGTCTGCGAGCGGCGCCCCGCTGGTTCGTGGGAAGCGTGCGGCGCCTGCCGCGCGTGCATCCGTGCGGTGCCGCGCCCGGGCGAGAAGACGCCCGTGCATCCCGACGTCGTGCTCCTCGAGCGAGGGCTCTACGAGCCCGCGACCCTCGGACGGCGGACGCCCGAGACCCAGGACATCAGCATCGACCAGGTGCGGACGCTCGTCCTGGCGCGCGCGGCGTTCCCCCCGCACGAGGGCAAAGCCCGCGTCTTCGTGGTCCGGCGGGCCGAGGAGCTCAGCACTTCGGCGGCGAACGCGCTCCTCAAGACTCTCGAAGAACCCGGGGCTCTCACGTATTTCGTGCTGCTTTCGGCGACGCCCGACGCGCTTCTTCCGACGATTCGCTCGCGCACCCTGCGCGTTCGCTTCGGACCGCTGCCGGATGCCGTGGTCGCCGACCTCCTCGCCGAGGAAGGCATGGCGCGACCGCAGGCGGAGGCGATCGCAGCCCTCTCGGGCGGAAGCATGACCACCGCGCGGACGCTCGGCGATCCGCAGGCGGCGCAGGAGCGCCAGGACTTCGTCGAGCGTGCCCTCGCGGCGATCGACGCGCGCGGGACCGCGGATGCGCTGGCCCTCGCCGAGGACGCCAAGAAGATCGCGAAGGACGCGCTCGTCGTCCGGATCCACGCATTTGCCGCTGCGATCGCGGCCGAGGGCCGGCGAAGCGCGCGCGAGCCCGGATCGAAAGCGGACGTGATCGCCGCGCGCTATTCGCTCGCGCTCGCCGCGGTCACCC
>DATHQY010000656.1:0-7616 GCA_035482215.1 Polyangiaceae bacterium | reverse complement strand
GAAGGGCTTTGTCAGATAGTGGTACGCGCCCTGGCGTATCGATTCGATCGCAGTGTCGACAGCGCTGAACGCCGTCATCACGATGACGGGGCGCGCGGGCGCAATCTTGCGGGAGAGCGCAAGCAACCCAAGTCCGTCGACCACCGGCATGCGCAGGTCGGTGACGAGGATATCAAAGTCCTGCTCGAGCAGGTGTGCCGCCTCCCGACTCGAAGAAACGTGGGTGGTGTCGAAGCCGTCGGTCGTCAGCTCGTCGGCCAGGGACTCGCCGAGCGCCTTATCGTCATCGACGATGAGCACGCGCGGACGCACGGCGTGGCGGGTCGTGTCCTGATTCATGTACGCGCCGGCTCCGCTGGCGGTAATTCGATGGATGCGCGCGTCCCGCACCGCGGGAGCGGCTCGAGCACCAACGTGCCGTAATGGTGGTTCACGATTTCGCTGGCGATTGCGAGCCCCAAACCGGTTCCCTCGTCCACTGACTTGGTCGTGAAGAAGGGTTCCGTTGCGCGACGCGCGGCTTCTTCTGTGATGCCGACCCCGTCGTCTTCGACCACGAACGTCACGGCGCTCGGGGTTGCGTGAACCCGCAGCAGCACGTGGCCGCCGCCGGTGCACGCGTCGCACGCATTGAGAAGCAGATTGACGATCGCCTGCTCGAAGAGGCGAGGGTCGCAGGCGATGGGTTGCACATTCTCTTCCAGTTCGGTGCGGAGCGCGACGCCGGCTTTCTCGAAGCGGTGTTCCACGAGATCGACGGCGACCTGGGCGATCTCGCCAGGATGCACTCGCTCGAGGGTTGGCAAGCCGCCTCGAGCAAGGCGGAGAAAGCCGCGAATGATGGCGTGGATGCGGTGAGCTTGCTCGGAAATGATGGCAACCGACCGTCGGGCTTTGTCGTCATCCACGACGCGTATTGCGAGCCGCTCGGCGCGAACGACGATGACGCTGAGCGGCGTCGAAACTTGATGGACAATGCCCGTTGCCAGCGCCCCGAGCGTGGCGAGCTTATCGGCACGTCCGAGCCGGTCATCGCGGGCGCGTGCAAACTCCGCGAGCTCGAGCCGCCGGCCGAGTTCGAACTCCGCGCGTTGGATGCGAAGGGCCAGCGTGCCAAACGTAACGACAATGGCCGATGCGACCACGAAGCCGAGAGCGACACGCCACAGCCCGCGTTCTTCCCGATCGCGTTCGCGCCGGGCCGTCGTCGCCACGACGAGCGTCCAGCGACCTTCGGGGAGCCGGATGTCCGCGAGCCCTGCTACCGCGGTTCTTTCGGGAAGACCAAGCGTCACTGCATCCGGATGATTCAGCCGCACGAACGTACCGTCGCCCGCGCGTGTGGAGGCGCGGGCGGTTATTGCGGGGACCTGAAGAGAACGATCGTCGAGCGTGAGAAGCTGGGATCCGGTTTCCGGCGCTTTGACGAGAATTGCGACGTCTCCACGCTGCGCGATGGCACGAAGCCTCAAGGCTGCTTCCCCCAACACGTCGATCGTCCCGACGGGCGTGTGCCGGCCCTCGAGACCGGCGCTGAGTACCGCCGCGGCGGTCTTGGCGATCTCCACCTGCTCCGCCGCAAAGTCCGCGAACGACGCTTCGGCCGCGCGTTCCTCGTCGAAGTAGGCCACGAATCCGAGAAGAACCAGCGCGGCGACAATCGCGGCGACCAAACCGCCCGGAGTAAGACGCCGCTCGCGGCGGCGGTCGCCCTGCACGATCGCGCCCATGGTGGAAGGCAGCGCAACCGCCTTGGGGCTCAGGTTATTCCCGCCACGCATCACTAGTCTGCCGCGACTAAGAGCATGGCGCGTGCCGCGCGCAGACCGCGCGTGAACCACGCGGGACCAAGGAGAACACGCACGGCTCCTGTGGAGTCGTGCCTTCGTAACCGACAAATTTTGCTCCTCGGAGCGGCAGAAACTGCCGGTCCTTCAGATCTTGGCGCGCGAATTGGGCTGGATACTCGGGTGGCACGGCGGGCACGAGGCCTGCTTTAGGGCGCCGTCGATGTCATTGCGCATCTCGCGCTTTCCCATGTTTCTCTCCGTGGCCTCTTTGGTCAGCATCGCCCGCGCCGCCGCCTCACCCGCGGTTTCCGTCATGACGCTGGGAGAGGCGCTCGACTATGCCCATGTCCACAGGCCCGAGGTACTTGCTGCTGCAGCACGCGTCGACGAAGCGGTAGCCCAAGCAGCGGTCACCCAATCGCACTGGTTGCCGAGTGTCGTCGGGACCGCGCAGCTCTTGGCAACGACCACGAACAACACGACGGGCTCTTATCTCGGTGCATCGTCCTTCGATAACCCGCGAGTCAGCGCGACCCGCGCCGAGACCCAGGCGACCGCGAGTCTGATTCCAGAAGCATCGAGCCTGTTCGGAGTGAGCGGACGGCAGGAGCTCTTCGACTTCGGCCAGATCGCGGCCCAGGAAGCGGCCGACGATCTGCGCTCCGACGTGCGCCGCTTCGAGGTCGTGTCAACGTGGCTCCTCCTCGACTTCGACGTCGAGGAAGCGTACTTCGCCGTGCTTGCCGCTCGATCGGTCGTCGATGCGGCCGAGCAGGCGTACCAGCGAGCGGAGGTGCACCGAGATATGGCCAGGGCGGGGGTCGATACAGGCCTGCGACGTCCGATCGAGCTAACGCGCGCAGAGGCGCTACTCGATCGCTTCGATCTCGAGCGCGTCCGGGCGCAGGCTGGACTCACGAGCGCGCAGCTCGCGTTTGGCGCCTCGATTGGCATCCCTGGCCGTTTGCTCGACGCAGGCGGGAAGGTGCCGGAAACGAGCGATCTGCCTTCGCTCGACGTCGCTCTGGCGCGAGCCGAAGAACGCAATCCGGATCTGGCGGCGGCTTTGGGTAAGCTTCGCGCGCAGCGCCAAGAAACTCGCGCGATCGCGGCTACGGAGCGTCCAAACCTCTATGCAAGTGGGGCACTCTCCGGAAACGCCGGTGGAGCGATGCCCACGAGCGGCGAGGCCCCCGTGGGCAACGGGCTCCTCCCACTAGTGCCCAACTGGGACATCGGAGTGGTCCTCGGATGGCCTCTCTACGATCCCGGCACGGTGGCGCGCGAACGCGTATCGCGCAAAGCCGAGGAGGTTGCACGCGGCGACGCCGAGGCGACCCGGCTTCACCTTCTCAGCTCGGTCGGCAGAGCCTACGTCGCGGTGGAAGCGTCGCGCGACGCACTGCCGATATTGCAGCGAACCGTCCAGGCCGCCATCGCGAATGCCGATCAAGCCAACGCGCGATTCGATGTCGGACTCGGCAACGCGGTCGAGTTGGCCGACGCGGAAGATCTGCGCATCACAGCGGAGATTGATCTCGCCGTCGGACGTTTCGAACTGAATCGGACCCGGGCCGCGTTGGCTCGGCTGCTGGCGGAGACCCCATGAACACGCGCGCAATCGTAGTGCTTCTCGGCTGCTCAGCCGTCGCCGCGGCGGGCGCGAGCATCGTCGTCATTCGGCATATGGAAGGACGCACCAACAAGCAGGCGCTTGTCGATCATCCTGCAAGAGTGGCGTTCGTTCGCGCGCGCGAGGTGACCTATCGCCCGTCACGGACGTACGTCGGGACGCTGCGCCCATGGGTGGAAGCCAACGTCGGGCCGCAGCTCGTCTCGGCGTACGTCGACACCGTCCTCGTCCGGCCCGGCGCGGTGGTCCGCCGCGGCGACGTTCTGGCGACGCTCGACTGTCGGCCGACCAACACTGAGCAGGCCACGGTCGCGATGCAAGCGCGAGCCCTCGCCGCGCGCCAAAAGGCCGTGGCGGACGAGGCCGACCGCACCCGCAGGTTGCTTGACGGCGGCTTCGCGTCCGCCAACGAAGTTGAGCAGGCCTTGGCGCAGAGCGCCGTCGAAACCGCACAGCTCGCGGCGCAGCAAGCGATGATCGCTCACGGCTCGCTCCAGATCAGCGACTGCGTGCTTCGCGCGCCCTTCGACGGCGAGGTTGGCGATCGGTACGCCGACCCGGGTTCTTACGTCCATCCTGGCGCCGCCGTCGTCTCGATCGTCGATCGAGGCACGGTGCGGTTCGTCGCCGACGCGCCCGAAGGCGACTTTGGCGTTGTGGCGCCCCGCACGCCCGTTCGCCTTCATCTGGACGCGACGGGTCAAGACACGACCGGCGCCGTATCGCGACGAGCACCGCATGCCGACCGAGAGGTGCGAACGGTACACTTCGAAGTCGACATCCCGAACCCCGACCGAGTCATCCCCGTGGACACGACCGCGGAGGTTCGCATCGAGGTCGGCGCTGCGACCGTCGCCACCGCCATTCCGATCCATGCGGCGACCGTCCAAGGATCGCGAGCTACCCTATTCGTCGTCGAAGAAGACCGCGCGCGTCTTCATGTCATAAAGGTTCTCGACGAATCGAGCGGCGACTTGCTCCTCGAGCATGCGCTCCTGCCGCATACGCCAGTGATCACAGAAGGCCGCGCGCTGCTCCACGACGGCGATCGCGTCGACGCCAGCGACGAACAGGACCAAGCGAAGTGGGCGTCTGATGTCCCGACGGCGGTGGCCCATCCATGACTCTTCTTTCGCTTCGCAACCCGATCGCGATCCTCATGCTATGCGTCGGCGTGGTCGTGTTCGCGGGCGTCGTCACGCCCCGCATGAGCGTCGACACATTCCCGGAGCTGACGCCGCCCGTTCTCATCATCGGCGAAGTGGCACCGGGTCTGCCTGCACGGGACGTAGAGAAGGCCGTCGCGTGGCGGATCGAACGATACGTCGCGGCGACGCCGGGCGTCGATCACGTCGAAAGTCTTTCGCGCAACAACTTCGCGCTCATCTACGTCTGGCTAAAGTGGGGCACCGATCTAGGCGCCGCGCAGACCCTTGTTCAATCCGAGGCGGCGTTCGCGATGGCGGGCGCGCCCAAGTCGCTGGGTCTCTTGCCGCCTTTCGTCCTTCAATATGATCCATCGAACGCGCCCGTGTGCCAGATCGTCATCACCGGCGCGGGTTATTCCGGTGCGCAACTCTATGACTATGCACAAAACTACATCGAACCTCAAATCGAAGGGATCGATGGAGTCGGAAGCGCGCCGGTCGACGGCGGACGGCCGCGACAGATCAACATCGTGGTGGATCCCGTCAAGGCGCAAAGCCGTCACGTGACGGCCGAAGACATCGCCGCCGCCGTCGGGCGCTCGAATGCACTCTTGCCCTCGGGCGAATTCATCACCCCCGGCTTCGACGCCAACGTCTACACGAACGCGGTCCCCCAGGACCTTGCGACGATTGGAAGGGGTACCGTGAAGGTCGTCGACGATCGCCCGATCCTCATCGAGGACGTGGCCCGCATCGAGGATGGAGGAATGCCCCAGACTCAATCGGTGTCGGTCAACGGCAACGACGCCGTTTACCTCAACGTCCTGCGCATCCCGGGCGGGAACACCATTGCGATCGTGGACGCGGTCAAGGACCACGTCGCTCACCTCAAGAACCTGCCGCCGGGAATGAAAGCCGAGGTCTACTTCGACCAGTCGACCTTTGTACGGAACACGTACGAAGGTCTGCAGCGTGAGATTTTGCAGGCGCTCGTCCTCGTCGCGCTGGTGATCCTGCTCTTTCTGCAGAGCGTCCGTGGCACTCTCATCGTGTCGGTCGCGATTCCGCTCTCGTTTGCCATTACGCTGATTGTCCTCTACTCATCCGGACAGACACTCAACGCGATCACTCTTGGCGGCCTCACGCTGGCGATGGGTCGTCTCGTCGACAACGCCGTTGTCGTCCTCGAGTCTATTCACCGAGAGCGACGTGCGGGCCGCGATCCCTACGAAGCGGCGCTCCACGGCACCAATGCCGTCGCCCTGCCGGTTCTGGCCTCGACGCTGACGACCATAGCGGTCCTGCTCCCAGTCGTGCTGTTGGCCGGACTAGCCAAGCGCCTCTTCGCGCCGCTGGCTCTCACCGTCGCCGTAGCCATGATCGCCTCCTACTTCGTCAGCATCGCGGTGACCCCGGTGGCGTGCCGCTACTTTCTCGGGCACGGCGACAGCGGCCCCGTCGCGCGCTGGTTTGAGGCGCGGGTCGACGCTCTCGCGGACGCCTACACCGCCGCGTTACGACGCGTGTTGCCGGTTCGGTCGTGGGTCCTCGGGATGTCGCTCGTCCTCGTGGCTTCGAGCGTCTGGGCCGCAGCCCACTTGCCGAGCACCTTCTTTCCGGACATCGACGAGTCGATGGACATGGTGTACGTCCGCTTCGCTCCGGGCATCTCCGTGCAGCAAGCCTCCGAACAGCTCGCGCGGATGGGACGGGCACTGTCCGCGGAGCTTCCGCCCGGCGCGCTGCAGATGGTCGTCACGAACGTGGGCATGCCGGAAGAGCAACGTAGTCTGCTCGCCAGCCCCAACGTGGCTCCCAATACCGGCTTTCTCCGCTTGGCGTTGGCAGCTCCCGAGCACCGCGTGGCGTCGCAGCAGGATCTGGCAGTCCGCATACGGGAGATCTTGACCCGGGAATTTCCCGGGATCGAGGTGCTCCAGTACCCAGGTGGCCTCGTGGCCAGCGTGTTCGCGAATGGATACTTGGCACCGCTGGTCGTGGAGCTCGAAGATGACAACCTCGACGCGCTGGACGCCGAGGCAAAGGCGGTGGCCGACGTCGCGAGAACGATCCCCGGCATACGAGACGTCCGGGAGTCGCTCCAGATCGATTACCCGGAGATCCGGGTCAATACCGATCGGGAAAAGTCGGGCTTCGTCGGCACGTCGGTGCGAGATGCGGCGCAAACGACGCTCGAAGCGACGACGGGGAATATCAATTCGCCGGGCGTATGGGTCGACGCGAACAACGGTCGCGCGTATTACGTCGTCACCTACTACGATGGCCGCAAGGTTACGGATACGCACGCTCTGGGCGACCTGCCGGTGCATTTTGGCCAAAATCGCCAGCCGGTACTCTTGGGCGCCTACAGCGACGTCGTCCGTTCGACGGGCGCGGTTGCGGTGGAGCGAAGCCACATGGCGCGGGTCGCGCGCGTTCTCATGCAGACTGAGGGCAGAGACCTTGGGTCCGCCGCGGCGGCGCTCGAGGAGGCTCTTCGAAGCAACGAGCGGAGCCGAAATATCCCGTTTCACTTCGTGGGTCAGGTGCAACTGATGCGGACGACCTTCTCCGGGCTCGGGCTCGCACTGAGTCTGGCCGTCATGGTGGTCTTCATGATCATGGCTAGTCAGTTCAAATCGCTGCGGCTACCTCTCATCATGTTGTTCACAATCCCCGTGGCCTTATGGGGAATCGTGATGGCCCTGGCCGCAGCTGGCCAAGGGTTCTCGATCACCGCCCTGATGGGCGTACTCATGGTGATCGGGATTGCCGTATCGAACGGCATCCTGCTGGTCGACGATGCGAGCCGTCGCCTTGCCGGCGGGCTGACGCGACTCGAAGCCATTCTTCAGGCGTCTCGATCGCGTTTCGTGCCGATCGTGATGACGAGTCTGGCGACTGTAATTGGCCTCGTGCCCACGGCGCTGGCGCTCGAACGCGGATCCGAAGCCAATCAGCCGTTGGCCCTCGCCGTGGTGGGTGGGCTCGCATCGTCGACGGTAATTTCCCTATTTCTCGTTCCGTCGATGTTTGTCATCATCG
>DATHQY010000655.1:0-2968 GCA_035482215.1 Polyangiaceae bacterium | reverse complement strand
TCACGCGCGGTGATGCGTGGAAGGGGTTTCCGGACTGGCTGGAACGTCAAAGCGCTACGGCTCGATTTCCCCATCGGACGGTCATTGCCGACGTCGGTGACGCCGCGGAGCCGTGTCGCGGTATTGCCGTCCCCATCGGGGTCGACGGCGACGGCGGCCTCGTCGCCGCCGCGCGGACGCGCAGCGACTTTCCGACGGCGATCGACCAGCTGCTGCTGTCCCTGGCCGCGGATTACACCGCGACGGCCTTCCATAACGCACGCCTCATCGAAGAACGGGCGAGCGCCGAAGAAGCGCTCCGCCAGATGCGGAACGAGCTCGAGGCGAAGGTCGCGGCGCGGACAGCCGAGCTCGGACAGCTCGCCGAGGAGCGGGCGGCGCTGCGGCGAGTGGCCGTCCTCGTGGCACGACAGCCGGCTCCGGATGAGGTATTCGCTGCTGTCACGGAGGCGATCGGTCCTCTTCTCGGCGCCGACCTGGCGGCGATGTACGTGTTCGCAGGCGACGGAACGGCGAGGGTGATTGCCGGCTGGAGCGCGGCCGGTCCGATGCTGGCGATCGGGGCGCGGCTGCCGCTGGACGGCGACAGCGTCGCCGCCCGCATCTTCCACACGGGCGGACCCGCCCGCATGGACAGTTACGTCGATGCCCCGGGTGAGACCATCGAGGTCGCCCGCGGTCTGCGCCTACGCTCGATGGTCGGCGCCCCGATCCTCGCCCAGGGGAGGCTCTGGGGCGTGCTGATGGCGGCGACCCGCGGCATGAAACCATTGCCCGAGGACGCCGAGTCCCGAATCGCCGCGTTCACGGAGCTCGTGACGACCGCGGTCTCCAACGCCCAGGCGCGCGAGGACCTCCCGCGGCTGGCTGACCAGCAAACCGCCCTGCGACGAGTCGCGACACTTGTCGTACAGGGCAAAGCTGAGGCGGACGTATTCGCCTTGGCCGCGCGAGAAGTGGCGCATGTCTTCGGCGTTCGAATAGTGACGATCGATCGATACGACTCGGATGCGCACTCCACCGTGGTCGCCTCTGTCAATGACCCCGGCTTCCCGGTGGGCAGCAGGTGGCCGCTCGACGGACCGAGCTTGGGGGCGACCGTACTCGAAACGGGGCGCGCGGCGAGGATCGAGGACTACACGGATCTGCAAAGCACGTCCGCCGCCGCCATGCGGACATGGTCGATACGCTCGGCGGTCGGCGTCCCCATCCTCGTCGACGGCCGACCGTGGGGAGTCGTCTGTGTCGCCAACCCGGGAGCGGCGGGTTTGCCCCGAGGCATCGAAGAAGGCCTCTCCGACTTTACCGAGCTCCTCGCCACCGCGATCGCGAGGGCCGAGGCACGCGAGGCGCTCGCGCGGCTAGTCGACGAGCAAGCGGCGCTACGTCGGGTGGCGACGCTCGTCGCAGAGGAGGAGTCTCCTGGGGAGGTGTTCGCGAAAGTCGCCGAAGAAGCGGGGAAGGTACTCGGGAACGTCGACTGCGGCCTCTTGCGCGCCGAGGGCGACGGGACCGCGACCGTGGTTGCGGCTTACGGCGCCGCGATCTCGGACAGCTTCCCGGTCGGCGCGCGGGTGCCGATCGATAACGACGGCATCACCGCGTCCGTCATCCGCGAAGGACGGCCAGCCCGGATCGACGATTACTCCGCCACTCCTGGTGCGGTCGCCGAGGGCGCACGTGAACGCAGGATCGGGTCGGCGGTGGGCTGCCCGATCGTGGTGCGCGGAGTCGTCTGGGGTGCGCTGGTTGTCGTGACGTCCGGAGAGCGCGCATGGCTGCCAGAGCCCGAGAGACACCTCGTGCAGTTCGCGAATCTCGTCGCCACGGCCATTAGCAACGCCGACGCGCGCGCCGCAATCGAGCGGCTGGTCGACGAGCAGGCCGCGCTTCGGCGCGTGGCCACGCTGGTGGCAGAGGGCGTACGGCCTGCCGAGATCTTCTCGGCGGTGAGCGACGAGGTCGGTCAGCTGTTCGCCACCCAGGTAGCAGCGGTCGTCCGATTCGACCCCGAGGATCAGGCGATCGTCCTCGTTGGCGCCGCGCAACAGGCCGCCGCCGAGTTCGCCGGAGTGCGCTGGAGCTTCGACGATGTGAGCGCCAGCGCACGCGTCTATCACACTGGACGCTCTGCCCGGATGAGCGGAACCTATTGGGCGACCGTCGCCGGACCCATTTCCGCAGCCCTTGGGCATCCCGGCGTTGCGTGTACCGTTGCGAGCCCGATCGTGGTGGAGGGCCGTCTCTGGGGGGCAATGGTCGTCGCGGCCAGCGCGGAACTCCCGCCCGATGCGGAGGAACGCATGGAGAAAGTCGGCGAGCTCGTCGCCACAGCAATCGCGAATGCCGAGAGCAAGTCTGAGCTCGCCGCGTCGCGGCGACGCATCGTGGCCGCGTCAGACGATGCTCGTCGGCGGATCGAGCGAGACCTCCACGACGGCACCCAGCAGCGGCTAGTCTCGCTCGGGTTGGCGCTACGCGCCGCGCAGTCTGGTCTGCCTTCCGATCTGAGCGACGTTCGCGCGGAGCTTTCCCGGATCGCGACCGGGCTGGCCGGAGCGGTCGAGGAGCTACAGGAGCTCTCGCGCGGGATCCATCCGGCGATCCTCGCGCAGGGAGGGCTCGCGCCGGCGCTGCGAACACTCGCGCGCCGGTCGGCGATTCCCGTCGCGCTGGACCTCAGGATCGGTAGGCGACTGCCTGCACCGATCGAGGTCGCGGCGTACTACGTCATGTCAGAGGCCCTAGCCAATGCGGCCAAGCACGCGCAGGCATCACGGATCGATATCTCGGTGACGCCTCGCGATGGCCGTCTGATGCTGTCCATCCGCGACAATGGCATCGGCGGAGCCGATCGAAGCCGCGGTTCGGGCCTCGTCGGCTTGACCGACCGCGTCGAGGCGCTCGGCGGGTCGATCTCGGTCGAGAGCCCACCGGGGGCGGGGACGCGCATCACAGCCGAGCTGCC
>DATHQY010000654.1:0-2442 GCA_035482215.1 Polyangiaceae bacterium | reverse complement strand
CGGGCTATCTGACGCTGGCCTCCAAGCTTGCGCGCGGCACCCTGCCGGAGCGCGCCGACTTCTGCGGCGCGTACAACTTCGGTCCCCTGCCCGTTTCGAACCGAACCGTCGAAGACCTCGTGGAGCGCCTCGTGGCGGCGTGGGGAAGCGGCTCGTGGGTCGACGGGCGGCAGCCGAACGCGCCGCGCGAAGCCGGCCTCCTCGCGTTGTCGATCGACAAGGCGGTCGCCCACCTGGAATGGCGCCCGCGCTGGTCGTTCGCGGAAGCGGTCGGGCGAAGCGTGCAATGGTACCGCGCCTTCTACGCGGAAGGCGGGGCCGCGGCCGCGCGCGCATGCACGCAAGAGCAAATACGCGCCTATGCCGACGCGATGACGTCCGGAGGGGACGCATGAAGATCACCGCGTGCCGCTCGTGCGGCAGCCAATCCATCGAGGTCTTTCTGGCGCTCGGCGATACGCCTCTCGCGAACGCACTCCTCCGCGAAGAAGACCTGGCACGAGCCGAGCCGCGGTTTCCGCTCGACGTCGCTTTCTGCAGGGGTTGCTCGCTCGTGCAGATCCTCGAGACCGTGCCGCCCGAGGTGATGTTCTCCGAATATCTCTATCTGTCGTCGTTTTCGACCACGATGGTCGAGCATGCGCGCGCGCTCGCGGAGCGGACGATCGCGAACGAACGGCTCGGGGCCGCGAGCCTCGTCGTCGAAGCGGCCAGCAACGACGGCTATCTGCTCCAGTGGTACTCGCGGAGAGGCGTCCGGGTCCTCGGCGTCGAGCCCGCGAAGAACATCGCCGCCGTCGCCTCGGAAAAGGGCATCGAGACGGAATGCGCGTTCTTCGGCTCCGCCGTCGCGACGGCTCTCGCCGATCGCGGGCAACGGGCGGACGTGTTTCATGCGCACAACGTGCTCGCGCACGTCCCCGAAGTGAACGACTTCGTCGCCGGTCTCGCCGCCATCCTGAAGCCGGGAGGCCTCGGGATCATCGAAGCTCCCTACGTCGTCGATCTGGTCGACCACGTCGAATTCGACACGATTTACCACGAGCACCTTTCCTACTTCTCGCTCACGGCGCTCTCTGCCCTCTTCGAGCGCCACGGATTGCACATCGCCGACGTGGCCCACGTACCGATTCACGGCGGCTCGCTCCAGGTCCACGTGCGCCACGCCGGGCACGGATCGGCGTCGCCCGCCGTCGCCGCCATGCGTGCGAACGAGGGGGCGCGCGGCGTCGACACGTTCGGCTTTTATGCCGATTTCGCGCGGCGCGTCGATCGACTCCGGACGGACCTCGTCTCGATGCTCACCTCGCTCAAGCGCCAGGGCCGTTCGCTCGCCGTCTACGGCGCCTCGGCCAAGGGGAGCACGCTGCTCAACGCGTTCGGGATCGGTCGCGACGTGCTCGATTTCGCCGTCGACCGCAGCTCGGTCAAACAGGGCCGCTTCATGCCGGGCGTGCATCTGCCCATCGTCGGGCCGGAGGTCCTCGCGCGGGAGCGGCCGGATTATCTTCTGCTCCTGACGTGGAACTTCGCCGACGAAATTCTGGCGCAGCAGGACGCGTATCGCCAGGCCGGTGGAAAGTTCATCATCCCGGTGCCCGAACCGCGCATCGTCTGAGGGGCCGGCGATGAAGTTCGTCGAGACGCCGCTGGCCGGAGCTTTCCTCATCGAAGGCGAGCCGAAGCGCGACGATCGCGGCGCGTTCGCACGCACCTTCTGCCAGGAGGAGCTGGGTAGGATGGGGCTCTTTCGCACGATTGCCCAGTGCAGCGTGTCGCACAACACGCGGCGCGGCACGCTCCGGGGCCTGCACTTCCAGGAGGAGCCGTACGCCGAAGAGAAGATCGTTTCGTGCACGCGCGGCGCGGTATTCGACGTGATCGTCGACCTCCGCGGGGACTCGCCCACCTTCGGCCAGCACTTCGCGCAAGAGCTCACGCCGGACGGATTTCGCTCGCTTTACTTGCCGAAGGGCTTCGCGCACGGCTTTCAAACTTTGGCTCCCGATTCGGTCGTCTTCTACGTCATGAGCGAGTTCTACAAGGCGGAAGCGGCGTCCGGGGTTCGCTGGGACGATCCGGACTTGGAGATCGCCTGGCCCATCGAAGATCCCTTCATGTCCGAGCGCGACGCGAAGCTCCCGACGGTCGCCGAATGGTCGGGGCGGCGGCCCCGCACCGCACCGGCCACGTCGCCATGAGAGTCCTCGTGACGGGAGTCGCGGGCTTCATCGGTCCGTGGGTGGCGCGCTCGCTCTTGGCGCACGGACACGACGTCGTGGGCAGCGTCCGCTCGGGGGCGCTTCGCGACGGCCGAACGGTCGCCTCCGATCTGATCGAGCATCCGCGATTTCGCGTGTACGCCGCGGACCTCGGCGATCCGCGCGCGGTGGAGACCCTCGCCGAGGAGGTGCCGGTCGACGCGGCGGTGCACATGGCCTG